>NZ_JBQUZW010000002.1:0-445352 GCF_056313665.1 Lysobacter sp. DMC104 | reverse complement strand
CCGGCTTCCCTCACAGGAAGGGCATCGTTTCATGACCAAATCCTCTCAGATTTGGTCCGGTTTGCTTAGGAATTACCTTTTTTTTGCGCACTTTCCGGTTGCGTCGCATGGGTGCGGCCGGCATCCCCGGCATCCGGTGCCCGTCGGCCCACGCAGGTGCCGCGCGTTTCATTTCGGTAATGCGACGGGATACCGCCATGGTCCGGCGCACAGTCACGCTTTGCGCATCTTTTTTCGCATCGACGGCGAACCTGTAATTTCTTACAGGTACACGGCGGCGTATGGACGCGGATATGTTCGTCGGGTCGGCGGCATGCCGACGGTTCATTCGACAGGGGATGTTGTGTTCGATTTTCTCAAGAAGTGGCTCGGGGGCGGGCAGGGGCCCAGATCGCGTGCATTGCCGCAGGGTGCCCCCACGTTTGAACAACGCCGTGCGGGCGGGCCGATCGGCTACGACCCCGATCTGGTGCCTTCGCTGAAGCGCGACCATGCGGACCTGGTGAAGCTCTACGGGGCCATCGGGGACTTGGCGCAGCAGGGCGATTTCCAGCAAATCCCGCAAATGCTCAATGCCTTCAAGGTGCACCTCGAAGGGCACCTGATCGCCGAGAACGTCCGGTTCTACAACTACGTCGAGAACGCCATGCAGGGCGACGCCGACAGCACTGCGCTCGTGCGCAGCTTCCGGCGCGAGATGAACGCGATCGCGCGCGGCGTGGTGGATTTCGTCAAGAAGTACCAGATCGGCAACTTCGATCAGGAGACCCGGGAGGCCTTCATGTCCGACTACCAGGTGGTCGGCGGCCTGCTGGCGCAACGCATCGAACGCGAGGAGAGCAGCCTCTACCCGCTGTATTCCGCGCGATAGCGATCGGGCGTCCGCGGCATGCGGACTCCGGATCGTGCACAAGGTCAGGCGAGACAGGGAAGGCTCGCCGGGGGCCGCCGCAGGTGTGCGGCGGCAAGATGGGACCGCTGTCGGCGAGGCCGGCGGCGGGAGGTTCGGGCGGGCCAGGAAGGTCGTCGTCCGGCATTTTTTTCCCGATGTTGTTCACCGCTAGTGCCCGATCAAGGAGAACGTATGAAAAAGGAAGCGGATGCCACACCTCAGGACACCATCCTGACCCCGGCCATGCGCCGGGTGCGCCACGAACTGGAAACCCACCCGGTCTTCGCGGAGATCGACCGCATCGAGGCCTTGCGCGCTTTCATGCAGGTGCACGTGTTCGCGGTCTGGGACTTCATGTCCCTGGCCAAGCGCCTGCAGCGCGACCTCACCTGCGTCGAGTTGCCGTGGATGCCGCCGGCGGATCCCGTGGCGGCGCGGCTGATCAATGACATCGTCCTCGCCGAGGAAAGCGATGTCGATGCCCAGGGGAATCCGGCAAGTCATCTCGATCTCTATCTCCAGGCGATGCGCGACGTCGGTGCGCCGACCGCGCAGTTCGAAGGTTTCCTCAACGCGCTGCGCGGCGGGGCGACGCTGGAAGATGCCTTCGAGGCGATGGACGTTCCCGCCTTCGTTCGCGATTTCGTCGGTCACACCATCGGCACCGCACTGCGCGGCAGCACCCTGGAGACCATGGCCAGCTTCTTCTACGGCCGCGAGAACGTCATCCCGGTGATGTTCCAGAGCCTGCTCGATCGCTGGGGGCTGAGCGAAGGCCACGCGCCCGGGTTCGTGTACTACCTGCAGCGGCACATCGAGCTCGACGGCGACACGCACGGTCCGGCCGCGCATCGCCTGATCGAGGCCGAGCTGGCGCGCCGCGCGGACGGTCTGCAGGAGGCGCGCGATTCCGCGACCCATGCGCTGCAGGCGCGTCGTGCGCTGTGGGACGGTGCCGCCACCCAGCTGCGGGCGCTGCGCGAAGGCAAGATCGCGAGCCTGCCGAAGCGCAAGGCGCAGGCTGCCGCCTGACGCTCGCTCCGATCTCCCCGCTGTGCGCCGGACGCGCACAGCGGGAGACCGGCTCTCACGCTGCGCGCTGGACACCGGCCGCCTGGCCGGGACCGACCACCCGCAGGTTCTCCGCCACCGGCATGCGGAAGGCGAGGCTCATCACCTCGCCGATGCGTTGCGGTGGCCCGAGGCGTTCGACCACCAGGCCCAGGTGCCGCAACAGGCGTTCGACCGGCGCGCTGGTGACGCCGACGAGCGTCTCGACCTGCCGCGCACCTGAAAAGCGGAACATCTCCGCCAGCATGCCCGCGGCGATCGCACCGAATCCGAATCCTTCCCCCGATGCGCGCGGATCGATCGCGAACCGGCTCACTTCCCAGATCGCGGGCGATGCCGGTGCGCGCCCGTTCTCGATGAGGAACGGGAAGATGTCGCGCAGCATGTTCGGTCCGGTGGTCGGCAGCAGCCGGCAGCAGCCGAAGGCGACCGACGCGTTCTGGTGGGCGATGAGGTAGTGCGGCCCGATCAGGTCGAACCAGTCGTGTTCACGGCCGTGTTCGACATGGACGCTCCAGCGCAGACGTTCGTGGAACACGGCGCAGCGCAGGCGATACATGCTGTCCAGAAGCGGTGCGCCCAGGCCGGGTTCGCCGGCCCGCCCGATGACGATGCTCGTCATGGTGTCTCCTCGTGTGGTGGAAGGAGACTTCAGTGGGCATAAGGCCTGTCGCTTCTTGCAGCTGAAGGACCTTACAGGTTGACGCAGGTCCGGTCGCGTTGACGATCCCGACACGGATGCGTCGGAAAAAATTCCAGAAACGGATCATTCCGGCATCAAACCGGCATCGCGCTGACATCCATCATTCGATGTCGACGGAAAACAAGAAGTGGTTGTTGCGCGAATTGCGCGAAAACGCGCAGGCACGATGCCGTCCGTGCAGCGCTTCAGGCGCGCTGGGAGACGATCAGCCCGAGCGAGATCGCGCGTGCGATCGCCGCCTGGCGGCCGCTGACGCCGAGCTTGTGAGTGGCGTTCTGCAGATGGAAGATCGAAGTGCGCTCGCTGATGTTGAGCAGTTGCCCGATTTCCCAGCTGGTCTTGCCTTCCGCCGCCCAGGACAGGCATTCGCGCTCGCGTCGGGTGAGCGCCGGCAACGGCGCGGGCGTGCGCGTGCGCAGGAACTGGCGTGCGGCTTCGTGCACGAAATGCGACAGCAGGTGCAGGTCCGGCAGCATTGCCTCGAAATCGCGCGCGCTGAGGGCGCGCGAGGAAAACGACATCAACCCCCACGACACGCCGGGTCCGTGCAGCGGGACGCTCACGCCCTGGCGCAGGCCGAATTCACGCGCTTCGCCGAACAGGTGCCGCACCCGTTGCAGGTGCGGGTCGAGGATCCGGCGATGGTGCAACTGCGCTTCTTCCCACGACACCGGCGTGGCGTGGTCGTGGCAATGGCTGATCACCGGATCGATGCCGATGTAGTCCATCGTGAAGTAGTGCGTCACCCACTCTTCGGGGTACGTGCCCAGGCGCAGCTGGTCGGGGTGTTCGTTCACCAGCGGCAGGTCGACGGCGTAGAACCAGTAGTCGATGCCGAGCGGGCGGATGACGCGCTCGATGCGGGCGCTGAGCACTTCGGTGTTCGCGGCATCGGCGAAGCCACGCATGGTGTCGATGTCGATCGGCGTCCTGCTCATGATCCGTCCCGTAACACCTTCGCCATGACGGCGGTGCGTGTTCAGGCAAGAGCCGCGGAGACGCTGCGCAACGCAAGCGCGGGCCGTCCCCCGGTCATGCCC
Source organism: Lysobacter sp. DMC104 (assembly GCF_056313665.1). Taxonomy (NCBI): domain Bacteria; kingdom Pseudomonadati; phylum Pseudomonadota; class Gammaproteobacteria; order Lysobacterales; family Lysobacteraceae; genus Lysobacter; species Lysobacter sp. DMC104. The sequence goes on along the minus strand of NZ_JBQUZW010000002.1, from coordinate 441,646 downwards.
GATCTTCACGATAAAGTAACAGGCTTGTCGTGTTCTGCGAACCCGGACGTCGCGCTGCAAACGATGTAACGTCCATGATTCGCGGTGATCGCGATCGCAAAACGCGACTCGATCGGTTTTGTCTATCGTTCCCGTTCGCGTGATCCCTCCTCCGTTGTCCCGGATGTCTGCATGGTTGCCCTGTTTTCCGCTCCCTACGCGCCAGCCGAGGCGCTCGCCGAACGCTTGATCGCCCACGGCTATGCCGTCTTCTCGCCGGAGTCGGTCGCGGCCTTGTGCGACGTGACGCCGACGGCGCTCGATGCGCTGGTGTCGTCGTGGGACGACCTGCCGCCCGACGAGTACCTGCGCGATGGCGGACGCTATCGCCGTCGTCGCCATGGTTCCTTCATCGTGGGCCACGACGGCGTCATGCAGGCGCCGCATCGCGCGCACTACCAGTCGCTGGACTACAACGCGCTGCATGGTGGCCTGCAGCGCTGGTTTGCGCCGATCACGCCGGAGATCGTCGCGGCGCCGGCGTTCGTGCAGCTGATCGCGAACCTCGGCGCACGGCTGCGTGACGTTCGTGCCGTCGATCCGTGGTACGTCGAGGCGCACCAGTTCAGGATCGACACCACCGACGGCATCGGTCGGCCCACGCCCGAGGGCGCGCATCGCGACGGCGTCGATTTCGTGGCGGTGTTCCTGGTGGCGCGGCATGCGATCCGCGGCGGCGAGACCCGCGTCTTCGACGCCCACGGCCCCGACGGCCAGCGCTTCACGCTGGATCGCCCCTGGAGCCTGCTGCTGCTGGACGACACCCGGGTGATCCACGAGTCCACGCCGATCCAGCCGGCCGGCAGCGACGGCGCGGGGCATCGCGACACGCTGGTGCTGACCTTCCGGGCAGGCGGCTTCCAGAGCGAGGGCGGGGATTGAACGTCTGCCCGGTCAGTGCCTGTCCGGCCGGAGCGCGACGCCCGGCGCGGGCAATCAGTTACAATTGAAACCAATTCACAGCATCCGACCGAGGTCCCGATGAAGCTGGGTTCCCTGAAGGAGGGCGGCCGCGACGGCACCCTGATCGTCGTCTCCCGCGACCTGACCCGCGCCGTGCGCGCCGACGGCATCGCGCCGACGCTGCAACGGGCGCTGGAGGACTGGTCGAACGCCGCGCCGCGCCTGAACGCGCTGTCCGAGGCGCTGAACGCCGGCACCGCCGAGGGCGCGTTCGATCTCGACCTGCAGGCGCTGGCGGCGCCGCTGCCGCGCGCGTACGAGTTCGTCGACGGCTCGGCTTACCTGCCGCACGTCGAGCGCGTGCGGCGCGCCCGTGGCGCCGAGGTGCCGGAGAGCTTCTACGTCGATCCGCTGATGTACCAGGCCGTGAGCGCCGGCTTCTACGGCCCGCGCGACCCGGTGCGGGTGCCGAGCGAGGACTACGGCATCGATCTGGAAGCCGAGGTCGTGATCGTCACCGACGACGTGCCGATGGCGGTGACGCCCGCGCAGGCGGCCGAGCACATCCAGCTGGTCGGCTTGGTCAACGACGTCTCGCTGCGCAACCTGATCCCGAACGAGTTGGCGAAGGGTTTCGGCTTCCTGCAGTCCAAGCCGCGCTCGGCGCTGTCGCCGGTGTTTGTCACCCCGGACGAGCTGGGCGATGCCTGGCAGGACAACAAGGTCCACCTGCCGCTGGTCACGCACATCAACGGCACGTGGTTCGGTGCGCCGGAGGCCGGCGTCGACATGCAGTTCGACTTCGCCCAACTGGTCGCGCACGCCGCGAAGACGCGTCCACTCACCGCGGGCACGATCGTCGGCTCGGGCACGGTCGCCAACCAGGACATGTCGCTGGGCGCGTCCTGCTTCGCCGAGAAGCGCACGGTCGAGACGCTGGAGACCGGGAAGCCGATCACGCCGTTCATGTCGTTCGGCGACGTGGTGCGGATCGAGATGCGCGCCCGCGACGGTGCGGACATCTTCGGCGCGATCGAACAGCGGATCGAACGCCCGGCGTGAACGCGCTGCCGGCGGACCTCGACGCCCTGCGCGCCCGGGTCGCCGCCGGCGAGGCGTTCCGCTACCTGTGCTTCTGGGGTCATCGCGGCCGCGCCGACGGTGCGCCGTCCGCGGCCTGCTTCAGCCAGTGGTTCCCGGCACCCTTCGTCGTCGACGGCCTGCGCTACGCCACCGCCGAGCACTGGATGATGGCGGAGAAGGCGCGGCTGTTCGGCGACGAGGCGGCGCTGGCGAAGGTGTTCGCGAAGGACGATCCCGCCGCCGCGAAGGCCGCCGGCCGCACGGTGCGCGGCTTCGACGAGGCGATCTGGCAGCGCCGCCGCTTCGGGATCGTCGTCGCCGGCAACCACGCGAAGTTCGGCCAGCATCCGGCGCTCGCGGCGTTCCTCGCCGGCACCGGTGACCGCATCCTGGTCGAGGCCAGTCCGGTCGATGCGGTGTGGGGGATCGGGCTTGCCGCCGACGACCCCGGCGCGCATGATCCGGACCGATGGCGGGGCCTGAATCTGCTGGGCTTCGCGTTGATGGACGTGCGTGCAGGGCTCGGAGGGCAGGCATGAACGATCGGTTGAAGCTGTACGGCTACTGGCGCTCCAGTGCCGCCTACCGGGTGCGCATCGCGCTCAACCTCAAGGGCCTGGAATACGATCAGGTGCCGGTGCACCTGATCCGCGACGGCGGCGACCAGCATCGCCCCGAATACGCCGCGACCAATCCGCAGCGCCTGATTCCCGTGTTGCAGCATGGCCAGCGCATGATCCGGCAGTCGCTGGCGATCATCGAATACCTCGACGAACTGTGGCCCGATCCGCCGCTGCTGCCGATCGCCCCGCGCGAACGCGCCCGCGCCCGCGCGCTGGCGCTGCTGGTCGCCTGCGACATCCATCCGCTGAACAACCTGCGCGTGCTGCAGTACCTGGAGCGCGAATACAACGCGCCGCTGTCCGAGCGCGAGGCGTGGATCCGGCACTGGATCGAGGACGGCTTCGCCGCGTTCGAGGCGCTGCTGGTCGAGGACCTGTCGCGCGGCGAGTACTGCGAGGGCGAATCACCCGGCATCGCCGACTGCTGCCTGATCCCGCAGGTCTACAACGCGCGCCGGTTCGGCGTGAACCTCGATCCGTACCCGAACATCCGCCGCATCGAGGCCGCCTGCCTGGCGCTGCCGGCGTTCGACGCGGCGCGGCCGGAACTGCAGCCCGACGTGGCCTGATCTTCGTCCGCGTGCCGCCGTGCAACGCAAAACGCCCCGGTCTCCCGGGGCGTTTTCGCGTCGCCGGACGGGCCGGCGTCAATGCTGGAACGAGGACGTGCCGTCGCCGCTCTCGAACGCCACCGCGTAGGGATCATGCTCGGCGCCAGCGCCTTCGGACAGGCGGAACTTCAGGGCCAGACCGTCGCGCGAGTCGGCCGCGCGCAGCGCTTCTTCCATGCTGATCTTGCCTTCCTTCGCCAGCCGGAACAGGCACTGGTCGAACGACTCCATGCCTTCCTCCAGCGTTTCCTCCATCGCCTGCTTGATCTCGTGCACCTGGCCGCGGCGCAGCAGGTCACGGATCATCGGCGTGTTGATCAGCACTTCGACCGCGGGCAGGCGGCGGCCGTCGGTGCCGACCACGAGGCGCTGGCTCACCACCGCCTTGAGGTTCAGCGCCACGTTCATCAGCACGTTCTTGTGCGCGCTTTCCGGGAAGAAGTTGAGGATGCGCTCGATGGTCTGGTCGGCGTTGTTGGAGTGCAGCGTCGCCAGGCACAGGTGGCCGGTTTCGGCGAAGGCGATCGCGGCCTCCATCGTCGTCGCATCCAGGATCTCGCCGATCAGGATCACGTCCGGCGCTTCGCGCATCGCGTTCTTCAGCGCGTTGTGGAAGGCGTGGGTGTCGAGCCCGACCTCGCGCTGGTTGACGATCGACTTCTTGTGCCGGTGCAGGTACTCGATCGGGTCCTCGATGGTGAGGATGTGCCCGGCCGCCGTGGTGTTGCGGTAGTCGATCATCGACGCCAGCGTGGTCGACTTGCCAGAGCCGGTGGAACCGACGATCAGCACCAGCCCGCGCGGGGCCATGATGACGTTCTTGAGCACCTGCGGGAGCTGCAGCTCCTCGATGCTCGGGATCACGCTGCGGATGGCGCGGATCACCATGCCCACTTCGCCGCGCTGCTTGAACACGTTGACGCGGAAGCGGCCGGCATCGGCCAGCGACAGCGCCATGTTGAGTTCCAGGTCGCGTTCGAAGTCGGGCACCTGGCCCTCGTCCATCAGCGAATAGGCGATCTTCTTGACCATGCCCGGGGGCAGGCCGGTGTTGCCGAGCGGGTACAGCTTGCCTTCGACCTTGATGTGGACCGGCGCGCCGGTGGTCAGGAACATGTCCGAGGCGTTTTTGTCCGTCATCAGCTTGAGGAAATAGCCGATGTCCATCGATGAACCTCCCCCGTGACCGTTGAGCCGTGACTGTTGGATGACTTGCCGTCGCCGCTGCCGGGCGCCTGCGTTGCAACGGCCGGAAGGGGTGATGACAATGAGGCGGTCGCGACGACCGCTTTCCGGGTCGAAACCGAGACCGTGTTCACACCCAGCCCCGGCCCGCACCCCATGCCCGCAAGCTTCGCACAAATGTCGCGCGTCCCGCAGCACCCGCGAAGGCTTCGCGATTTCCGCATTGCGGCATCGCTTGTGATCGCGCTCACGCTTCCCGTCATCGGTGTCGCGAAGACACCGCCACCGACGGTCGACATCGATGCCGCGCAGGCCGCGGTGCTGCGTGCCGAGCGCGCGGATGCCGACCAGTACGCGAGCGACGCCCTCCAGCGCGCCCGGGCCGCATTGTCGGCCGCGCAGGTGGCGCTGAGCGCGCGCAAGAACGACGACGCCATCGCGCAGGCACGCCTCGCCGCGGCCGAAGCCGACTACGCCCACGCCCGCAGCCGCGAGACCGCGCAGCAGGAAGAACTCGCGCAGCGTCGCAACGAGATCGCCGAACTGCGCCGTCGCCTGGGCATGGAGGTCGCACCGTGATCGCGCGCCACACCCTGTCCGCGGCGTTGCTCGCGCTGTCGCTGGCGACGTCCGCTTCGGTTGTTTCCGCTGCGGAACCCGATCCGGATGTCGTCGCGTTGGCGCAGCGATTGCAGGCGATCGACACCGATGCCCAGCGCAATGCCTTCGCTGCCTACGAGCGATTGCAGGCGCGGACAGCGGTGCAAGCGCTGCAGGACGCCAAGCGGAAGCAGCGTCCGCTGATGTTGCAGATCGCGCGGATGCGGGTCGAGACCGCGGAGATCGCGGCACGCACCGAGGCCGGGCGCACCGCGCTGACGCAACTGGAGACCGAGCGCAGCGAACTGCTGGTCGAGGCCAGCCGTCGCGATGCCGAGCGCGCCCGCGCCGAGGCCGAGCGCTTGCGGGTGGAGGCGCAGATCCGCGCCGAGGAAACCGAGCGCCTGCGCGCCGAGGTCGAGGCCGAGTCCCGCAGCCGCCAGGAGGCGGAGGGCCTGCTCGACACGATGACCGCCGACGAGACCGAGAAGCTGCGGCTGGCCAAGGAGCGCGAGGCCGAACTCGCTCGCCAGGAAGCCGCGTTGAACGCGGGTTCATCTCCGAAGCCGGGGGCCGCCCCGAAGCCCGCCAACGCCGGCAAACCCAAGCCGAAGCCGAAACCGAAGCCGGCCTCGCGGCCGAAGCCAAAACCCGCGTCCGGGTGACACCGGAAACCCCGGCCTTCCGGGAAATTGACCCATTGAATCAATGGCTTGGCTGAAGATGGCCAGGCCCTTCGCTGGGCGTTCCCGGCAGCCCGCAGGCGGCGCCGGAAAAGATGATCCGGGCGCTTGCCGGGCGGGGGCGGGAGGCGTAGTGTCGGAACTCCGGAGGCCCGTTCGCTTCCGGAGGAGTCGCGGATTCCAGATGTTCCCGAACGACGTCCATCAGGAGACTGCCGCCGCAAGCCGGGCGGTCGCGGATGCCCCCGACGGGGGTATCCGCCGCGTGGTTCCGCGATTCCCGCATGCAGCGCCCCGTGCCTTCGCCGGCCGGGGCGTTTTCGTGTCCGGCCCCCGGCGACCTGCCGGTCGGTCGGCCCTCGCTCCCTCTCCCCCTGTACCGGATTTCCCCGTTTCGTTTGACCACGTCCCCACCCGTGGCCCGGTCGTCGTGGCCGGGCCCGTCATTCCCTCGTGAGGAGGATTCCATGTTCGAAGGGCAACCCCAGATCGAAGTCGAAGCGCTGATGAAGGCCAACACCGAGTTCCGCCAGCTGTACCAGCGCCACAAGGAGCTGGACAAGCAGGTGCTGGACGCTGAGCTCGGCGTGCTGCCGGTGGACGACACCCGGCTGGCCCAGATGAAGCGCGAGAAGCTCGCGGCGAAGGACCGTCTGACCCGGATGTACGACGAACTGCACCACTGAGGCAGTCCGGTCCGTCCGATCCGTCCTCAGGCGGATCCGCGGGCGGCGACGGGGCAGGGCCGAGGCGCCCGCCCGTCGTCGCCCGCAGGCCGGGAACGCCGGCCACCCGTCCACCGCGACGGCGATGCGATAATCCGGCCTTTCCTCCAGCGAGCCGGTGCCGGCATGTCGAAGTCCCCGTCGAATCCCCCCGCGGTCCGTGATTCCGTCCTCGAACTGATCGCCGACACCCCGATCGTCCGCGCGCACCGCCTCGACGCGGGCGTGTGCAACCTCTTCCTCAAGCTCGAAAGCCAGAATCCCGGCGGCTCGATCAAGGACCGCATCGGCCTGCGCATGATCGAGGCCGCCGAGCAGCGCGGCGACATCAAGCCCGGCGACACGCTGGTCGAAGGCACCGCCGGCAACACCGGCATCGGCCTGGCGCTGGTCGCCCAGCAGAAGGGCTACAAGCTGATCCTCGTCGTCCCGGACAAGATGAGCCGGGAGAAGATCTTCAACCTGAAGGCGATGGGCGCCGAAGTGGTGCTCACCCGGTCGGACGTGGCCAAGGGCCATCCCGACTACTACCAGGACATGGCCAAGCGCATCGCCGACGAGACGCCCGGCGCCTACTTCATCAACCAGTTCGGCAATCCCGACAACCCCGCCGCGCACGAGCACGGCACCGGCCCGGAGATCCTGGCGCAGATGGCCGGCGTCGGCGGCCTCGACGCGATCGTCTTCGGCTGCGGCAGCTCGGGCACGATGAGCGGCCTCTCGCGCTGCTTCGCGCAGCATTCGCCGCACACCGAAATGGTCCTGGCCGACCCGGTCGGTTCGATCCTCGCCGAATACATCAACGAGGGTACGCTCAACGAGAAGTCCGGCAGCTGGATGGTGGAAGGCATCGGCGAGGATTTCCTGCCGTCGATCTCCGACTTCAGCCGCGTGAAGCAGGCCTTCGCGATCACCGACAAGGAAAGCTTCCTCGCCGCGCGAGAACTGCTGCGCTGCGAAGGCGTGCTCGGCGGTTCGTCCACCGGCACGCTGCTGGCCGCCGCGCTGAAATATTGCCGCGCACAGACCGTGCCGAAGAACGTGCTGGTGTTCGTGTGCGACACCGGCAACAAGTACCTGTCGAAGCAGTACAACGATTACTGGATGCTGGACAACGGCTTCCTCGCCCGCGAAAGCCACGGCGACCTGCGCGACCTGATCCTGCGTCCGTACAACCGCCGCGACACCGTGGTGGTGGGGCCGCGCGACCTGCTGGTCACCGCCTACCAGCGCATGAAACTCTACGAGATCTCGCAGCTGCCGGTGATGGACGGCGACCGCATCGTCGGCATCCTCGACGAAAGCGACGTGCTGCTGCATGTCTACGGCGACGAAAGCCGCTTCCGCGACCCGGTGTCGACGGCGATGGTGAGCAAGCTCGACATCCTCGACGTGCGCTCGCCGGTCGAGGCGCTGCTGCCGGTGTTCGACCGCGGCCACGTCGCCATCGTCATGGACGGCGACCTGTTCCTGGGCCTGATCACCCGGATCGACTTGCTGAACTGGCTGCGCCGCCGCGTTCAGTGACCGCCCCGGGCCGGTCCGACCCCGATGCTACAATCCGCCCCGTTTTCGCGGGCCGGATGCCTTGCGGCACCTCCGGTCGGCGGCGGGGCGGCCGGGCTCGCGCAGCCTCCGCCCGGCGCCCGGCAGCGGCCGACTCACCTTTGACCCGGATTGCGAAGTTCATGAGTCTCCACCTCGAATCCAGCCTCGCCACGCCCCTCGGCGACGTGCTGGAGATCATGCAGAAGCGCATCATCGACGGCCGCACCACCTACTTCGGGGTGCAGACGCAGAAGAATCCGCTGGACCTGTGGGTCTACCAGGAACTCATCGTCGCCCGTCCGCCGGACGTCATCGTCGAGATCGGCAACAAGTACGGCGGCAGCGCGCTGGCGCTCGCGCACCTGCTCGACCGCCTCGGCCATGGCCGCATCATCGCCATCGACATCGATCACACGCCCCTGCAGCCGGCCGCGAAGGCGCATCCGCGCATCACCTTCCTCGAAGGCGATGCCTGCGCGCTCGTCGACCAGGTCAAGGCGATGATCCCGCCCGGTGCCGAAGTGCTGGTGATCGAGGACAGTTCGCACACCTACGACAACACCCTCGACGTGCTGCGCGCCTATTCGGATCTGGTCCGCCCGGGCGGCTATTTCATCGTCGAGGATTCGATCTGCCACCACGGCCTGGACGTCGGCCCGTCGCCTGGCCCGTTCGAGGCGATCGAGACGTTCGTCGACGAGAACCCGGCGTTCGAGATCGACCGCAGTCGCGAGTCGTTCCTGATCACCTGGAATCCCAAGGGTTATCTGCGCAGGCGGTGATCCGCCGCCGCGGGCGCGCGATCGCGACCGCGATGCATCCACTCAACGACTGCGGCCCGCGTGCCGCGACCAAGGAAACCACGGCATGAGCGTTGACCACGATCGAGAGCAGCAGTGGGGCCCCGGCACCCGCGCGATCCATGCGGGGCAGTCGCCCGATCCCAGCACCGGCGCGGTGATGCCGCCGATCTACGCGACCTCGACCTACGCCCAGAGCAGCCCGGGCGTGCACCAGGGCTTCGAGTATTCGCGCACCCACAATCCCACGCGCTTCGCCTACGAGCGCTGCGTGGCCGGGCTGGAAGGCGGTACCCGCGGCTTCGCCTTCGCCTCCGGGTTGGCGGCGACGTCGACGATCCTCGAATCGCTCGATACCGGCAGCCACGTCGTCTGCATGGACGACGTCTACGGCGGTACCTTCCGCCTGTTCGAGCGCGTGCGCCGTCGCAGCGCCGGCCTCGACTTCAGCTTCGTCGATCTCACTGATCCGGCCGCGTTCGAGGCCGCGATCCGTCCGGACACGCGCATGGTGTGGGTCGAGACGCCGACCAACCCGATGCTCAAGATCGTCGACCTGCGTGCCGTCAGCGCGATCGCGAAGAAGCACGGCCTGCGCATGGTGGTCGACAACACGTTCGCCTCGCCGATCCTGCAGCGCCCGCTGGAACACGGCGCCGACATCGTCATGCATTCGGCGACGAAGTACCTCAACGGCCACTCCGACATGGTCGGCGGCATGGTGGTGGTCGGCGACGACGCCGAACTCGCCGAACAACTGGCCTTCCTGCAGAACTCCGTCGGTGCGGTGCAGGGTCCGTTCGACAGCTTCCTCGCGCTGCGCGGCCTGAAGACGCTGCACCTGCGCATGAAGGCGCACTGCGAGAACGCGCAGGCCCTGGCCGAATGGCTGTCGACGCACGCCGCGGTCGAGCAGGTGATCTATCCGGGTTTGACCGCGCATCCGCACCACGCGCTCGCCGCGCGGCAGATGGACGGCTTCGGCGGCATCGTCTCGGTGCGCATCAAGGGCGGTTACGCCGGCGCGCAGCGTTTCTGCGAACGCACCGAACTGTTCACGCTCGCCGAATCGCTGGGCGGCGTGGAAAGCCTCGTGAACCATCCCGCAGTGATGACCCACGCGTCGGTCCCGGTGGAACGCCGCGCCGCGCTGGGCATCCATGACGACCTCGTCCGCCTCAGCGTGGGCGTGGAAACGCTGGACGACCTGCGCCACGACCTCGCCCACGCGCTGGCCTGAGCCCGCGATGCACGTCCACGCGCCACCGCCGGCGGACCCGGTCAGCCTGCTGACCGGCTTCTGGCGCGAACGCCGCCTGATCGGCCAACTGGTGCGGCGCGAGGTGCTGGGGCGCTACCGTGGCTCGTTCATGGGCGTGGCGTGGTCGTTCCTGTCGCCGATCCTGATGCTGGTGGTCTACACCTTCGTGTTCTCGGTGGTGTTCCAGGCGAAGTGGCCCGGGATGATGGACGCCGGCGGCAAGACCCGCTTCGCGCTGCTGCTGTTCGTCGGCGTGATCGCGCACGGGCTTGTCGCGGAGGCCATCACCAAGGCGCCGGCGCTGGTGGTGGGCAACGCCAATTACGTGAAGAAGGTGGTGTTCCCGCTGGAGACGCTGGGCTGGAGCCTGGTCGGCGCCGCGGCGTTCCATGCCGGCGTCAGCCTGCTGATCCTGCTCGCGGCGAAATGGGTGCTGGAAGGCTGGGTGCCGCTTACCGCGTGGTGGCTGCCGGTGGTGCTGCTGCCGCTGGGCTTCCTCGCGCTGGGCGCGGCGTGGCTGTTCGCGGCGCTGGGCGTGTTCATCCGCGACATCGCGCAGCTCACCGGCGTGTTCGCGACGGTGCTGATGTTCCTGTCGCCGGTGTTCTATCCGCTCGCCGCGCTGCCCGAGCAGTACCGCGGCTGGGTCGAACTCAATCCGCTGACCATCGCGATCGAGCAGAGCCGCGCGGTGCTGTTCGCCGGCACCGCGCCGGATCCGCTGCCGATGCTCTGGTTCTACGCCGGCAGCCTCGTGTTCATGGCGCTGGGCTACGCCTGGTTCCAGCTCACGCGCCGGGGGTTCGCCGATGTCCTCTGACGTCGCGCACGCCACCGCCGCACATGCACCGCGCGAACCGGCGATCGCCGTGTCCGGCGTTTCCAAGTGCTATCCGCTGTACGAGCGCCCCGAGAATCGCCTGAAGCAGGCCATCGTGCCGCGCCTCCAGCGCGCGCTCGGGATGACGCCGTCGACGTTCTTCCGCGAAGCCTGGGCGCTGCGCGACGTGTCGTTCGAGATCGCGCGCGGCGAGACGGTCGGCATCATCGGCCGCAACGGCTCGGGCAAATCGACGCTGCTGCAGACGATCTGCGGCACGCTCACGCCCACCGCCGGCCGCGTGGAAACGAGCGGACGCGTCGGTGCGCTGCTGGAACTGGGCAGCGGCTTCAATCCGGAGTTCACCGGGCGCGAGAACGTGCACATGAACGCGGCGATCCTCGGCATGTCGCCGCAGGAGATCGCCGCGAAGTACGACGCCATCGTCGCCTTCGCCGACATCGGCGAGTTCATCGACCAGCCGGTGAAGACCTACTCCAGCGGCATGTACGTGCGACTGGCGTTCGCGGTGATCGCGCACGCCGACGCCGACCTGCTGGTGGTCGACGAGGCGCTGTCGGTGGGCGACGTGTTCTTCGCCCAGAAGTGCATGCGCTTCCTGCGCGACTTCCAGAAGCGCGGCACGGTGCTGTTCGTCAGCCACGACGCCGCGGCGATCGTGAACCTCTGTGATCGCGCGATCTGGCTGGATCGCGGCCGGGTGGCGATGGACGGCCCGGCGAAGACCGTGTGCGAGGCGTATCACGCGAATTTCTACGGTCATGCGCCGGTCGCGGCCGCGGCGCCGTCGCCTGCGGTGCTCGCCGCGCACGACGAGCTCGACGGCGGTGATCCGGCGCTGGACGCGAGCACCGCCCGCGTCTTCGCCTTCGATCCCGCGCAGGCCGGCTTCGGCGACGGCCGCACCTGTATCGACGCGGTGCGCTTCGAGGATGCGTCCGGACAGCCGCTCGCGCAGGTGAGCGGCGGCGAAGTCGTGCGACTGGTGGTCGAGGCCCGCACCGACGCCGCGCTGGCCAGTCCGATCGTGGGCTTCTTCCTGAAGGACCGGCTCGGCCAGCAACTGTTCGGCAAGCACACCTGGCAGGAACATGCCCGGTCGGTGGACACGGTCGCCGGCGGCGCGCTGCGCGCGGTGTTCGAGTTCCGCATGCCCTACCTGCCGCGCGGGCGCTATACGGTCGATGTCGCGGTCGCCGACGGTTCGCACTTCGAGCATGTCCAGACGGCCTGGGTCTACGATGCGGTGGCGCTGGAGTCGGTCGCCAGCACGATTGTCTCCGGCCTGATCGGGCTTCCCTTCCGTTCGATTACGCTGGAAAGCCGCAGCGGCGCGCGTTGAGCGCCCCGGCCGACTCGCGCGAGGAATCGACTTGCACACCAGTTCCTACCAACACATGCAGCGCCTGGTGTCGACGCACCTCGATCGCGCGCAGGCGCTGCGGGTGATCGACATCGGCGCGTACGACGTCAACGGCTCGTACCGCACGCTGTTCGACGCGCCGGGCTGGCAGTACACCGGCATCGACCTGGAAGCCGGCCCGGGCGTCGACGTGGTGCTGACCTCGCCGTACCGGTTGCCGTTCGCCGACGCCAGCGTCGACCTGGTGATCTCCGGGCAGGCGTTCGAGCACGTCGAGTTCTTCTGGATGACCTGGCTGGAAATGGTCCGCGTGCTGAAGCCGGGCGGCCGCATCTTCCTCATCGCGCCCTCGCGCGGCCCCGAGCATCGCTATCCGCAGGACTGCTGGCGCTTCTATCCCGACGGCTATCGTGCGCTGGCGAAGTTCGGTCGCTGCGAGCTGGTCGACGTGTCCACCGACTGGGAACCGCACCCCGATCCGGGCAGCGGCCCGTGGGGCGACACCGTCGGCGTGTTCCGTGTCGGCCATCGCGGCTGGCGCGAGCGGCTCGCGCTGGCGCTCGTGCGCCGCGGGCTCGCGATGCAGGTGCGCGCATGAGCGACGCACGCCGCAGCGCGCTCGCGCTCGATGCCGGCATGTCGATGCGGCCGCGCCATGTGCCGCCCAGCGCGTGGACCGGCCACCTGCCGTTCGCGTTCTGGTCGGTGGAAGAAGCACGGCCGCGCGTGTTCGTCGAACTCGGCAGCCACAACGGCACGTCGTACCTCGCGTTCTGCCAGGCGGTTGCGCGCTGCGGGCTGGAGACGAAGTGCTTCGCGGTCGACACCTGGCAGGGCGACGAACATGCCGGCTTCTACGGCGAGGAGGTGCTGCAGGCGCTGGCCGCGCACCACGATCCGCTGTACGGCGCCTTTTCGACGCTGATGCGCATGACCTTCGACGAGGCGCTGGCGTATTTCACCGACGGCTCGGTCGATCTGTTGCACATCGACGGCCTGCATACCTACGAAGCGGTGAAGCACGACTTCGAGAGCTGGCGGCCGAAGCTGTCGCCGCGCGGCGTGGTGCTGTTCCACGACACGATGGTGCGCGAGCGTGGTTTCGGCGTGTGGACGCTGTGGGAAGAACTGCGCGCGCAGTACCCGGCGTTCGAGTTCCGGCACAGCCACGGCCTCGGTGTGCTGCTCGTCGGTGACGAGGCGCCGCAGGCGTTCCGAGAGCTCGCCGCGCTCGCCGGCACCGACGCCGAAGTGCCGGTGCTGCGCCTGTTCGAGGCGCTGGGCGCGCGGATCATCGCCGAGGCGCGGGCCGACGCCGTCGAAGGCCATCTCGCGCAGGCGCTGCAGGATGCGCAGAACGCGATGAAGGCGGCGGGCGAGGCCCACGACTACCTGGCCGGGCGCATCCGCACGCTGGAAGGCGAGCGCGACGCGCTGGCCGAATGCCGCGATGCCGACGCCGCGCAGCAAGCACGGCACGCCGCCGAGCGCGATGCGCAGGCCCATGCGTTCGCCGCGGAACGCACCGCGCTGGAGGCGCGGATCGCGACACTGACGAACGCCGCCGATGCCGCGCACGCGCAGGCGACGGCGCTCGACGCGGAACTGCGTGCGGCGCGCGAGATGCACGCGACGCTCGACGCCGCGCTGCAGCGCAGCGCTGCCGAACAGGAAACGCTGCGGGCGATGTTCGCCGCGTCCGAGCAGGCCGCCGCCGCGCGTGAGGTTGTCTTCGCCGCGAGCATCGACACGCTGCGCACCGCGCTGGCCGGACGCGAGGCCGATCTCGCGGCGCGCGATGCCGCGCTGGCCGAACACCGCGCGACGATCGCTGCGCGCGACGCGGCCCTGGCGTCGCACGCCACCACGATCGCCGATCGCGACGCCGCGCTGGCCGATGCCCGTGCGCAGATCGCCGCGTTGCTGGCCTCGACCAGCTGGAAGATCACCGCACCGGCGCGGTGGTTGTCCGGCCTGCTGCGGGGACGTTGAGCATGGCCTCGTTGCGCGCAATCGTCGGCCGGGCAGTGCAGGGCGCGTATCGCGCGGTGCCGGTGTCCTGGGAACTGCGCCTCGCGATCAAGGACGCGGTGTTCATCGCGCTGGCGCCGCTGCTGTCGAACACCAACGTCTACAAGCGCTGGCATGCGTTCCGCGGCCGCCGCCTCGTGCTTGCCGCGACGCGTGCGGCCGATCCCGTGCAGGCCGTGCCGGTCGGGCACACGGGCGCCGAGACCGTCGCCGCCGCGCCGCCCGCGCATGCGCGCTGGATGCGCGACGTGCTCGCGAACGCGCGGGTGCCGCGCAGCGCGCACTACGTGTCCGCGCCCGCGTCGGCGCCGCCCGCGGCAGTGCGCGCGAAGGCGATCGCGTTCTACCTGCCGCAGTTCCATCCGATCGCCGAGAACGACGCGTGGTGGGGCCGCGGCTTCACCGAATGGACCAACGTCGGCAAGGCCGTGCCGCAGTTCGTCGGCCACGAGCAGCCGAAGCTGCCGGGCGAACTGGGCTACTACGACCTGCGCGTGATCGACGTGATGCGCCGCCAGGCCGAACTCGCGCGCCTGCACGGCGTGCACGGCTTCTGCTTCCACCACTACTGGTTCGCCGGTCGCCGCCTGCTGGAACGCCCGCTGGATCAGCTGATCGCGCATCCCGACATCGACCTGCCGTTCTGCATCTGCTGGGCGAACGAGAACTGGACGCGGCGCTGGGACGGCCACGACGCCGACATCCTGCTCGGCCAGAACTACTGCGACGAAAGCGACGAGCGCTTCATCCGCGACCTCGAACCGTACCTGCGCGATCCGCGCTACATCCGCATCGATGGCCGCCCGCTGGTGATCATGTACCGCCCGTCGCTGCTGCCCGACGCGCGCCGCACGCTGGAGACCTGGCGCCGCCATGCGCGCGAGGCCGGGCTGGGCGAACTGTTCCTGGCGATGGTGCAGTTCGACGTCGACGATCCACGCACCTACGGCTTCGACGCCGCGCTGGAATTCCCGCCGCACAAGGTCGCGCGCGGGCTGCCGCCGATCAACGCGACGCTGGACATCGTCAATCCCGACTACGCCGGCGTCGTCGTCGACTACCGCGAGATGGTCGAGAACGCGCTGCACTGGCCGAAGGAAGACTATCCGCTGTTCCGCGCGGTCTCGCCGAGCTGGGACAACGAAGCGCGCAAGCCGGGCAAGGGTTACACCTTCGCGCATGCTTCGCCGCCGGAATACGCGCGCTGGCTCGATGCCGCGGTCGGCTATGCCGAGCAGCATCCGGTGGCCGGCGAGCGCGTGGTCTTCGTCAACGCCTGGAACGAGTGGGCGGAAGGCGCGATGCTCGAACCCGATGCGCGCCACGGCTATGCGCATCTCGACGCGACCCGTCGCGTGCTTGCGGCGGTGCCGGGGCGCGGACGCATCGCGCTGATCTCGCACGACGCGCATCCGCACGGCGCGCAGTACCTCGCGCTGAACCTCGTGCGCGAATGGGCGCGCATCGGCTTCCAGGTCGACCTGCTGCTGCAGGGCGAAGGGCGACTGGAATCCGAATTCGAGGCGGTCTGCTGCGTGCATCGGCTGTACGCGATGACGCCCGACGCGATCGCCGCGCTCGCGCGCGACCTGCACGCGCAGGGCTGCGATGCGCTGGTCGCCAACACCGCCGTGTCCGGGCGGGTGACGCCGATCTTCGCGGCCGCCGGCCTGCGCATCGTCGCGCTGGTGCACGAACTGCCGGGCGTGATCGCGCAGTACGGCCTGCAGTCCGCGGTCGCCGCGCTGGCGCGCGACAGCATCGCCGTCGTGGTCGCGGCCGAGGATGTGCGCGACGGCCTGCGTGCGTCGTGGCCGGTGGACGTGGCGCAGGACAAGCTCGTGCTGCGGCCGCAGGGCCTGTTTACCCGCAGCCGTTACCGCGGCGGGGTGAACCGTGACGTCGCGCGTCGCCGGCTGCGCGAGAAATTCGGGCTCTCGCCGGACGCGCGCATCGTGGTGGCCGTGGGCTATGCCGATCGCCGCAAGGGCGTGGATCTGCTGGCGCAGGCGATGGCGTGCTGCTGCGCGCACCATGCCGACACGCATGCGATCTGGGTCGGGCACCGCGATGTCGACCTGCAACCGGAAGTCGATGCGCTGCTGGTGCAGGCAGGCATCGCCGATCGCTTCCACTTCGCCGGCCTCGATTTCGAGACCGACGACTTCTACGCCGGCGCCGACGTGTATGCGCTGACCTCGCGCGAGGACCCGTTCCCGTCGGTGGTGCTGGAAAGCCTCGCGGTCGGCACGCCGGTGGTCGCGTTCGCCGGCACCGGCGGCGGTGCGCGCCTCGTCGAGACGCACGGCGCAGGCCGCACCGTGCCGGCGCTGGATGTCGTCGCGTATGCCGACGCGCTCGGCGCGCTGCTCGACGATGCGGCGTTGCGCAGCGTCTGCGGCGAGGCCGGCATCGCACTGATCGATCGCGACTTCTCGTTCCGCGACTACGCGCTGGCGCTGGCGGCACTCGCCGGCCGCCCGCTGTCGCGGGTGTCGGTGGTGGTGCCGAACTACAACTACGCGCGTTACCTGCCGTCGCGGCTGGCGAGCATCGCCGAGCAGACGTGGCCGGTCGCCGAACTGCTGGTGCTGGACGACGCGTCCACCGATGACAGCGTCGCCGTGCTGCACGGGCTGCGGCGCGACCTGCATCCGGAGCCGCGGATCGTCGTCAACGCGACCAACTCCGGCTCGGTGTTCCGGCAGTGGCGCAAGGGCGTGGAACAGGCGACCGGCGACTACGTGTGGATCGCCGAGGCCGACGATCTGGCGAAGCCGGCGCTGCTGGAGACGCTGGTGGCCGCGCTCGACGCGCATCCGGACGTGGCGATGGCCTACTGCGAGTCCGAGGCGATCGACGCCGACGGCGCGCTGCTGATGCCCGACTACCGCGCCTACACCGGCGAGCTGTCGGCGACGAAGTGGTCCGCGGCCTACACCGCGAACGGCGCCGACGAAGCGGCGCAGGCACTGGCGGTGAAGAACACGATCCCGAACGTCAGTGCGGTGCTGTTCCGGCGCGAGGCGCTGCTGGCAGTGCTGCGCGAGCACGAGGACGAGATCTGCGGCTATCGCGTCGCCGGCGACTGGGTGGCCTACCTCTACCTGCTGGCGCGCGGCGGCATCCATTACGTGCCGGCGGCGCTGAACCGGCATCGCCGTCATCGCACCAGCGTGACGTCCGATGCCGATCTTGCGCGCCACTGCGACGAAGTCGCGCGCGCGCAGGCGGTCGCTGCGCGTGTGTTCGCGCTCGACGCCGAGGTGCGCGCACACGCCGCCGACTACGTGCGCGGCTTGCGCAAGCAGTTCGGATTGTCCGATGTCGCCCAGACGGAGGCGGGCTGACATGCGCGCGCTGGTGATCGGCGGCAACGGCTTCATCGGCTCGCACCTGGCCGAGGGCCTGCGCGCGGGCGGGCACGGCGTGCGCGTGCTCGATCCCGGTCCGGCGCGCGGCGACACCGACTGGCGCGGCATCGACTATCGCCAGGGCGCGTACACCGACGCGGCGACGCTGGCGGCGGCGCTGCACGACATCGACACCGTGTTCCACCTCGCCAGCACCACGGTGCCGGCGACGTCGAATCTCGATCCGGTGCACGATGTCTCGTCGAACCTGATCGGCGCGCTCGGCCTGATCGACGCGCTGGAAGCGGCGGGCATCCGTCGCATCGTGTTCTTCTCTTCAGGCGGCACGGTCTACGGCAATCCCGAGCGCCTGCCGGTGCCGGAGGACCATCCGCTGCGGCCGATCTCGTCCTACGGCATCGTGAAGGTCGCGATCGAACAGTACCTGCGCATGCACGGCCATCTCGGCCGGCTCGATCCGCTGATCCTGCGCCCTTCGAATCCCTACGGCCCGCGCCAGTCGGCGGCGGGCGGGCAGGGCTTCATCGCCGCCGCGCTGGCGCGTGCGCGGGCGGGTGAGGGCCTGCAGATCTGGGGTGATGGCGGGGCCGTGCGCGACTACCTCTACATCGACGATCTGGTGCGCCTGGCGATCGACGCCGCCGCCAGCGACGTCTGCGGCACGTTCAACGCCGGCAGCGGCGAGCGCCGGACGCTCAACGAAGTGCGCGACACCGTGGTGCGCGTCACCGGCCGCCCGCTGCCCACCGATTACCAGCCCGCGCGCGGCTTCGACGTGCGCGAAGTGGTGCTGGACACCACCGCGGCCCGCACGCGCTTCGGCTGGACGCCGCGCGTCGCGCTCGACGACGGCATCGCCCGCACTTGGCGCTGGCATGCCGGCGCGGACCGCCCCGATTCCCCTTTCCCCCAGACCCAAGGATTGCCCTGATGACGTCCGCTTCGAGCGACAGCCCCTGGTTGCAGACCCTGATCCGCAGCCTCGATTCGACCCAGACCAGCCCGCTCGGCGAGACGTTGCCCCGGTTCCCGTCCGCGCAGATGCAGGAGAACACCACCGGTCTGTCCGCCGAGGCCGCGCTGCGCCAGGCGCACGCGTTCTACTCGGACGTGGATCGCGCGACGCGTGCGATCGGGCGCGAGATCAACGCGGACACGCGCGTGCTCGACTTCGGCTTCGGCTGGGGCCGCATCTCGCGCACGTTCATGGAGAAGGCGTCGATCCGCAACCTGTACGGTGTCGACGTCGATGCGTCGTTCGCGGAGATGACGCGCGACCTGTTCGGGTCCGACCACTTCGACGTGTGCCCGGCGTTCCCGCCGACGCGCTTCGACGACGGCAGCTTCGACCTGGTGATCGCGTATTCGGTGTTCTCGCATTTGTCCGAGCGCGCCTGCGCCGACTGGATGCGCGAGTTCGCGCGCCTCGTGCGCCCGGGCGGCGTGGTCGCGTGGACCACGCGCCATGACTCGTTCTTCGGCTTCTGCGAGTGGGCGCGCCAGCAGGGCGCCGCGGCCTCGCCGTACATCCAGGCGCTGGGCGCGCTGTTCCCCGATCTCGACGATGCGCGCCGCCGCTACCGCGCCGGCGAGATCGTGCATGCCTCGTCCGAGGGCGTGGGCGGCGGCGGTCCGCGCGACAGCAGCTTCTACGGCGAGACCTGGATTCCCGAGGCCTATGCCCGTTCGGCCTACGCCGAACACTTCACCCTGGTGGCGAGCTGCTTCGATCCGGCGCGCTACGACCAGGCCTGCTTCGTCTTCCAGCGCAAGTGAGTCCCGACGAGGTCCATCCCATGTACCGCGAACAAGACTGGATCCGGGACCGTCCCTGGATCGATCGCCCCGAGGCCGACATCGACGCCTATGTCGACGGCTTGGCCGAGGACCCGGGTTTCGATCTGCGCCGCGCGCTGCGTCAGTGGCGCGAGAGCGGCATCGTGCTGTTCGAGGGCGTGGTCGATCCGGCGCTGATCGATGCGCTCAAGCACGACATCGACCACCTGCGTGCGCACTACCGCGACTTCGACCTGCTGGTCGAGACCTCGGGCGTGCAGAAGCACATCCTCGATCTCACCGAGGTCGAGCTGAACTCGCCCGGGCTGAAGTTCAACAGCATCCACACGATCTCGCGCGCGGCCGCGCACCTGAGCCTGACCCGCGAGGTCGCGACGTTCCTGTCGCACATATTCCGCTCGCCGCCGTGCGCGATGCAGTCGCTGACGTTCTACAAGGGCAGCCAGCAGCCGATCCACATCGACTATCCGTACGTGCGCTGCCAGTCGCAGGTCGCGCACCTGGCGGCGAGCTGGATCCCGCTGGAGGACATCCACCCGGATTCCGGTCCGCTGGCGTATTACCCGGGCTCGCACCGCGAGAGCGCGTCGGGCTTCTTCGACTGGGGCGAGGGTTCGATCCTGCTGGAGCCGGAGAGCACGCGCACGCCGATCGAGTTCAGCCATTACCTCGCCGAGCGCATGGAGGCCAGCGGCATCGCGCCGCAGGTCTACTGCCCGCGCAAGGGCGACGTGCTGGTGTGGCACGGCAACCTGTCGCACGCGGGGACGGCGATCCGCGATCCGGCGCTCACCCGCAAGTCCTACGTCACCCACTACACGTCGCTGGACGCCTACCCGAAGGCGCACCTCAAGCCGACCGCACCCGAGGCCGGCTGGCTGGCGCGCGAAAACGGCGGCTACGTGTTCGAGTACAGCTGGCTGGGCGAGCAGAACCAGTTGCCCAGCATTTCCCTGGATGCCCGTTGAGGAGTTCCCCCATGACCTTTCCGCTCCGTTCCTCCCTGATCGCCGCCGCGCTCGCGGCCGCCCTCGCCGGGTGCAGCGCGCCCGAACAGCCCGCGGCCGATGCCCAGGCCGACAAGGCGCCGCCGCCCGCCGCCGAACCGGCCGCGCAGGTGCCCGTCGAGACGCCGGCGCCCGAACCCGCCGGCCCGCCGTCGCTGAGTGAACTCGACGAGGCCCGGCGCGCCGAGGTGCTGGTCGCCGCGACGAGCTGCAATCTCGAATCCGTCGACGGCCAGGCGTTCTCCGGCGCCGACGTGACCCTGTCCATGCCCAACGCGGGCAAGGCCACCGGTTGGCTCCGTGCCGATGCCGCGGACGCGACGCCGACCTCGCCGGTGCTGCGTTTCGAGTCGGAAGACAAGACCCACGTCTGGGAAGTCCCGGTGCAGCCGGCCATCGCCCGCGACGATCTGACGCCGGCCGGGGGCACCCCGGGCTTCGAGGTCGCGTTCGACGCCGGCGCGCTGGCGTCCGGGCGCTACCACGTGTACCTGGCGTATCGCGCGGGCGACAAGCTGTACGCCTGCGACAACGGCCGCCACGTTTCGATCCTGTGATCCGCGGCCGCTGATCCCCCGCGTCGCGCGGGGCGGACGGGATCGCTTTCGTCCGCCCCTGCGTTCCAGCCCCCAGCCCGCGCGACCCGCCGGGGCATCCCCCAAACGAAAAGGCCGCCGACTTGCGTCGGCGGCCTTTTGCGTGGAGGCAGGGGAGCGACTTACTTCACGACGCTCCAGCCGGTGCCGTACTGGCCGATGTTCGACTGGGTGAACGCCGTGCCCGTGCTGCGCCACAGGCGCATGCTGCGGTCGCTGGCGCGGCTGACGACCACGTCCTCGATGCCGTCGCCGTCGAAGTCGCCGGTGGTCAGCAGATCGTAGTCGCCGGCCAGGCCGAAGGCGGTCGAACCCTGGTACACGGCGCCGTCCATCTTCCAGAAAGCGAGGTAGGTCTTGCCGTTGTCGCGCAGCAGGATGTCGGCCTTGCCGTCGCCGGTCACGTCGGCCACGCCGACCATGTTCCAGTCGGTGCCGTACTGGCCGATCATGCCGACGGTGAAGCCCGAACCGGTGCTCAGCCAGATGCTGGCGTTGCGGGTGCCCGGGTCGTTCCACAGCAGGTCGGAACGGCCGTCGCCGTTGAAGTCGCCCACGCCGGCGACGACGTAGGTGACCGGCGGCGAGTAGGTCTGCGCGCTCACGAACACCGTGCCGTTCATCAGCCAGTACGCGAACTGGCCGCTGGTCGGGTTGCGCCACAGCAGGTCGTCCTTGCCGTCGCCGTCGATGTCGCCCATGCCGATGACATTCCAGCCGGCCGCGTAGCCGCCGATGTTGTTCAGGGCGTAGGCGCTGGAGGTGGTGTTCCAGATGTACGACGACAGCGTGCTCGCGGTCTGGTTGCGCACGACCAGCGAGGAGTGCGCTTCGGTGGCGTGCATGAAGCCGCTGACGACCGGCTCGTTGTTGGCGGCGACGCTGAAGCCGGCCGAACCGGTGTAGGTCGGGCCGTTCATGATCCAGTAGCCGAGGTACGCCAGCGACGGATTCCACAGCACGATGTCGCTCTTGCCGTCGCCGCTGAAGTCGTTGTGCGGACGCTTGCCGAACGAGACCACCGCGGCGCGGAACTGGGCCACCAGCGGCATCGTGATGTTCAGGCTGGCCGCGTTGTTGGCGGTCGCCGTGCCGGTGGGGCGGCCGGTGTCGGTGTAGTTGATGCTCGGGTTGCCGAAGTAGTTGATCTCGAACTGGCTGCTGTTGGCCAGGCGGTACGCCATGATCGTGTAGAAGCCGGTCGTGGACGTCTCGCGGTAGCCGTACGAGTAGCTGTGGGTGCCGGACTCGGCGCTGTTCTCGATGTTGTGCTGCTGGCCCATGTTGTGGCCCATTTCGTGGGCCAGCGAGGTGTCGGAGCAGCTGTAGGTGCGGCCGTCGGTCTCGTCGACGTCGGTGCCGTCGCTGACCACCGAGTAGCCGAAGTCGGCGTCGGCGTTGTCGATCGCGGTGCCGCCGCCGCCGTTGAGCCAGGAGATGCCGCAGCCGGTCTGCTGGGGCTGCTGCAGCGGACGCAGCAGCGACACCAGGTCGCCGCCGTACTGGTCGCGGGCGCTGCGCAGCGGCACCAGCGCGGCCGGCACGGTCTGCGAGCTGCAGCTGGTCGGGGTGCAGGTGATGCCGGTCAGTTCCTCCAGCGCCACGTCGTTGCTGTTGGTATCGGTGTAGTTGACCTGCAGGGTGTTGACCAGGCGCACGCGCGGGGTGATCGCGCTGTTGACGTAGGCCTGGTTGGTCAGCGCGATCAGGTTGGAGATGCGCGTCGTGGCCTGCGAGGTGCCGCCGAGGCGGCTGGCGAGGCCGTTGGTGTAGCCGACGACCACGTCGACGATCTGCGACGGACCGGCCTTGGTGTCGACGGCGCTCAGCTGCGCGGAGACCTTGGTGCCGGTGGTCAGCTGCGCCGCGGCCTTGCGGGCGAGGATCGTGCTGGCGGTGCTCGGCGGGACCAGCATGTCGCTGGTGGCGCCGGGGGCGTTGTTGGCGTCGAGCACGCGGCTGGGGTCGGTCTCGACCAGCCAGCTGCGGCCGCCGGAGGTGGTCAGGCGCAGCGCTTCGGTGCCGCGCTGGGCGATGCGGCCGAAGACCGCCTTTTCGCCGAAGGTGATGACCGCGTCCTGGCCGTCGGCGGTGCGGCCGATCCAGGACCAGTTGCCGTCGAGGCTTTCCTCGACGCGCTGGAAGCCGATGCGCAGGGTTTCGCCGGAGGGCGTGGGCAGTTCGATCGAACGGCCCGGGGCGGCGGCGTTCAGCGCGTGCGCCTCGCTCAGTTCCACCGCGCGGTAGGTTTCCGCGCCACGCTTGATGACTTCACGGCCCGGCGCATACGCCAGCAGTGCGCCGCGGTCGGGCAGCGAAGCAAAGGACGATTGCCGGGTGGCGGCGGCCAGCGCGGTCGGCCGGGGCGCCTGCGGGGTCTGGGTGGACCGCTGCGCGGCGGACGTCGCTTCGGCGTCCTGCCGGTCGGCAGCACACCCGGCAAGCGCCAGGGCTGCGGTCACGCTGAAGAAGAGATGGCGCATAGGGACTCTCGGCTGTGGGCTCCGGCGGACGGAGCAGGGGGGACTTAGGATACGCCGAAGCAGCGTCGCACAGCACCTCGGGGGGCGCGTCGGCGTCCCCGGGCCTGAGAGCGGTGCCGCATCCGGAACGCCACCGGGTTCACAGTCCGGAAAAGATGGAAGGGGCCCCCGTGGCCTCCCGATTCTAGAGGCAGGCCACGGGGTTCCGCATGCCCTCGCCGCGCGGGCGGGGCGGCGGCGTTCAGCGCCCGGGGATCCGGCAGCAGCGCAGGCCGGCCTTGAGGGTGGCCTGGGTGGTGCCGTTGTTCCTGGCCGAACAGACGTTCCCGGACATGAACACCAGCGGCATGCTCCACGAGCTGCTTTCGCAATTCACCGCCGTGGCGCCGTAACCGGTGGGGCAGGCGGCGGTCGCGATGACGTTCGCCGTGGCGCCGGCGTTGACGGTCGCGGTGTTCAGCGAGCTGTTGACGCATTCGATGGGCGAGGCGCGCGGGCGGTCGAAGTAGCCGATGACGTCGACCACGTAGTGCGCCTGCGCATAGCTGAAGAGCGTGAAGTCGAAGGACGCGGACGGTGCGGCGATCGGGGTGACGATCGCGTTGTTGACGATGTCGCCGCCGGCGTAGTTCACGTTGGCAGTGCCCGGTTGTGGCGTGCCGTAGGCGAAGGCGGTGGCATAGCCGGGACCGGAGGGCGTGACCGCGGTGATGTTCAGCGCGAGTGCGGCCGGGGCCTCCAGCGACAGTCCGCAGTTGACGTTGGCGCCGCCCTGGCCGGCGTAGGTGCTCACCCCGGCGCCGATGAAGCTGCGGGTGCCGCCGGCCGCGATCGCGCCGGCGACGGTGTTGCGGGTGTCGACGATGCGGCAGGGCGTGATCGGGGTGTAGACCAGGTCCTGGGTGCTGTCGCCGAGCGCCTTCGCGACCGCCGCGGTGCGGCCGTCGATCGGGCCCGGCGGCAATTGCGCCAGTGCGGCGGCGGTGCGGTTGGCGGTGCGGCGCCGGCTGCCGCCGTCGAGCGCGGCCATCGCGCCTTCGAAGGTGTCGCGGCGCAACGCCTCGCGGAGATCGGCGGCGTCGCCCGTGGCGAACTGCGGCACGAGCCGCATCGCCCAGGCGCGGACGTCCAGTCCGTAGACGGTTTCGACGTGGCCGCCCCAGCGGCCGACGAAGGT
Source organism: Lysobacter sp. DMC104 (assembly GCF_056313665.1). Lineage (NCBI taxonomy): Bacteria > Pseudomonadati > Pseudomonadota > Gammaproteobacteria > Lysobacterales > Lysobacteraceae > Lysobacter > Lysobacter sp. DMC104. The sequence goes on along the minus strand of NZ_JBQUZW010000002.1, from coordinate 416,916 downwards.
GCGGATGGCCTCCGCGCGGGCCGCGGGGGCGAGCGCGGCGGGTGATCCGTCGGGTGATCCGACGGGGGCGGCGGTGGCGAAGAAGGGGAGAGCGGCGAGCGCCAGGGGCAGCAGACGACGGAAGACGGGGGATGACATGGCGAAGTCCTTTTTCGACGGGGAATGTCCTGCCGGACGGGGGTTCCCGCCGTGCATCCGGGCCACGGCTTGTTGCGCAGCAGCATGCGCCGCCGGGCCGAACCGGCGCGGGAACTTCGTTATAGTGCCACCGGGCAGGCTGCTGCTCTCATCCGGGGAACCTTCGATGTCTCATGCAATCCGCTTCACGGCGGCCGGACTCGCGTTGGCGATCGGCACGCTCGCGATTGACGCTTCCGCCGCTCGCGTGACCGGTGCGACCGGCACCCATGTCACGCAACCCGCGACCGCCTCGCTGGCGCTCACGCCCAGGGCGCGCGGCGAGATGACCAGGCAATTCGTGCTGCGCTGGGGCGGTTACGTCCAGCGCGTCTACCGCGTGCCGGTCGGCACGTGGGCCAAGCGCATGGTGGCGGACTTCGCGTCGGCCGACCCGGCGAACTTCCGCGCCGCACTCGCGCGCGACACGTTCGAGGGCGCGATGGCCGCGCTCAACGGCACCGGCCACCGCTTCGACGACGAGGCCGCGATCACGCGCCTCGCGAAGCTGCCGGCCGGTGCCAAGGCGCTGCCGGCGCCGGCACCGGGCTCGACCGATCTGGTCTACACGCCGATCCAGCCGTGCCGCATCGTCGACACCCGCAACACCCCCGCCGGCGCCATCGTCGCCGACGGCAGCCGCGACTTCGTGTCGATCAACCAGAGCGACTACACCGCCCAGGGCGGCAGCGCCTCCGACTGCGGCACGCTGGGCGTGCACGCCGCGGCGGTCGCCATCAACCTCACCGCGGTCGCGCCTGACCGTGGCGGCTACGCCACCGCCTATCCGTACGGCACCACCAAGCCGCTGGCCTCGAGCGTGAACTACGGCGCCGGCGAGTTCGTCAACAACGGCATCATCGTGCAGATCCCCAGCCCGCTGACGACGTCCGACTTCACGATCTACAGCTACGGCACCGCGCACTACGTCGCCGACATCGTGGGCTACTTCGCCGCCGCCCCGGCCGTCGCGCTGGACTGCACCGAGACCTACGTCAGCCAGAACGTGCCCGGCAACACGCCGTTCGACATCCAGATCCCGAACTGCCCGACCGGCTACCGCATCACCGGCGCCGGCTGCCGCACCGCCAACCCCAGCGAGGCCGACTGGGCCATCAACGGCCTGTTCCGTGCGGCCCCGGGCCAGATGCAGGGCTTCTGCTCCGGCCTGAACACCACGGCCGGAACGATCGCGGTGCAGGGCACCGCGCAGTGCTGCCGCGTGCCGGGTCGCTGATCTCACCCGACCACGCTCCGTGGAACGCCGGCCCGGCCGGCGTTCCCGGTCCGGGCCCGGGACGGCCCGGGCGATGCCGGCCACCCGTCGCGATGGCCAGCCTTTAAGATCGGAACGCCCACGTCCGTCACCGCAATTCCGGAGAACCCCATGTCCAAATCCGTGTCCCGCACGCTCGCGGCGCTGTCGCTCGCGCTCGTGCCCGTCCTGTCCGCGTCCGCGGCCCCGCGCGAAACCGGTGCCACCGGCCGCGCCCTGATCGCCGCCGATGCATCGAAGTCGGTGTCGGCCGCGCCGCTGTCGCCCGCCGAACGCGGCACGCTGACCCGGCAGTTCGTGCTGAAGTGGGGCAACTACGTCCAGCGCGTCTACGAGGTGCCGGTCGGCACGTGGGCCAAGCGCATGGTGCCGAACTTCGCCGCCGCCGACGCCGCCAACTTCCGCCGCGCGCTGCTGCGCGACACCTTCGAGGGCGCGATCGCCGAACTCGGCGGCAGCGGCCAGCGCCTGAGCGATGCCGCGGTCGTCGACCGCATGGCGCGCGCGTCCAAGCGCAGCGGCGCGCTCACCGCCGCCGACCTCAAGAGCCTCGGCGGCGTGTCCGGCGACCTGGTCTACACGCCGATCCAGCCCTGCCGCATCGTCGACACCCGCACCGCCGGCGGCGCCATCGCCGCGAACTCGACCCGCAGCTTCCGCGCGATCAGCGCCTCCAGCTACACGTCGCAGGGCGGCAGTGCCACCGACTGCGGCACGCTCGGCCTCAGCGCCAGCGCGGTCGCGCTGAACATTACCGCGGTCACGCCGTCGATCGCCGGTTACGCCACGGTGTTCCCGTTCGGCACCACCCAGCCGCTGTCCTCCAGCGTGAACTACGCCGCGGGCGACATCGTCAACAACGCGATCATCAGCCAGATCCCGAATCCGCTGGCCGCGTCGGACTTCACGGTCTACAGCTACGCGCAGTCGCACTACGTGATCGACATCGTCGGTTACTTCGCGCCGCCGGCCGCGACCGCGCTGGATTGCACGCAGACCTTCACCAGCACGACGGTCGCGGCCGCCGCGACCTTCGACCAGCCCATCCCGGCCTGCCCGACCGGTTACACGCTGGTCGCCGCCGGTTGCCGCACGCCGGTCTACAACGCCGCCGACTGGGGGATCAACGGGCTGTACCAGCCCAGTCCGAACACCCTCGCCGCGACCTGTGCCGGCGTCAACAAGACTGCCGGCTCGATCACGGTCGAGGGTGTGGGTCGCTGCTGCCGTATCCCGGGGCGCTGATCGGAGCGGACCACCGCGTGGCGACGAGCACCGTGCGCTGCGGTGCTCGTCTTTCGACATGCGATGGCGTCGTGCGACCTGCATGACGCCGTCGTGCTGTCCCTTGGACGTCGCATTGGACGTTAGTGCTGGCTGTGGCACGGATGTCGCCTGTTTCCCGTGTCCTGCCTTCACCCCTTCCTTCCGGAGTCCACCATGTCCACTGTTTCCCGTGTCGCCACGCCGCTGATGGCGTTCGCGTTCGCCGCGTCCTCGATGTGTGCGTCCGCACAGTCCGCCGGCAGCATGCCCGGCATGGTCCAGCGCTCGACTGCACCTGCGGTCACCCAGGGCGCCAACGCGTCCCCGCAGGAACGCGCCGCGCTGACCAAGCAGTTCGTCAACAAGTGGGGCGCTTACGTCCAGCGCGTGTACGGCGTGCCGGTGGGCACCTGGGCCAAGCGCATGGCACCGACCCTGGGCCGGGTGGACGGCGACAACTTCCGCAATGCGCTCAAGCGCGACACCTTCGAAGGCGCGATGGCCGAGCTCGGCGGCAACGGCGGGCAGCTCACCGATGCGCAGATGATCGACCGCTTCGCCGCCAAGGCCGGTGCCGCCGGTGCGGTCGGCACGAAGACCCTCGGCACGCTGTCGAACGATCTGGTCTACACCCCGGTCACGCCCTGCCGCATCCTGGACACCCGCAGCACCGCCGCCGGCGCCATTGCCAACAACAGCACGCGCAGCTTCGTCGCCATCAATGCCAGCAGCTTCACCAGCCAGGGCGGCAGCGCCACCAACTGCGGCACGCTGGGCCTGAACGCCACCGCGGTGGCGATCAACCTGACCGCGGTCACGCCCTCCGGTGCCGGCTATGCCACCGCCTATCCGTTCGGCACCGCCCAGCCGGTGGCCGCCAGCGTCAACTACACGGCCGGCGCCATCGTCAACAACGCGCTGATCGTGCAGATCCCCAATCCGCTGTCGTCGTTCGACTTCACCGTCTACACCTTCGCCCAGTCGCACTACGTCGCGGACATCGTCGGCTACTTCGCGCCGCCGGTGGCGACCGCGCTGCAGTGCCAGGACACCGCGAACACCACCGTCGCCGGCATCGCCGCGGGCGGCACCGCGAACGCGACCGCACCGGCCTGTCCGACCGGCTACACCCAGACCGCGACGAACTGCGAGACGTCGAGCTGGCTGATGCCGATCGTGTTCAGCCACAGCGGTACCTGCTCGGCGCGCAACGGCGATTCCATCCCGCAGGACCTCCGCGCGTCGCGGACCTGCTGCCGCGTGCCGGGTCGCTGATGCGCCACGCGCTTCACCTGTCGGCATGATCCGAGGAGCCGGAGAAATCCGGCTCCTTCCCTTTGTGGCCGGCTCCGCCGCCGGTTCGCGTTGTCGCCCGCAATCGCCCCGCCTGACACAGGAGACCCGCATGACCCTCGTCCGTCCCCTCGTCGCCGCGCTGTTCGCCTGCGGCCTGCTCGCGACCCATGGCGCCGACGCGCAGACCCGGCAGGCCGTCGCATCCCGAGCCAGCAACGATGCCGCGCCGCTGACGCCCGCCGCCCGCGGCGATCTCACCCGCACCTTCGTCGCGAAGTGGGGCGGCTACGTCCAGCGCGTCTACGGCACCCCGGTCGCCACGTGGGCGCAGCGGATGGTGCCGACCTTCGTCGCGGCGGACCCGGCGAACTTCCGCATGGCGCTCAAGCGCGAGACCTTCGAGGGCGCGCTCGCACAGCTCAACGGCGCGGGCCATCGCCTGACCGATGCAGACGTCGTCGATCGCTTCGCGCGCGCCTCGTCGACCCGCGGCCTGACCGCGAAGGCCGCGGCCGAGGTCGGCGCCAAGACCCTCGGTTCCGTCTCCGGCGACCTCGTGTTCACGGCGGTCACGCCGTGCCGCATCGTCGACACCCGCGTCGCCGGCGGTGCCATCGGCGCCAACAGCAGCCGCAACTTCCTCGGGCTGGCGATCAACGCCGGTGCCAATTTCACCTCGCAGGGCGGCAGCGCCACCAACTGCAACGTCGCGGCCGTCGGTGCCAGCGCCATTGCCATCAACGTCACTGCGGTGACGCCGACGGGCGCGGGTTTCGCCACTGTCTACCGGTCGGGCGACACCCGACCGCTGGCGGCCAGCGTGAACTACACCGCCGGCGCGATCGTCAACAACTCGGTGGTGGTCGGCGTGCCCAATCCGCTGGCGATCACCGACTTCACGATCTACACGTTCGCGCAGTCGGATTACGTGGTCGACATCGTCGGCTACTTCTCGCCGCCGCAGGCGACGCCGTTCGACTGCGTCAGCACCGGTACGCCGGCGTCCAATCCCATCGATCCCAACAGCACCAACTTCTTCAACAACCCGGCCTGTCCCGCGGGCTACAAGGCGGTGACGCCGTATTGCTGGACCGCCGCCTCGGGCGTCTACAGCCAGGGCAGCGGCTACAACTCCAACCTCGCCGGCACGTCCACCTTCTGCGCCTGGCAGAACACGACCAGCAGTGTCCAGACGGTCTTCGGCGGCAACATCTGCTGCCGCGTGCCGGGTCGCTGATCGCGCAGCGCGGGCGCCGGTTCCCTCCGGCGCCCGTCGCGGGTCCGGAATCTCGTAAAAGTCCTTGTCTTCCCTGTTTTCCCCGTCTTCCCGGAGGTCGTCATGAAGCATCCGTCCGGCGCGAGCGCCGCGATCCTCGCCGCGGTCGTCGCCGTTTCTTCCGCCATGCCCGCAGCCGCGGCCGCGCCCGTCTCCGCGGTGGACGCAACGCGCACGGGACCGCTCACACCCGCCGAACGCGGCGCGCTGACCCGCGCCTACGTGCAGAAGTGGGGCGGCTATGTGCAGAAGGTCTACCGGGTACCGGTCGGCGTCTGGGCGCAGCGCATGGTGCCGACCTTCGTGCATGCGGATGCGGACAACTTCCGCAAGGCGCTGGCGCGCACGACGTACGAAGGCGCATCGGCGACGCTGAGCGGTGTCGGCGGCCGCCTGTCCGACGCCGACGTGATCGACACCATGGCCCGCGCCAGCCTCGCGCCCGCTGGCGTGCGCCCGCAGCTGCTGACGAAGGTGCTGGGCTCGGCGGCGTCGGATCTGGTCTACACCCCGGTCACGCCCTGCCGCATCCTCGACACCCGCGTCGCCGGCGGCACGCTGGCCGCCGGCTTCAGCCGCGACTTCAACGCGGTGGTCGGGTCGGGCGGCAACTTCAGCAGTCAGGGCGGCAGCGCGACCGACTGCGGCGTGGTCGCCGCGGGGCAGGCGGCGGTGGTGATCAACCTGACCGCGGTCACGCCGAACGGCGCGGGCTTCGCGACGGCGTATCCCTTCGGCACGACGCGGCCGCTCGCGTCCAGCGTGAACTACACCGCCGGCGCGATCGTCAACAATTCGATCGTGGTGAAGCTGCCCACGCCGCTCACGACGAAGGACTTCACGGTCTACACCTTCGCCTCGTCGGACTTCGTCGCCGACATCGTCGGCACCTACGCCCCGCCGGCGGCGACCGCGCTGGAGTGCACCCGCCAGTTCGGCAGTTTCGTCAGCGTGCCGGCCAACACCTACGGCTTCGGCGTGTCCGCGACCTGCCCGACCGGCTACACCACCACCAGCCTCGGCATCGAGGCCGCGGCGAACGTCGTGATGGCGGACTCGTCGCTCAACAATAGCGGCGGCACGGTCTTCACCTACAACCTCGGCTCCACCGCGCAGTCCACCCGTGCCTGGGTGCAGTGCTGCCGCGTGCCCGGCCGCTGAGTGTTTCTTCTCGCGCGAACGAAAAAGAGCCGGGGTTTCCCCGGCTCTTTTTTTCATCCGGCACTACGGCCGGGGGCGCGGCGATAGGATGCGGCGTGGACGGTGTGTCCACGTCGAAACGAGTGAACGCCATGGAAAGGAAGAAGATTCGTTCGTGCTTGTTGCTGGCAGGCCTGATGTCGGCGTGCGCTGCCGGGGCTGCGTCGGCCGGGGACGTTGCACTCTCGCCGGCGCAGCGCGGTGTGCTGGCGGGTGATTTCGTGCGGAAGTGGGGCGCGTACGTCGAACGCGTCCATGCGGTGCAGGTCGCCGACTGGGCGATGCGGATGGTGCCGACCTTCGTGCATGCGGAACCGGAACGTTTCCGGCATGCGCTGGTGGCATCGACGTTCGATGCAGCGCTCGCCGATCTCGATCGCGGCCTGCCGCGGCCTTCAGGTGGCACGAAACCGGCGAAGGTCCTGGGCGCGGGTGGTGCCGATCTGGTCTACACGCCGCTGACGCCCTGCCGGATCGTCGATACCCGCGTGGCGGGAGGCCCGATCGCCGCCGGGCAGAGCCGCGCGTTCAACGCGAGCGCCGCTGCCGGCGGCGGTTATGCCGCGCAGGGCGGCAGCGCCGGGGATTGCGGGTCGCTGACGTCCAACCTTGCCGGCGCCGTCGTGCTCAACGTCACCTCGGTCGGGCCTTCCATCGCCGGCTACGCCACGGTCTATCCCTACGGAGACCCGCGACCGGCCACCGCGAGCGTGAACTACGGTGCCGGTGGCATCGTCAACAACACCGTGGTGACGCGTATCCCCAGTCCGCCGCAGAACAAGGATTTCAGCCTCTATTCGCTGGCGACGTCCGACTACGTGATCGACATCGTGGGGTATTACGCGGCGCCGGTGGCGACGGTGCTGGACACCACGATCGCGCAGGCGACCAAGAGCATCGCTGCGGGCAGCGATGGCTTCGTGTCGGTTCCCGTGTGCCCCAACGGGTATGCGAAGACGGGCGTGTACTGTGCCGGTGCTGGTTTCCTGCCTAACACTTACCTTCAGGAAGTGGGGCCTGCCAACTGCGCATTCCACAATGGATCGAATCAGGCGGAAACCTTCATTGCCTACGTGCAGTGCGCACGCGTGCCCGGACGCTGATCGCTTCCGCCATCGCCAACGAAAAAGAGCCGGGTTTCCCCGGCTCTTTTTCCGTCTGCGCGACGCTGGCGAGCGGTCAGACCGCCGCCTGCAGCTCCGGCAGGATCTGGAACAGATCGCCGACCAGGCCGATGTCGGCGATCTCGAAGATCGGCGCGTCGCCGTCCTTGTTGATCGCGACGATCGTGCCGGCGTCCTTGATGCCGGTGAGGTGCTGGATCGCGCCGCTGATGCCGACGGCGATGTACAGCTCCGGCGCGATGATCTTGCCGGTCTGGCCGACCTGCAGTTCGTTCGGCACGTAGCCGGCGTCGACCGCGGCGCGCGAGGCGCCCACGGCGGCACCGAGCTTGTCGGCGAGGTCGTAGACGATCCTGAAGTTCTCGGCCGAGCCCACGCCGCGGCCGCCGGAGACCACCTTCGACGCGCTCTGCAGGTCCGGGCGATCCGACTTGCCGGCGGCCAGGGCGACGAAGCGGGTGTGCGTCGGCAGCGCGGCGTCGACCGACGCGGCCTCGATGGTGGCGCTGCCGCCGCGGGCGGTTTCCGGCCACGACGCCGTGCGCACGGTGGCGACGACGGTCTGGTCGGCCGGGGCCTCGACGGTGACGATGGCGTTGCCGGCGTAGATCGGGCGCTTGAACACGTGCGCGCCGTCGACGGCCATCACGTCCGACACCTGCGACACGCCCAGCAGCGCGGCGACGCAGGGCATCAGGTCCTTGCCGAAGGTGGTGCTGGGACCGAACACGTGGGTGTAGCCGGCGGCGACCTGCGCGATCTGCGGCGCCAGCACCTGGGCGATGGCGTGGGCGTTCGCGGCGTTGGCGACCGTGATCACCTTCGCGACGCCGGTGATCTGCGCGGCCTGCGCGGCGACGGCGGCCGGATCTGCGGCCAGCACGACGATGTCGATGGCGGCCGGGTTCATGGCCTGCGCGGCGGTGACGCAGCGCGCGGTGGCGCCGTTGAGCTTGCCGTCGAGGTGTTCGGCGACGATGAGAACCTTGGACATTGCGTTGTTCCTCGTAGGGCGGGCCCTGGCCCGCCGTTGCGGAAATTCGGTTTGCGTCGAGCGTGCCGTGACGCGTGCGGATCGAAGAGGACTCGATCATCGCAACCTTCGTCCGAAGCGTTGCGATGGCGGGCCGGGGCCCGCCCTACGCCTGCATCACAGCAGACCCTTCGCCTTCAGCGCCGCGACCAGTTCGGCCGCGTCCTTCACCATCACGCCCTTGCTGCGCTTCGCGGGCGGTGCGTAGTGCGTGGTCTTGAGGGTGTCGCCCGAGGCAACGCCGAGGTCGGCCAACTGCAGCGTTTCCAGCGGCTTGCTCTTGGCCTTCATGATGTCCGGCAGCTTGATGAAGCGCGGCTCGTTCAGGCGCAGGTCGCTGGTGACGACGGCGGGCAGGTCGACTTCCAGCGTTTCGAGGCCGGCGTCGACTTCGCGCACCACCGTGGCCTTGCCGTCGGCGATGTCGAGCTTGCCGGCGAAGGTCGCCTGCGGGCGGCCCCACAGCGTGGCCAGCATCTGGCCGGTCTGGTTGGCGTCGTCGTCGATCGCCTGCTTGCCGAGGATCACGAGGTCCGGCTGTTCCTTCTCGACCAGCTTCAGCAGCGCGCGCGCGGCGGTCAGCGGCTGGATCGCCTGGTCGGTGACGACGTGGATGGCGCGGTTGGCGCCCATCGCCAGGCCGTTGCGCAGGTGCGGCTGGGCGTCGGCCGGGGCGATCGTGGCGACCACGACCTCGGTGGCGATGCCCTTGTCGCGCAGGCGCAGCGCTTCTTCCAGCGCGATGTCGTCGAAGGGATTGGGCGAGAGCTTGACGCCGTCGGTGACGACGCCCGAACCGTCCGGTTTGACCTGGATGCGGACGTTGTAGTCCACCACGCGCTTGTAGCCGACGAGGATCTTCATCGAGCGGGAGTCCTTGAATTCGGGAAGGCTTGGATCGAAAGGGGCTGGAGCGGAAAGAGAGGCCCGGGAGACGGAAAACCCCGGGCGAAGACCGGCAATTTTAGCGGTTCGGGGCGGGCGTCGCGACCTCGCGACGCCCGGTCCCGGGACGTCAGGCGGCCCGGCCGAGGATCAGGTCGGCGGCGCGCTCGGCGATCATGATCGTCGGCGCGTTGGTGTTGCCGCCGATCAGCGTCGGCATCACCGAGGCGTCGACCACGCGCAGGCCGTCCACGCCGCGGACCCGCAGCTGCGGGTCGACCACGGCGCCGGCGTCGCTGCCCATGCGGCAGGTGCCGATCGGGTGGTAGACGGTTTCGGCCTTGGCGCGGATGAACTCGATCAGGCCGGCGTCGTCGAGGTCGGTGCTGGCGGGGAAGATCGGCTTGCCGCGGAAGGCGTCGAACGCCTTCTGGGCGAGGATCGTGCGCGAGAGCTTCGCGCACTCGACCATCATCCTCAGGTCGAAGCCGTCCTCGTCGCCGAGGTAGTTGGCGCGGATGCGCGGCTTGTCGCCGGCGCGGTTGCTGCCGAGCGTGATCCGGCCGCGGCTGCGCGGGCGCAGGAAGCAGGCGTGCAGGGTGTAGCCGTCGCCGGGCAGGCGGCGGCGGCCGTGGTCGTCCAGCATCGCCGGCACGAAATGGAACTGGATGTCGGCGCGGTCGTCCGGCGCCAGCGGCGAGCGCGCGAAGCCGCCGGCTTCGGCGACGTTGCTGCTGCCCGGGCCGCGGTGGCCGCGCAGGTAGTAGTCGAAGGCGATCTTCACGTCGCCCACGCGGTCGTAGGTCACCCGCTGGGTCGAATGGAACAGCGTGCAGATGTCGAGGTGGTCCTGCAGGTTGCCGCCGACGCCGTCGAGGTCGGCCACCACGTCGATGCCCAGCTTGCGCAGATCGTCGGCCGGGCCGATGCCCGAGAGCATCAGCAACTGCGGCGAGTTGATCGCGCCGCCGCAGACCAGCACTTCGCGTGCGGCCGGCTGGTGCAGGCCCTGGCCGCCCATGGCGTAGGTGACGCCGTTGGCGCGGCGGCCGTCGAAGGTGATCCGGCTGACCTGCGCGCCGGTGTGCACGGTCAGGTTCGGGCGATTGCGGACCGGGTTGAGGTAGGCGACCGCCGAGGAGCACCGCGCGCCGTCGCGCTGCGTGACCTGGTAGAAGCCGACGCCCTGCTGCTCGGGGCCGTTGAAGTCGCGGTTGAGCGGCAGGCCGGCCTGCTGCGAGGCGTCGAGGAACACCTGCGACAGCGGGTTGGTGTAGCGCAGGTCGGAGACGCTCAGCGGGCCGTCGCCGCCGTGCAGCGCGTCGGCGCCGCGGGTGTTGCCTTCGGACTTGCGGAAGTAGGGCAGGACGTTGTCCCAGTGCCAGCCGGTGGCGCCCTGCGCGGCCCAGTCGTCGTAATCGGCGGGTACGCCGCGGATGTAGCACATCGCGTTGATCGAGCTGGAACCGCCGAGCACCTTGCCGCGCGGCCACCACAGCGTGCGATGGTTGAGATGGGGCTCGGCGAGCGTGTCGTAATCCCAGTTCACGCCCTTCTGGTTCACCAGCTTGGCGATGCCGGCGGGCATGTGGATGAAGGGGTGCCAGTCGCGCGGTCCGGCTTCCAGCAGCAGCACCTTGACGTTCGGGTCCTCGCTGAGCCGATGGGCGAGCACGCAGCCCGCCGAGCCGGCGCCGATGATGATGTAGTCGAACACGCGCCACCCCTGAAAACGTATGCGGGCGACACTATGCCCGCCCTCTAGAGCAAATGCTCGGCGGAAAAGGCGCCTGCGAGGCCGCCGCGACGCGCCCCGGGGCGGGCTGGCGGTGCCCGTGTCCATCCGCTACCGTGCGCGCTGGATCCACGACCGCCCGGGCCACGCCATGACCGTCGACGACAAGAGCGGCCATCCGATCGGCCATCCGGACGGACGCCGCGTGCAGGCGGGCGAGCGTCGTGCGGTCGCCTGGTCGTTCCTCTACTTCTTCAGCATCCTGTCCGCGTACTACATGTTGCGCCCGGTGCGCGAGCAATTGTCCGGTGCGGTCGGGTCCACCCAGTTGCCGTGGTTCTATGCGGCGACGTTCCTCGCGACCCTCACCCTCACGCCGGTGTTCGCCTGGCTGATCGGCCGCTACCCGCGCCGGATCGTGGTCCCCGGGGTGTATCTCTTCTTCATCGCCTGCCTGATGGGCTTCGTGCCGCTGTTCACCCACGAGGGCCTGCTCACGCCGCGCGCGCTGGGCACGGTGTTCTTCGTGTGGGTCAGCGTGTTCAACCTGTTCGTGGTCGCGGTGTTCTGGAGCTTCATGGCCGACATCTGGAGCGACCGGCAGGCGCGCCGGCTGTTCCCGGTCATTGGCCTGGGCGGCGCGTTCGGGGCGATCTTCGGCCCGGCGATGGCGTCGCTGCTGGTCGGCGCGATCGGCGTGCCGCCGCTGCTGGTCGTGGCCTCGGCCCTGCTGGGCGTGGCGATGCTCTGCGCCTGGTGGCTGGGACGCTGGTCGTCCGCGCACGGCCATCGCGCGGAGGACCCCGGTCACGACGCGCCGGTCGGTGGCGGCATGTTCGACGGCCTGCGCCAGGTGTTCGCCGATCCCTTCACACGCGGCATGGCGCTGATGCTGCTGCTTGGCGACGCCATCGGCACGATCAACTACGCGCTGGTCGCCGATTTCTCCGGCCAGACCTTCCACGACGCCGCGGAACGCACGCGGTTCTTCGCCAACCTCGACCTGCTGACCAACGGCCTGCAGATCGTCGTGCAGGCTACGCTGACCCGCTGGCTGCTGGCCCGCCACGGCGCCGCGCCGGTGATCGTGATGAAGGAAGCGGCGACCGTGCTGGTGCTGCTGCTGGTCTGCATCGCCGTCGATCCGAATGCGCCCGTGACCGGCATCGCCGCGGCCGAGGCCGCGGCGCGCTTCGGCGGCGGCGAGGGCCTGGTGCTGTCGTTCCTGCAGGGGTTGATGCAGACCGCGGTCGCGATGCCATGGGTCGGACTGGCGATGGTGGTCAGCCGCGGCCTCGCCTACGGCATGGTCGGCCCCGCGCGCGAGAGTCTGTTCGCGATGGCGCCGCGCAGCCAGCGCTACAAGGGCAAGAACGCCGTCGACACCGCGGTGTGGCGCTTCGGCGACCTCAGCGTGGCGCTGGGCATGAACGCGCTGCGCAAGCTGCACGTCGTCGTCGCCGGTTTCGCCGGCATCGCCGCGCTGGCGTCGATCACCTCGGGCGTCGTCGGCTGGCGCCTGGCCAAACGCATCGAACGCGAATCGGCCGAAGCCGAGGCGCTGCCGGCCGCACCCGCGGCCTGACCTTCCCAAGGAGAATCACAGGATGTCGTTCCTCGCTCCGTCGCTGATCGTGCTGGTCGGCCTGCTGCACGTGTACTTCCTCGTCCTCGAGATGTTCCTGTGGACGAAACCGCTGGGCCTGAAGACCTTCCGCAACACGCCGGAGAAGGCCGAGACCACCCGCGTGCTGGCCGCGAACCAGGGCCTGTACAACGGCTTCCTCGCCGCCGGCCTGTTCTGGGCCGCCGCCTCGGGCCGGCAGGACATCGCGCTGTTCTTCCTCGGCTGCGTGGTGGTCGCGGCGCTGTACGGTGCGTACAGCGTGAGCAAGCGCATCTTCTACGTGCAGGGCGTGCCGGCGATCGCGGCGATCGCGGCGGTGATGTTGGCGGGTTGATTCGATACCGCGCTGCTCTGCCCTTTGATGGCGCAGTCTCCAGGAAAGAACTGCTGCGCCGCTTCTGATTTCGCTCGCTGCCGCGAGCGAGTCACCTTTCTTTGCTTGTGCAAAGAAAGGGTGACCCAAAGAAAGCACACCCCGTCGGTCGCGCCCGACGCTGTGCGTCGGGTGCACGGTCTTCGCGGGGTTTTTCGACAGCACATCCCTGTGCTGATCGAAAAACGCGCGGCCTCCTGCCGCGCGCCCTTCGGGCCTGATCCGCGAAGCCCGTCGCGACCAGGGGCCCGACAGTCAAGGTCAAGATCGAGTCGCGGTGAACGCCGAGGATCTCGATGTGATGGCTTGCATCAATCCAGCAACGGCCACGCGAACAGCGCCGCACCCAACGCGAACACGACGCTGAGTGCGTGCACCAGCGGGTGGTGCACGCGCAGGAACACGGCCTGCTGGAGCAGGCGCACGATCCAGAAGCCCGACATGCCGGCGAGCACGGCGTGGCCCAGTGGCGTGCCGCGCAATTCGGCAGGGAACCACAGGCACAGCGCGGCGATGCCGAGGAACACCCAGATCAGCTGGACGTTGGCGATCTGCAGGATCGCGCGGTTCGCGAACGTGGTCTCGCGCAGCGTCGCCGGCCAGCGGAACAGGCGCCAGAACGCCATGTGGAACAGCGCCAGCGCGAGGCTGTGCGCGGCACAGAGCACGAGGACGAGATCGGCGGCCACGCGGGCGTCCGCGCTCAGCCGCGCGGCGGCTTCGGCGACAGCCACATCGCGATCGTCGCCCTGAAAACGATGTCGCCGGCCGGGTCGTGCACGTCGACGACCACCGGCAGTTCGTAGCCTGCGTCGGCGACGACCACCGGGATCGCCGGCGTCGCCACGCCGCGCATCGTGCCGACGGCCTTCTTGCGGTATTCGACGGTCATGCCCTTGGGGATCCAGCGCATGCCGGCGGGCAGGCTGGCCTCGGTCATCATCCCGCCGGCCAGTTCGGCGAGGTTGCACAGCGCGATGGCATGCACGGTGCCGAGGTGGTTGGTCACGGCGCGGCGATGGCGCAGCGTCGCCTCGCAGCGGCCGGGTTCGAGTACGGTGATCCGCGGCCGGATGCTGGCGAAGTAGGGCGCCTTGAAGCAGATGGCGCGCGAGAACAGCCACTGGCCGGCGGGCCAGCGGCGCATGCGGTCGTAGAGGGCGAGGGTCTTGTTGGCCATGGCGTGTCCGTTGGTGGCGGAGTCAGGCGAGCAGGGCGAGGAGGCCGGCGGCGCCGAGGCCGATCCAGCCGGGATGGCGGCCGCGGGTGGCGACGAGCACGAGCGCGGCGCTGCCGAGCGCGGCGCATTCGAACGCGCGGATCGCGAAGGCGTCGATCGGTTGCCCGGGCGCGGTGGCAAGGCGCCAGAGGATCGCCGCCAGCGCCCAGCCGAACACGCTGGCGATGTGCCAGCTCGCCCACAGGATGCGGATGTGGCGGCCGCGCAGCGGCGGGGCGTTGTCGGTGGGCAGCCAGCCGGCGCTGCGCACGTGGCGGAAGATCAGGAACTCGCCGATCACCGAATGCGCCACGCCGACGCAGGCGAAGACGATCGCGGCAGCCGAGAGCAGGGACGCGGACATGCGGACCTCGCGGAAGGAGGGCGGATGCGAAGGGCGTGCGGGTGCGCAAACCCCGGAGACGCGAACGGCGGGGAAACCCCGCCGTTCGTGTGGTTATGCTGTCGTCGCGCAGGTGCCGATCAGGCGGCGGCGCGGTGCGCCTTCGGCGCGGTCTCGTCGACGTAGCCGGCCGAACGCAGTTCCCACGACTCGAAGTCGTCGACCATGATCGTGTCCAGGGTCAGCTCGCGCAGTTCTTCCAACTGCTTGCGCTCGTCGGCGGTGATCCAGCCCTCGCGCACGCCCTCGTCGAGCTGGGCGGGGAATTCCAGCGCCTCGATGTCGCTGTTCTTCAGCGCCTTGAGGAACTTGCGCTCCACCGGCTCGGCCAGGATCACCTTCGCCAGGTAGCTGTTCACGCGCGCCGCCGGATTGTTCTCGCACGGTTCGAGGAACAGGTCGGCGCCGAGGCGGTCGCGCGCTTCGCACGGCGTCATCAGCAGGCTGGCGGCGCGGTGGCCCAGACGGTCGCTCGGCGCTTCGGCGCGGCGGCCCCACGGGAAGATCACCGCCCACAGCAGCCAGCCGACCGGACGGATCGGGAAGTTGCGCAGCGCGCCGGACAGGGCGAGTTCGATCTTGTGGATCGCGTCGTGGAAGGCCCACGCCAGCAGCGGATGGTCCGCGACCGGGCGGCCCTGGTCCTCGTAGCGCTTCAGCATCGCGCTGGCGATGTACAGCTGGCTGAGCACGTCGCCGAGGCGGCCCGACAGCGATTCCTTGAACTTCAGCTTGCCGCCGAGCAGGAGCATCGAGGTGTCGGCCATCACCGCCAGCGCCGCCGAGTAGCGGTTGAGCTTGCGGTAGCAGCGGCGGGTGTATTCGCCGCCCGGCGCGGTGCCGATGCGGGTGCCGGTGAAGCCGAACCACCAGGCGCGCACGGCGTTGGAGATGGCGTAGCTGATGTGGCCGAACAGCGCGGTGTCGAACTGGGCGATGCGCTCCTTCGGATTCTCGATCTGGGTCGCCTTCATCTCCTTCATCACCCACGGATGGCAGAGGATGGCGCCCTGGCCGAAGATCATCAGGCTGCGGGTCATGATGTTGGCGCCTTCGACCGTGATCGCGATCGGCACCGACTGCCAGTTGCGGCCGGCGTAGTTGCGCGGGCCGAGGATGATGCCCTTGCCGCCGTGCACGTCCATCACGTCGCGGGCCACTTCACGACCCATCTCGGTGCAGTGGTACTTGGCGATGGTCGAGGGCACCGCGGGGTTCTCGCCGCGGGCGACCGCGGCCGCCGTGGCTTCGGACAGCGCGCTGCAGGCGTAGGCGCGGCCGCCGATGCGGGCCAGCGCTTCCTCCACGCCCTCGAAGCGGCCGACCGACAGGCCGAACTGCTTGCGGATGCGGGCGTAGGCGCCGGTGACCAGCGCGCCCATCTTGGCGCCGCCGCTGGCGGTGGACGGCAGGGTGATGGAGCGGCCGATCGACAGGCATTCCATCAGCATGCGCCAGCCCTGGCCGGCGTATTCCTCGCCGCCGATCAGCTGGCTCAGCGGCACGAACACGTCCTTGCCCTTGATCGGGCCGTTCTGGAACGGCGAGTTCAGCGGGAAGTGGCGGCGGCCGATCTCCAGGCCCGCGGTGTCACGCGGCACCAGCGCCAGCGAGATGCCGATGTCCTTCTTGTCGCCGAGTAGGCCGTCGGGGTCGTACATGCGGAAGGCGACACCGATGAGCGTCGCGACCGGCGCCAGCGTGATGTAGCGCTTGTTGAGCGTCAGGCGGATGCCGACGACCTTCGCGCCGTTCCACTCGCCCTCGCAGACGATGCCGTAGTCGGGGATGGACGTGGCGTCGGAGCCGGCGAACGGGCCGGTCAGCGCGAAGCACGGCACTTCACGGCCGTCGGCCAGACGCGGCAGGTAATGGCGCTTCTGCTCGTCGGTGCCGTAGTGCATCAGCAGCTCGGCCGGGCCGAGCGAATTCGGCACGCCGACGGTGGAGCTGACCACGCTGGAGACCGGCGCCAGCTTCTGGATGACCTTGTGGTTCATCAGCGCCGAGAAGCCGAGGCCGCCGTATTCCTTCGGGATGTTCAGACCGAAGAACTTGTTCTGCTTGATGTAATCCCACAGCTCCGGCGGCAGGTCGGCGCGGACGTGGGTGATCTCCCAGTCGTTGACCCGGCGGCACAGCTCGGCGCACGGGCCGTCGAGGAAGGCGCGTTCCTCGTCGCTCAGCTCGGGCTTGGGCAGCGACAGCAGCTTGTCCCAGTCCGGCTTGCCGGAGAACAGTTCGCCCTCGAAGCCGACCGTGCCCGACTCCAGCGCGGTGCGCTCGGTGTCGGACAGCGGGGGCAGCAGCTTGGTGTAGAAGGTCAGCAGCGGCGAGGTGATCAGCGCCTTGCGCACCGGCGGGATCAGCATCGGCAGGGCGACCAGCGCAGTCAGCGCGGAGGCGACCAGCGTGGCGGTGTGGTTCGCACCCAGCAGCCAGCACCCGACCAGCAGGGTGGCGGCGATCGCGGCCCAGACCGCCATGCGCAGGCGGTGGTACGCGCAGAACGCGGTGGTCAGCAACAGGGCGAGGAAGGGCAGGACGAGACTCATGGCAACTCCGGCGGACATCGGCGCGACGGGGAGGCGGGTGCGACGCAGCGTCGCGGCCCGGACGGCGGCGGCTCCGGCACGGCGTTGCCGGCGATCCGCTTCCATACGCCAAAGTATGGACATGCGATTTCGCCGCTGTCAATGTGCCGTGAAACCACGGAAATCCGGTTTGCAATCGTAGTCACACGATACTTTTGCGAACGCTTCCGTATGGTTACACTGGTGTCATGAACGAACCCGTCCTGAAGACCGAACGCAACGGCCGCCTGAGTGCGGAAGACTGGGCGCAGGCCGCCCTCGACCTGATCGCCGAACAGGGCGTCGCGGCGGTGGCGGTCGAACCGCTGGCGCGCCGGCTCGGCGTGACCAAGGGCAGTTTCTACTGGCATTTCCCGTCGCGCGACGCGCTGCTGTCGGCCGCGCTGGAACGCTGGGAAGCGGTCGAACAGGAAACGGTGTTCGGGCAACTGGAAGCGGTGAACGACCCGCGCCAGCGCCTGCGCGCGCTGTTCCAGCTGGTCGCGCACGAAGTGAAGGCGCACAAGATCTACAGCGAACTGCTGAAGGCGTTCGATCACCCCGCGGTCGGCCCCGTGATCGGCCGCGTGTCGCAGCGTCGCCTCGACTATCTGTCCGCATCGTTCCGCCAGGCAGGCCTGCAGCGTACCGACGCGCAGCACCGCGCGCGCCTGGCCTACGCGGCGTACGTCGGTTTCCTGCAGCTGAGCCTGCAACTGCATCCGCGCTTGGCCCACGACGAATTCGAGGGCTACGTCGAACACATGATGACCACGCTCATCCCGCCGGGCGCCCTCACGCGCTGAGCGCCGCGTCCGTCGTCACCGCATCCCGTTTCCTTCCTGCCGAGTGTTCGCATGAATGCCTTTGCTGTCCCGCTGCACCCGCCCACCACGCTCGAAGCCCTGCAACGCTGGGTCGAGGACGTGGCGCGGCTGACCCGTCCCGATGCCGTGCACTGGTGCGACGGCAGCGATGCCGAACACGCCGCGCTGATCGCGAAGATGGAAGCCGACGGCACGCTGATCCGTCTGAACGAGACGACGAATCCGGGCAGTTGGCTGCATCGCTCGCATCCGGACGACGTCGCCCGCGTCGAACACCTGACCTTCGTCTGTACCACCGAGGCCGAGGACGCCGGCCCCAACAACCACTGGATGGCGCCGGCCGAGGCGCACGCGAAGATGGACGCGCTGTTCGACGGCTGCATGCGCGGCCGCACGATGTACGTGATCCCGTACTGCATGGGCCCGATCGATTCGCCGCTGTCGCGCTGCGGCGTGGAGATCACCGACTCGCCGTACGTGGTCGCGAACATGCGCATCATGACCCGCATGGGTGCGCCGGCGCTGGCGCGGATCGAACGCGAAGGCACGTTCGTCAAAGGTCTGCACTCGATCGGCGAACTCGACCCCGAGCGGCGTTTCATCATGCATTTCCCCGAGGAACTGACGATCAAGTCGTTCGGTTCCGGCTACGGCGGCAACGCGCTGCTCGGCAAGAAATGCCACGCGCTGCGCATCGCCTCGCACCAGGCGCGCAACGAAGGCTGGCTGGCCGAGCACATGTTGATCCTCGGCGTCGAGAACCCGCAGGGCGAGACGCGTTACATCGCCGCCGCGTTCCCGTCGGCCTGCGGCAAGACCAATCTCGCCATGCTGATCCCGCCGGAAGGCTATCGCGAGGCCGGCTGGAAGATCTGGACCATCGGCGACGACATCTGCTGGATGCGTCCCGGCGCCGACGGCCGCCTGTACGCGATCAATCCGGAAGCCGGCTTCTTCGGCGTCGCGCCCGGCACGTCGAGCAAGTCCAACCCGAATGCGCTGGCGACGATCCGCAGCAACACGATCTTCACCAACGTCGGCATGACCGCGGACGGGCAGCCGTGGTGGGAGGGGCTGGACGGCGGCGTGCCCGCCTTTGATTGGCGCGGTCGTGACTACGATTGCAGTCGCGCCGCGGAGCTGGGCCCGGCCGCGCACCCCAACGCCCGCTTCACCGTGAGCGCGTCGCAGTGCCCGTCGTATTCGGTGCACGCCGAGGATGCCGGCGGCGTGCCGATCAGCGCGATCGTGTTCGGCGGCCGCCGCGCGTCGCTGGTGCCGCTGGTGTTCGAGGCCCGCGACTGGACGCACGGCGTGCTGGTCGGCGCCGCGATGGGCTCGGAAACCACCGCCGCCGCCACCGGCGCGGTCGGCGTGATGCGTCGCGACCCGATGGCGATGAAGCCGTTCTGCGGCTACAACTTCGCCGACTATTTCGCGCACTGGCTGACCTTCAACCGCGACGGTGCGAAGCTGCCGAAGATCTTCCACGTCAACTGGTTCCGCAAGGGCGCCGACGGCAAGTTCCTGTGGCCGGGCTTCGGCGACAACCTGCGCGTGCTGGAGTGGATGCTGCGCCGCGCGGACGGCGAGGTCGGTGCGGTGGAAACGCCGATCGGTGCGCTGCCGCGGACCGAGGACCTGAACCTCGACGGTGTCAGCCTGACCGACGAGGCCCGCGCGCTGCTGTTCGGCTTCGATCGCGACGACTGGCGGGCCGAGTTCGACTCCATCGGTGCCTTCCTCGACGAGTACGGCCCGCGCATGCCGCAGGCCCTGCGCGACGAGCAGGCGCGCATCCGCGCCGCGCTCGAAGGCTGATCGGCCGCATCGCCCGGCCGCCGTCGGCGGCCGGGGGCGAGGGCAGGGGCTGGCCGGTACAATGGCCGCCATGTCGAACAAGCAACAGGCGCTCTGGGAACAGGGCCAGCGGTACTCGCAGAAAGGCTGGTGGCGGCAGGCGGCCGATGCCTACGCCGCCATCGTCGAACACGACCACAATTTCCTGCCGGCGTGGGTGGAGCTGGCGAACGCGAAGGAGCAGCTCGGCGCCTATCGCGACGCTTACCATGCGGTGCTCGCCGCCGAGCGCATCGACGGCGTGCCGCCGGTGGCCGGCATGGTGGTCGCCCGCCTGCTGCGCCGGTTCGAGGACCTGCCGCGGCTCCAGACCTACGTCGAACGCACCGGCCTGGCCGGGCGCATCCCGCCCGACAAGCTGGTCGACCTGGCGTCGTTCTTCGCCAGCGCCGGCGACCACGCGCGCACGCTGCCGTGGGTCGAGCACGCGCTGAAGCTGCGTCCGGGCGTGGCCGAGATCCACAACATGCACGGGCTGGCGCTGATGTTCGCCGGTCGTCGCGAGGAGTCCGCCGCCGCGTTCGAGCGCGCGCTGGCGATTCGCCCGGGCTACGCCGCGGTGTATTCGATGCTGGCGCGGGTCGACCGCATCACGCCGGAGCATCACCACGTCGATACCCTGCGCCGGCTGCTGGACCAGCCCGGGCTGGCGACGCGCGACGAGTCGCACCTGGCCTACGCCCTGCACAACGAATTGCATGATCTGGGCGATTTCGAAGGCGCCTGGGCGGCACTGGAGCGCGGCTGCCGTGCCCGGCGCAAGGAGCAGCCGTACGACCACGCAGCGACCATGGCGATGTTCGACACGTTGCGGGCGACCTTCGATGCCGCCTTCAGTCGCGGCGTGCCGTTCGACACCGCGCCGGCCAACGGCGCGTTGACCCCGATCTTCATCGTCGGTCTGCACCGCAGCGGCACCACGCTGCTGGAGCGCATGCTCGCCGGCAGCCCCGAGGTCGCCGACGCGGGCGAGACCTACGCCTTCTCGGCGCAGTTGCGCTACGCCGCCGACCATTTCTGCCGGGTCATCGCCGACGGCACCATCGCCGAGCGCGCCGCGTGCTTCGACTACGGCGCCATCGGCCGTGGCTTCCTCGATGCCATGCGCAGCCGCAGCGGCGGCCGGCCGTTCGTGACCGAGAAGCAGAACCCGAACTTCGTCCTGCTCGGCCCGATCGCCAAAGCGCTGCCGCAGGCGCGACTGCTGCACATGCGTCGCGACCCGGTCGACACCTGTTTCTCGAACCTGCGCACGCTGTTCACCAACGAGGCGTCGTATTCGTACGACCAGATCGAGATGGCCGACTACTGCAAGGCCTACCTCGACCTGATGGCGCACTGGCGCGAGGTGTTGCCGGGGCGGGTGTTCGACGTCGACTACGACGCACTGGTGCGCGAGCCCGAGGCGCAGGCGCGGCGGATCGCCGATCACTGCGGCTTCGCCTTCCGCGATGCGATGCTGGACGTCGGTCGGTCGTCCGGTGCGGTCGCGACCGCCAGCTCGCACCAGGTGCGGCAGGGCATCGTCACCAACCGCGGTGGCCTCTGGCGCGACTATGCGCCGCATCTGGCGCCGCTGCTGGACCGTCTCGCCGCGCACGGGGTGGCCTGACGCCGCCCGGCGTGCCGCGAAGCGGGATTTGATCCGGCCGGGTGCCGTGGCGGTGCGCCTGCGCTAAGGTGCCCGCCCATGTGCCCCTGCGGATGCCCGCCATGCCCGTGAACGTCTTCCCCGCCTTCGCCGCGCCGATGGCCGAGGTCTTCCATCCCGACCCTGCCACGCTCAACGCCGCACTGATGCCGCTGGTGCTGGCCCTGGAAGCGCAGGGGGCCGCCTACCGCAACCCGGAGCCGGTCATGCACCAGCCGAAGGGGCTGTTCGAGAGCGAGTTCGACTTCTTCGCGCGCGAAGAGCCCTGCGTGCAGGCGCTGCGCAGCTTCGTCTGGGGCTCGCTCGGGGAATTCCTGCGCGACATCAATCCGAACCTCGCCAATGGCACCCAGGGCCTGCGCATCGCCAGCCAGACCTGGTTCCACGTCACCCGCGACGGTGGCTACTTCGGGTACCACAACCATCCAATGGCCAGTTGGTCCGGCGTCTATTGCGTGTCCGACGGCGATCCGGACCCGGGCTATTCGAACAACGGTTGCCTGGTGTTCCCGCACCCGCAGATGGCGGTCAACACCTTCCTCGACCCCGCCAACGCCGTCCTGCGCTGGCCTTTCACGCACGGCAACTTCGTGCTGACCCTCAAGCCGGGTCAGCTGGTGTTCTTCCCGTCCTGGCTGGGCCATTACGTGACCCCGTTCCACGGTCGCGGCCAGCGGGTGACGGTGGCGTTCAACGCCTGGTTCTCGCGCGGCGATTGATCCGCGCCCGCATGAAGGACGGCTCGCTCGTCCATCCGGTTTCCTCCCGCACAAAAAGAACGGCCCCCTTTCGGGGGCCGTTCCATTTCGACGCTTGCGGTGACGCGGATCAGAACTTCTGGTTGTACTGCAGGTACCAGTAGCCGCCACCCGGCAGATCGTACGAGCCGTCGAAGTTGCCGGCGAACGAGTTGTGGGTGACCGGCGGATCGCGGCCGAAGATGTTGCGGGCACCGACGGCGACCTTGCCGTTCCACGGGGTCTTGAAGCCGACCTGGACGTCGTGGTACAGGCGCGAACCCATGATGTTCACGCCGTTGTCCGGGCAGATTTCGGTCGGGGTGATGCCGTACTCGAAGTAGTTGGAGCCCGAGCACGGGTCCTTCAGCGCCGAGTAGTAGCGCATCGCCCAGGTCGCGTCCCAGTCGCCCTTCTGCCACGAGGTGGTCAGGTTGGAGCGCAGGCGCCAGGTCGGCGCACCGTTGTAGTAACCGATGGTGCCGAACAGGTCGTTCTCGGTCTGGTAGGTGTTGTCCCACTGCCACGAGAACTTGCCCCAGCTGTTTTCCGGCAGGGCGTAGGCCACCTGCATGTCGTAGCCTTCGACCTTGCCCTGGGCCAGGTTGAAGCTCGAGGTGTTGACCGTGACCAGCTCGCCGGCAGTGGTGCGCTCGACGAACGAGCAGTACAGCGCGCGGAGGGCCGGATCGGCGACGCCGCCCGGAGCCGACGGCAGCTGGTAGCAGCCGTTCAGGATGGACTGCGCGCCGCGGAACGAGATCACGTCGTTGAGCTTGATCTGGTACCAGTCGAGCGTGATGTTCAGGCCTTCGACGAAGCTCGGGCTGTAGACGATGCCGAAGCTCTTGGTCTTGCCGAATTCAGGCTGCAGCGCCGGGTTGCCGCCGTTCAGCGAGCGGACCTGGCTGTTCGGCTGGGCGATGCCGCCCACCGGCACGCCGGCCGTGCCGCAAGCCGCCTGGTCGGTGGTGGCCTGGTTGTAGTTCAGCGTGTTGCAGGGGTCGGTCGCGGACGGGAAGCCTTCCTGACCGCCGGCGTACAGGTCGAGCACGTCCGGGGCGCGGAACGACTCGGAGTAGGTGCCGCGCAGCATCAGGTCGTCGAAGATCTGCCACTTGATGCCGATCTTCTTCGAGGTGTCGCCGCCCAGATCCGGGCTGACGGCCGCGCCGTTGAAGACGCCGTGGGTGCTGTAGTCGGACTTGCGGGCCGCCAGGTTGAGCTCGACCAGCTTGAAGCCCGGGACGTCGGCGACGATCGGCACGTTCAACTCGGCGTAGATTTCGTCGGACGTCTGCTGGCCGCTGGTCGGCAGGCGGAAGTTGTTCGACGAACCGCCACCGGCGACGAGCGAGTCGGGCGAATCGACGAACGACGTGCGACGGGTTTCCAGGCCGACGGCGAAGCCCAGCGGACCGGCCGGCAGGTCGACGATCGAGCCCGACAGGTTGGCGAAGTAGTCCTTCGTGGTCAGCTGCTGCGACTCGTTCAGCGTGTAGCCGACGTAGTCGTTCATGGCGTCGTATTCGGCGCGGCTGATGACGCCGGCGCCCAGGCCGAGGTCCGGACCGCCGAAGATGTTGTACGGCACGCAGCCGCGGATCACCGCGCCGGCGCTGTCATAGCATTCCAGCGCACCGGTGATTGCGTTGCGACCCGAGTTGCCGAGGGCGCGCTGCAGGTTGAACAGGTTGATGTAGTTCTGGCCGCGCAGGGTGAAGCGGGCGTCCAGGTACGAGTAGCCGGCGTCCCAGTACATGTCGCGGCCGCCCAGGTCGAACTGGCCGTCCAGCCACAGGGTGACGGCGGTGTTGTCGTTGTTGTAGTAGTTCTTGCGCGGGCCGACGGCCGCCATGCGGAAGTTGCCGCCGCGGAGGTTCTGGCCGAACGGGTTGAACACGTTGCCGGCGGTCGGCGCGAACGCCCACTGCGGACCCTGCGTACCACGGATGTCCATGGTGATCGGCACTTCGGCCAGCTGCTGGTTCGAAGTGCGGGTGACGTAGGTCGCCATCGCATTGGCGTTGATGTTGTCGGTCAGGCGCAGGCTGGCCTGGCCGTAGACGTTGAAACGCTCGATCGGCTGCAGCAGGTAGTTGATCGGCGCGAAGTTGTAGCGGTCGGAATGACCCGAGCCGTCGGTGCTGTAGCTGATGAAGCGGCGGAAGTCGCTCGCCGAGGTGCCCGAACGGCCTTCGATCAGCGTGTACGGACCGCCGGCGACGGGCGTACAGGTCTGGAAGCCGCTGGCGGTCGGGCTGGTCGCGCCGGCGCAACGGGTGAAGTTGCCGCGCAGGGTGCTGCCCGAACCGAACAGGCCGCCCGAGGCGATGTCGCCGCCGCCGGAGACCGGCACCGACGAGAGCTCGCGGTCGCCCATGTAGACCGGGTCGTTCTGCGAGTAGCTCAGGCTGAGGACGGCGTTCCAGCGGTCGTTGTTCGCGCCGACGGTGAAGTCGTAAGCCTGCGCGGAACCGTCGCCCTTGGTGTAGGAACCGACGTAGGCGTTCATCGCCGCGCCGTCGAAGTTCTTCTTCGTGATCACGTTGATCACGCCCGCGATCGCGTCGGAACCGTAGATCGCCGAGGCGCCGTCCTTCAGCACTTCGATGCGTTCGACGACGGAGATCGGGATGGTGTTCAGGTCGACCAGGGCGCTGCCGGTGATGCCGGCGGTGACCCAGCGGCGGCCATTGACCAGCACGAGCGTGCGGGTGGCGCCGAGGCCGCGGAGCGAGACGTTCTGCGTGCCGTCGCTGCCGTTGGTGCTGGTGGTGACGTTGCGCAGCGCGCCGCCGTCACTGGCGGTGATGTTGAACAGCACGTCGCCGACCGAGGTCAGGCCGGTGGCCTCGATCGCGGCGCGGTCGATCGACAGCACCGGGGAGGTGCCTTCGACCTCGGCGGCGCGCGGGATGCGCGAACCGGTGACGACGACCGTGTCGAGCTGATCGGAATCCTTCTTGTCTTCAGCGAAGGCGACGCCCGTCGCCGCGAAAGCGGTGGTGCCCACGAGCGCGAAGGAAATCGCGTCGCGAAGCTTGTTGGTCTTCAAAGTCATCTCTCTCTCCAAGTGAGTCTTGGGGTTTCCCATGGGAACCTGTCGGGAAGCGGCAACAGAACCGCCCACCCAGGTCAGGCCGGGGTCGATAGTAGCCCCACTCGGAGAAAAATTAAAGTGTCGTTAACAGGCCGGGCGGACTGCCCGGAAGACGCCCTCGAAGGGGGTCAGAGATCCTGTTCGTAGCGGACGTAGGGCACGGCGCCTTCGTCCTCGGTGCCGGTGGCCGGCGGTGCGAACGGGTTCTTGCCGCGGGTCACCAGATTGTCGGCGCCGACGGTGAGCTGGCCGCTCCAGGGGGTGCGCCAGCTCAGGCCGAGGCCGAGGCTGCCGAACCGGTCGCGGCCGGGGGTGTCGACGACTTCGCCGATGATGTTGACGCCGAAGGCGCCGAAGCCGCCGCCCAGGTTGAGCTGGCGCGAGGTCCAGCGGTCGCTGAAGCCCGGGATTTCCGACGGGCTCTGCAGGCGCGCCTTGGCGACGGTGCCGGCGATGGAGACGTAGCCTTCGCGGGGCAGCGCCTTCTGGCTGAAGATGGTGATGTCGTTGAGGTCGATGCGGCCGTTGATGCCGTTGCCGGGGTTCATCCACGTCGGGACGGCGGTGCGGCTGCTGCCGGCGCTGATGCCGAGCTGGGTGCCGTTGCGCTGGAACACGGCGGCCGCGCCGGTGCGGCGGGCGGGCACGGAGGCCAGGACGCAGTTGGTAGCCAGGCTGCTGAGCGCGCTGCCCAGCCCCGGCTTGTGGTCGCAGAGCAGGCCGAGCGAGTCGCCCTCGCTGAGGCCGAGGGTGGTGTCGAGATGGCGTACGCCGAAGCGGGCCAGCGAGCGGCTCTTCGCGACGTCGGTGGGTTCGAGGACGACGATGCCCTCGATTTCACCGCTCATCTTGTTCCAGATCGGAAGCTCGACCCGATCGCCGGCCGGTCGCGACTGCGCATGCGCCGACGTCGCCAGAAGGGCGGCGGACAGCATCAGCAGGGGCAGGGCGAGGCGGCGCATGGCGAGGGTCAGACCGCAGGCTGGCGGTCGAGTTCCTTGTTGGGTCGATTGAGGGTCAGGCTATCAGATTTATGGTTCTTTAACAATCCTGAAGGGGTGGACGATCTGTGACGCACCCCTCAGGGTCGTCATTGCAGGCGGTCCGAGGGCGCCCAGGCGGCCGGGCGGCGGGCGAACAGGGCGTCGAGGTCGTCGCCGGTGAAGCGGTAGGCCTCGCCGCAGAACTCGCAGCGCACCTCGACCAGTCCGTCGTTGCCGGCGGCGGCCTCGCGGGATTCGTCCTCGCCCAGCGACTCGAGCATGGCCGACACCCGATCCCGCGAGCAGGAGCACGCGAACCGTAGCGGGCGCTCGCCCAGCAGGCGCACGCCGTCCTCGTGGAACAGCCGGTGCAGCACGACCTCCGCCGGCGTCGCCAGCAGTTCGGCCGCGGACAGCGTGTCGAACAGGATGCTGGCGCGATCCCAGCCGTCGAGATCGCCGGCGTCGCCCGGGAGCTTCTGCAGCATCAGCCCGGCGGCGCGGTCGCCGTCGGCGGCCAGCAGCAGCCGGGTCGGGAGCTGTTCGGACTGCCGGAAGTAGGCCTCGAACGCGGCCGACAGGTGGTCCGCGTCGAGGCCGACGAGGCCCTGGTAGCGGGCCGGGTCCTGGCCACGGGCACCGGGATTCTCGATGGTGATCGCCAGCAGTGCGTCCGGGCCGAGGGCGCGGAGGGTGTCGCCGGCCGGCGGGGCCTCGTCCGGATCGGCGTCCTCGGCGAGCGTGGCGATGCCGCGCAACGTGCCGCCGGCGGTGCATTCGGCGAACAGCGTGCGCAGTGCGCCCTGGCCGCGGAGTTGCACCGACAGGCGCCCGTCCACCTTGACGTGGCCGGTGAACAGCGCGGCCGCGGCGACCGCTTCGCCCAGCAGGCCGAGGGTGGCGGCAGGCGGATCGGCGCGCTCGCGGATCTCGGCCCAGGTGCGGTCGAGGCGGACGTGGACGCCGCGCACGCCGGCCTGTTCGAGCAGGAAGCGGACGAGGGCGTCGGGGGTGTCGTTCTGGTGGGTCATGGGGGCATAGAGCCGGGCGGTCACGCGATGACCGATAATGCGCCGTTGCAGGCGCACCGGGTCCGCGATCCGGCGCAGGGTTCCGAAGGGTGGGGAATGACGCAGAAGATGGGGCATGCGGACGAGGATTCAAACCCCGGCGCACCGCCGGTAGTGCGCGCGCGCGGCCGGGTGCGCTGGTGGCGCTGGCTGTTCCTGTGGCTGCCGCTGATCTTCGTGACGGTGACGGTGCTGCAGGTGGCGGTGCTGCGGTTCGTGAATCCGCCGCTGACCGCGTTCATGGTGGGCCGCTACGTGGAAGCCTGGGGCGAGGGCGACCGCGGCTTCGCGCTGGCCTACGACTGGCGCGATGCCGACGCCATCTCGAAGCAGCTGCCGCTGGCGCTGGTGGCGGCGGAGGACCAGCGCTTCCCGTTCCACGACGGCTTCGATTTCGAGGCGATCGAGAAGGCGCGCGTGCACAACGCCAAGGGCCGCAAGGTCCGCGGTGCCAGCACCATCAGCCAGCAGTTGGCGAAGAACCTGTTCCTGTGGCGCGGCAGCGGCCTGACCCGCTGGGTGCGCAAGGGGCTGGAGGTCTGGTACACGGTGCTGATCGAGGCCATGTGGCCGAAGTCGCGGATCATGGAGATGTACGCGAACGTGATCGAGTACGGCGACGGCGTGTACGGCGCGCAGGCGGCGTCGCGACGGTTCTTCGGCAAGGACGCGTCGGCGCTGACCCCGGCCGAGGCCGCGCGGCTGGCGGCGGTATTGCCGAATCCGCGCAAGTACAGCGTCGCCAAGCCCGGTGCCTACGTGCAGCGGCGCAGCGCGGCGATCCAGCGCCAGATGCGCGCGCTGGGCGGGCCCGGCTACCTCGCGTTCGACTGACCGCGCGACGGTCGACGCCGCCCGTCGACCGCCGCGCCGTACACTCCCGCCATGCCTGCCGATCGCCTGACCGTCGTCGTCGCCGCCTTCAACGAGGCGGACACCCTGCCGCTGCTGCACCCGCGGCTGGCGGCGGTGCTGGACGGCCTGGCCGGCGACGGCATCGAGGGACACCTTCTATATGTCGACGACGGCAGCCGCGATGGCACCTGGGCGGTGCTGGAGGCGCTGGCCGCCGCCGACCCGCGGGTGTCCGCGCTGCGCCTGAGCCGCAACTTCGGCAAGGAGGCCGCGCTGACCGCCGGTCTGGACCTCGTGCGGGAAGGCGCGGCGCTGATCCTCGACGCCGACGGCCAGGACCCGCCGGAGCTGATCCCGCGGTTCGTGGCGAAGTGGCGCGAGGGTTACGACGATATCCACGGCACCCGCACCGCCCGCGATGGTGAGGGCTGGTTCAAGCGTGCCACCGCCCACGGCTTCTACCGGGTGATGCAGCGGCTGTCGAAGACGCCCATCCCCGCCGACACCGGCGATTTCCGCCTGCTGTCGCCGCGGGCGCTGGCGGCGCTGCGGCAGCTGCGCGAGCGCCACCGTTTCATGAAGGGCCTGTTCGGCTGGGTCGGCTTCCGGCAGGTGGCGATTCCCTATCGCCGCGAGGCCCGGTTGGCCGGGCGGAGCAAGTTCAACGCCTGGAAACTGTGGAATTTCGCGCTGGAAGGCGTGACCAGCTTTTCCACCGCACCACTGCGGGTGGCGACCTACCTCGGCCTGCTGACCGCCGCGCTGGCGTTCGTCTACGCGGCGTGGATCGTGGTCAAGGCGCTGCTGTGGGGCGATCCGGTCGCCGGCTGGCCGACGATGATGACCGTGATCCTGCTGCTGGGCGGCGTGCAGCTGATGGCGCTGGGCATGATCGGCGAGTACCTCGGCCGGCTGTACGAGGAATCCAAGCAGCGGCCGCTGTATCTCCTCGACCGATCGGCGGGGCACCTGCCGTACGCGGCGGGCGTATCCTTGGGCGACATCGCCCCTGAAGGAGAGCCGCAGCATGCGCACCGTCCGTCAGATCCTGGAAGCGAAGTCCGCTGACCGCATCCCCGCGGTCCACGCCATCCCGCCCGAAGCCCCGGTCCTCGACGCCATCCGCCTGATGGCCGAGCGTCATGTCGGCGCCGTGCTGGTCATGGCCGGGCCGCGGCTGGTCGGCATCCTGTCCGAGCGCGACTACGCCCGGAAGGTCGTGCTGCAGGGGCGCGCGTCCTCGTCCACGCCGGTGGCCGACATCATGACCGCACAGGTCGTGACCACGCACCCCGACGACACCTCCGACCACTGCATGCAGGTGATGACCGAGCGCCGCATCCGCCACTTGCCGGTGGTCGACGGGGGCGACGTCATCGGCGTGGTCTCGATCGGCGACCTGGTGAAGGCGGTGATCGAGGACCAGCGCGTGGAGCTGGACCAGCTGCAGCGCTACATCGCGAGCTGATCGGCCGCTGCGCCGGTTGCCGCGGCGGCCGGCATTTCGGTTCGGCATCGGCAGGGGCGGGCACGCAGTGCGCGCCGACCGCCTGCACATCGTCGCCTGCTGCCAGCGCACGACCGCACGGGACGTGCATCGGGCGCAGGCCGCGCCGCGCGTGATCCGGTGTGCCGCCGGCATCGCTTGCCCCTTGCCGGACGACGAGGCCCGGAGCGCGGCGTCGATTTCGAGGATCGTCACTTCCGCATCGACACGAGCGGGTTCACGCGTGCATGATCGACGCCCGATGGCCGGCGATCGATGGCATTGATCGTGATGGATGCGCCCCGCGTGCCCGGGCGGCCAGGGTGCCTGCCCCATTCCCCCAGGAGGGCCCATGTCCGACGTCCACGGCATCGCCTACACCAGCGTCGCCTTCCCGATGCCCGCCGCGGACCTCGTGGCACTGCTCGAAGGCGCCCGCAGGTTCAACGCGATGGTCGGCGTCACCGGTGTGCTGTTCCACCATGCCGGCCGGTTCTTCCAGTATTTCGAGGGTGACGAGGATGCCGTGAACCGCGTGCATGCCCGCATCATCGCCTCG
The DNA here is from genome assembly GCF_056313665.1 of Lysobacter sp. DMC104. Lineage (NCBI taxonomy): Bacteria > Pseudomonadati > Pseudomonadota > Gammaproteobacteria > Lysobacterales > Lysobacteraceae > Lysobacter > Lysobacter sp. DMC104. Next base: position 386,322 of record NZ_JBQUZW010000002.1, on the reverse strand, counting down.
CCGCGGCACCATTCGCTGAGGGTGCTGCTCGACGGCCCGCAGCCGGAGCGGCTGTTCGCGTCGTGGTACATGGGCTTCTGCGAGGCGCCGGAAAACGCCTTCCAGGCCATCGCCAACGCGGAATGGGCGTCGGCCATGCCGCTGACCCGCGCCAGCCTGCATCGTTCCGAAGCGCTGTCGCTGGTGCTGTCCCACTGGAGCCGCTGGGTCGCGGATCAACCCGAAAAGGCGCCGCGGGACGCCATCGTGCTGCGCTGAGCGCGGCCTCGGGCTCAGCGCCCCGACAGCACCTGGGCCATCACCGCGATGTAGTGGCAGACGCTGCCGGCGATCACGAACATGTGCCAGATCGCGTGCGCGTAGGGCAGCCGCGGGTGGTGGTAGAAGTACGTGCCGAAGGTGTAGGCCACGCCGCCGCCCAGCAGCCAGCCGAAGGTCCATGCGTCCAGCGCCTGCATCGCGGGCTTGGCGGCGAAGACGATCAGCCAGCCCATCGCGATGTAGAGCAGCGTCGAGAGGCGGTGGAAGCGGCCGGTGTAGAACAGCTTGAAGATGACGCCGAAGATCGCGATCGCCCAGATGATCCCGAACAGCCACCAGCCCACCGTGCCGCGCAGGCCGATCAGCGTGAAGGGTGTGTAGGTGCCGGCGATCAGCAGGTAGATCGCGCAGTGGTCGAAGATCTGCAGCCGGCCCTTCGCGGTCGGGTGCTGGATCGCGTGGTACAGGGTCGAGGCGGTGTAGAGCAGCAGCAGGGTGATGCCGAAGACGATCGCGGCACTCAATTGCCAGCCGTCGCCGTACAGCGCGGCGAGGGTGATGAGCACCGCGCCGCCGGCGAGAGCTGCCGCCGCGCCCAGCCCGTGGGTCAGCGCGCTGGCGATCTCCTCGCGGAGGGTTTCGATGCGGTCGGTCATCGGGGGACCATGCCCGTGCGAGCTAGTGCAAACATTCCAGTGGTTCCGAACCGGGGGGAGGGACGGTCGACGGCTGTGCGATCATGGGCGCGGTTCCGTGTCGCCCTGGCCATGATCGTCTCACACCTGCACCGCTACATCTTCGTCGCCATGCCCAAAACCGGCACGCACTCGGTGCGGCAGGCGTTGCGCGAGCACCTGGGGCCGGACGACATCGAGCAGGTCGGCCTGTTCGTCGAGAAGCGCTTCCCGTTCGACGCCATCGCGCAGATCCGCCACGGCCACCTCAGCGTGCGCCAGGTGCGGCCGTATCTCGGGGATGACGTCTGCGACACGTACTGCAAGTTCACCTTCGTGCGCAATCCGTTCGACCGCTTCGTGTCCTACTGCGCGTTCATGACCCGCCAGCACGGCGCGTTCGAGCGTGACCCGCAGGGCACGATGCGTCGCATCCTGTTCGAGGTGCGACCGATGGACCACGTCCACTTCCAGCCGCAGTACACGCTGCTGACCAACGATGCCGGTGAGATCGAGATGGACATCGTCGGCCGGGTCGAGCGCATGCAGGAGGACTACGACGCGGTCTGCGCGCGCATCGGCATCCCGTCGCGCGCGCTGGACAAGGTCAACAGCTCGCGTCGCGGCGACTACCGCCAGTACTACGACCAGGCGCTGATCGACGGCGTCGCCGAGCTGTATCGCGGCGACCTCGAGCGCTTCGGCTACACCTTCTGAATCCTGTCGGACGAGCCCGCCGCCATGGCCCACGATCCCTACGCCAACCCGCGCAAGACCACCACGATCCGCCGGCTCGGCCCGGTCGACATCACCGCGCTGAAGGCCGCGGTGCTGGCGCTGCCCGAAGCCGTGTGGGACGCCGAGAACGCGACCAAGCCCAACCGCTTCGAGGCGCTGGACAAGACCCGGCACATCGTCTTCCGCTTCGTCGACAGCGTGCGCGACTGGCGCAGCTCGCACGACCGCCCGGCCTGGGCCGAATGGAAGGCGCTGATCGAACCGGTGCTGCAGCAGGCCGTCGCGCCGTACGGCTACGCCAACGGGCAATTCCCGCGGGTGATGTTCGCGCGCATGGCCCCCGGCGGCGAGATCAAGCCGCACCGCGACGCCAACGCCGCGGCGAAGTGGCCGCACAAGATCCACGTGCCGTTGCTGACCAACGACAAGGTCACGTTCTACGTCGAGGGCACCGGCTACCACATGCCCGAAGGCGAGGCCGCCGAGGTCAACAACATGGGCGTGCACGCGGTGAAGAACGATGGCGACACCGACCGCATCCACCTGATCTTCGAGTATTTCGATCCGGACCAGCCGCCCCCGGACTGGTTGTCGCGGGTGCTGGCGGGCGGAGCCTGAGCCCGGAAACGAAACATCCGGCCGAAGCCGGATGTCCGTTCGAACGCGATGGCCGGCGAGGCGATCACATGCCGGCGGCAGCCGCCTGTGCGCCCATCGAGTAGCCGACGCTGACGCTGATGGCGATGCCGACGAGGAACAGGATCAGCGGGATCTTGTTCTCGGCGAAGTTCTTCGCGCCGTAATAGATGGTGTAGAAGCCGCAGATCAGGCAGAGGATGCCGGGAAGGGCACCATCTTTCTTGAAGGCGTTGACCACGATCCAGATGGCGCCGATCAGCGTCAGGATCGATCCGATGTATTGCATGGCGGTTCCCCAGTGTGCGTGCCCCCGTTCGGAGCAGGGCTAGCGTAGCGGAGCCCGCCGGGGCGGGGAAGGCGGTCAGAGCCGGTTGAGCCGCCGCACCCGGTTCAACCGCCGGCGGATGCTGCGGTCGTCCGCGAACAGGTACTCCTCGACTTCCACCTGCATGCCGTCGTCGTTGGCGAAGACCTCGCGCATCGCGTACAGGCGGCCGTTGCCCTCGAACGCCAGCCAGCGGTCGCCATCGGCGACGACCTTGATGGCGGACACCGACGGGATGATCGCCTGCAGCGCCGCGCCGTCGAGCGTGCGCGTGGCCAGCAGCGCGTCGCGATGCGCGCGCAGGGCGTCGGTGCGGGCGCGGGTGGCGGCGAGCGCGTTCTCGCGGTCGATGCGGTGGATCGGCGCCAGCTTCGCCAGCGGCACCAGGACGATGCGCTTGTCGCGACGCTTGCGGTGGATGTCGAGGACGACCTTCGCCATGTAGGCGTCCTTGTGGTCCATCTGCGCCACCTCGCTGCGTTTGCCGAGGAAGTAGCGCAGCCATGTGCGGAGCGACGCGAGCATGGCGTCAGTCGATGCCGACGGCCTGCGCGTGCTCGCGCGTGGCGAGGAAGGTCACCGCCGGCGCGCGTTCCTGCGCGAGCTGCAGGTTGACCCGCGTCGGCGCGAGGTAGACCAGCTGGCCGGCGGCGTCGAGCGCGAGGTTCATCGCGTTCTTGTCGCGGAATTCCTCCAGCTTCTTCGCGTCGTCGCAGCGGATCCAGCGCGCGGTGGCGACCTGCACCTGCTCGAACGAGGCGTCGACGCCGTATTCGTCCTTCAGCCGGTACGCGACGACGTCGAACTGCAGCATGCCGACCGCGCCGAGGATCAGGTCGTTGCTCATCAGCGGCCGGAAGAACTGGGTCGCGCCTTCCTCCGACAGCTGCGCCAGGCCCTTCTGCAGTTGCTTGAGCTTCAGCGGATCGCGCAGGCGCGCGCGGCGGAACAGTTCCGGCGCGAAGTTCGGGATGCCGGTGAACGACAGGTTCTCGCCTTCGGTGAAGCTGTCGCCGATCGAGATCGTGCCGTGGTTGTGGATGCCGATCACGTCGCCGGGATACGCGCTCTCGGCGATCTCGCGGTCGCTGGCCATGAAGGTGAGCGCGTTGGCGAGCTTCACTTCCTTGCCGGTACGCGGATGGAAGGTCTTCATGCCGGCAGTGAACTTGCCCGAGCACACGCGCATGAACGCGACGCGGTCGCGGTGCTGCGGGTCCATGTTCGCCTGGATCTTGAACACGAAGCCGGTGAGTTTTTCCTCGGTCGGCGCGACGTCGCGGCCGGTGGTGGCGCGCGGCTTCGGCGACGGTGCGTGCTCGACGAAGAAGTCCAGCAGCAGCTGCACACCGAAGTTGTTCACGGCCGAGCCGAAGAACACCGGCGTCTGCTTGCCGGACAGGTAGGCGTCGAGGCTGAACGGATGCGACGCGCCCTCGACCAGTTCCAGTTCCTCGCGCAGTTCGGCCAGCATCTGCGCGCCGATCTTCGCTTCCAGCGCGGGATCGTCGATCGACGGGAAGATGGTGGAATCCTGCCGCGTGAAGTTGCGGCCGGCTTCGTACAGATGCACTTCACCGGTCAGCAGATGCACCACGCCCTTCAGGCGCTGGCCCATGCCGATCGGCCAGGTGATCGGCGCGCACTGGATGCCCAGCACCGATTCGACTTCGTCCAGCAGGTCGATTGGCGGCTTGCCTTCGCGGTCGAGCTTGTTGATGAAGGTCATGATCGGCGTGTCGCGCAGGCGGCACACCTCCATCAGCTTGATCGTGCGCTCCTCGACGCCCTTCGCGACGTCGATGACCATCAGCGCCGAGTCGACTGCGGTCAGCACGCGATAGGTGTCCTCGCCGAAGTCGGCGTGGCCGGGGGTGTCGAGCAGATTGACGATGCGGTCCTCGTACGGGAACTGCATCACCGACGAGGTCACCGAGATGCCGCGCTCCTTTTCCAGCGCCATCCAGTCGGACGTCGCGTGGCGCGCGGCCTTGCGACCCTTCACCGAGCCGGCCATCTGGATCGCGCCGCCGAACAGCAGCAGCTTCTCGGTCAGCGTGGTCTTGCCGGCGTCGGGGTGCGAGATGATCGCGAACGTGCGGCGGCGGGCGGTCTCGCGCGCGACTTCGGTGAGGAGTTCGGACATGCGGCAACGGCGCCGCACGGCGCCCGGGGAGCGAAGGGAAGGGCGGGATTATAGCGGTTGGCCTCCAGTCCCACGCCGTAGGGCGGGTCTTGACCCGCCATTGCACGAAAACGGCGCTACGGCGGGTCAAGACCCGCCCTACGGACATTCGCTGTCAGCAGCCGGCGGTATCCTGCGCGGCATGAGCGCCTATTGCGACATCGCCCCCGGCCATCCCGTCCACGGGCCCTACCACGACCACGAATACGGGTTCCCGACCCGGGACGAGGCGGCGCTGTTCGAGCGGCTGATCCTCGAGATCAACCAGGCCGGGCTGAGCTGGGAGACGATCCTGAAGAAGCGCGAGGGCTTCCGCCGCGCCTACGACGGGTTCGACGTCGACCTCGTGGCCGCCTACGGCGACGCAGACCGCGCCCGGCTGCTGGCCGACGCCGGCATCATCCGCAACCGGCTGAAGGTGAACGCGGCGATCCACAACGCGCAGGTGATCCGCGGCTTCCGCGCCACGCACGGCGGCTTCGCCGAGTGGCTGGACGCACATGTCGTCCTCGACGGACGGCCGCGCGACAAGGTGGCGTGGGTGAAGCTGTTCGGCAAGACCTTCCGTTTCACCGGCGGCGAGATCGTCGGCGAGTTCCTGATGAGCCTGGGCTACCTGCCGGGCGCGCATCGCGCCGATTGCCCGGTGGCGGTGCGCATCACCGCCGCGCGCGCAAAAGGCTGACGCCTGCGTCGCTCACGGCGCTTCGGTGAAGCGCAGGATCCCCTGCGGTCCGAGCATGCGGAAGCGGATCGCCTCCAGCCGCAGGCCGCGATTGGCCTGCACGGCGAAATGCAGGTGGGGCCCGGTGGCGAAGCCGGTGGCGCCGACCAGCCCGATCGTTTCGCCCGTGGACACGCGCTGGCCGACGCGCATGCGCAGGCCGCCGCGTTGCAGGTGCGCATACAGCGCCATCGTGCCGTCGGCGTGGAGGATGCGGACGAAGTTGGCGCGGCCGAGGTCGTTGGCGCGATCGCGTCCGCCGCCGTCGAAGCCGTTCTCGACTTCCATCACCACCCCGGCGCGCGCGGCGCGCACCGGCGTGCCGGACGGCGCGGCGAAGTCGACGCCGTAGCGGTTTTCGGCATCGCGATGGCTGAACCCGCCGCCCCAGCCCTGCTCGACGCGCAAGGCGTCGGTCTCCAGCGGAAAGCCGTACTCCACGTCCTCCGGATGCGCATCCGGCGCGCCGCGGATGGCGGTCAGCGCGAAGCGGGCATCGGTGTCGGGCGGCAATCGGGCGATGCGGCGCTGCTGCCGCGCCGGCACGAGGGCGCGTACCGGCAGCGGCGGCTCGGCGCCGGCGATGCGGCCGCGCACCGGGCGCGGCTCCACTTGGTGCAGTTCCACTTCGACCGGCCCGCCGAGCGTGTTGTCGACCCAGGCCTCGATCGCGTCGCTGTGCGGCTCGAAGCGCAGCGTCACCGGAGGCATCGCGGCATCGGTCCGCGACGTCGCGGCGGTCGATGCCGGCGGCGGATCGCGATGCAGGCCACCGTCGCGCCAGCGGTAGAAGTCGTCGGCCTGTGCCGCGCCCGCGATGGCCAGCCCGGCAACGACCGGCCACCACGGCAGTGCGCGGGCGAGCGGGCGCATCGTGGTCAGAAGCAGTGCGTGTCCAGCTTCAGCGCGGCCCCGATGTCGCGCAGGTCGAACGCGGCGACCGAGAGGTCGTCGTGCATCGCGAACAGCGCGCCGTACGGGAAGCGCGGGCTGGGCGTCGTGCGCAGCGCGATGCCGTCGGTGGCGGCCACGGTGTCGCCATGCAGGCTGCCGATGCGCTTGAGCGTGCGGCGGTCGAACAGATGGAACACGGTGCGGTCCGCCGACTGGTCGACGGCGACCCAGTAGCCGCGCGCGACCGGACCATCCTTGCTGGCGTCGCTGCGGCAGGCCCACAGCGCCACGCCTTCGGCCTCGTAGGCGAAGGGTTCGCCGGGGATGCGGCGACCGGTCGGACGGCCGGTGAAGGTGTATTCGCGCAGGGTCGAATGCGGCAGCGATTCGTCGGCGATCATCAGCCGGGACTGCGCCGGGTCGCCGGCGATCGATTCGACGATCTTCAGCGCCTCGGCCTCGTCGGTGGCGCCGAAATGCGCCACCGCGGCCGCCTCCGCCCGGCCGTCGGCGCCGAAGCGCACGCGGTAGTGCTGCACGCGGTGGTCCAGCGTCGCCAGTGCCGGCACCACGTCGAAATGCTCGCCCAGCATGTAGTTGTCGGTGACGAACAGGTCGACCGAGCCGTCGGCCGCGGGCGTCAGCCACAGGCCGTAAGGCGAGCGCAGTTCGCCCTGGCCGAAGGTGCCCAGCGGGCGGAAGTCGGGCAGCGACAGCACCTGCACGCGGTGATTGTCGCGTTCGACCACGAAGAGCCGGTCGCCGGCGACGGCGACGCCGTTCGGGCGCTTGAACCGGCCGTCTTCCGTGCCCTTGCCGCCGAAGTCGCGCAGGCGCGCGCCGGTGTCGGCATCGAACACCACCAGCCGGTGCATCGACTTGGCGGAAGTGATCAGCCACTGCGCGCCGTCCGGTGCACGCCAGGTGGTCATCGAATCGAGTTCCTCGCCCGGCTGCGGCGCGGACACGTAGGCCTCGGCCACGCGCACGCCGCCGAGGTCGGGGGCAGCGTCCGTGGTGGCGGTCGCCTGGCGGGCCGGGGCGGCGGTGCAACCGGCCAGCAGGCAGGCGAGGAGGGTGGTCGGGAACAGGAGGCGCCTGGGCGCGGACGTCGGGATCTGCATCGTCGCGAGTATCGCCGATGGCCGGCGTCCGTCACAGCTTCGACTTTCGTCCCATGCGAGGCCATCGCTTCATGCGGATAAAGCGATTGACATCCGGAAAAGGCTCGGGCAAGCTGCCTGCATCCATCAAGATCCGGCTGAGGGACAGGCCCGAAGACGCCGGGGCAACCTGATGGCAGCGAGCGCGGAGCGCACGCAGCCGTCGAGGTGCCAATTCCTGCGGGGACCTGTCGGTCCACCGGAAGATGGTTGCGCGCAGCGGCTGCGTCATGCCGTGCGCTCAGCAGTTTTCGGTCTCCCCGCGGGCTCGATGGGCCCCTTCCCCGGAGACCGCCGCCATGTCCCTCGCCCCCGCCTTCGCCGATGCGTCCGATGCCTGTCGCACGCCGCACGCGCCCTTCGTTCCCGACGACGCCACCGATGCCCTGCGCGGCCGGCTGCCCGTGCGCCTGCCGTTGCGCCACGCCGGCGAGCGCGACCTGCGCATCGCCTGGGAACTGGCCGGCCCGGCCGATGCGCCGGTGGTGATCGCCGCCGGCGGCATCTCCGCGCACCGTCACGTCGTCTCCAGCGCCGCCTTTCCGGAGGCCGGCTGGTGGGAAGGCCAGAACGGCGCCGGGCTGGACCTGCGCCGCGTGCGCGTGCTGGCCATCGACTGGCTGGGCGCCGACGGCACGCTGGACGCGGTGATCGACAGCGCCGACCAGGCCGATGCGCTCGCCGCGGTGCTCGACGCGCTGGGCATCGCCCGCGTCGCCGCGTTCCTCGGCAGTTCCTACGGCGCGATGGTCGGCCTGCAGTTCGCCGCGCGGCATCCGCGCCGCGTCGGCCGGCTGCTGGCGATCAGCGGCGCGCATCGCGCGCATCCCTTCGCCAGCGCGTGGCGTGCGCTGCAGCGCCAGGCGGTGGCGCTGGGCCAGCTGCAGTGCGACGAAGCGCAGGGCCTCGCCCTTGCGCGGCAGCTGGCGATGCTGAGCTACCGCACGCCGGAGGAATTCGCCGAGCGCTTCGACGACGCGCCCGCCGTCGCCCACGGCCGCGTCCGCGTCGCCGCCGAGGATTACCTCGAACACTGCGCCGCCACGTGGGTCGCGCGCACCTCGCCGACCGCCTTCCTGCGTCTGTCCGAATCCATCGACCTGCACCGCGTCGATCCGGCCGCGGTGGCGGTGCCGACCACGGTCGTCGCGATCGAAGAAGACCGCCTCGTGCCGCAGGAAGACCTCGCCGCGCTGGCCGCGGCGCTGCCGCAGGGCACGCTGCGCGTGCTGCGCTCGAAGGTCGGCCACGACGCGTTCCTGGTCGAGACCGCGGCGATCGCCGGACTCGTGCGCGAGACCCTCGACACCGCTGCGTTCGACGCCTGCGGAGGTGCGGCATGAGCGCGCACTTCGACGGCGACGTCGCCGCTTCCCGCCCGCAGTCCGCCACGCGTGCCGTGCGCGCCGGCATCGATCGCGACACCGCCTTCGGCGCGGTCACGCCGCCGCTGGTGCTGTCGTCCAACTTCAGCTTCGCCGGCTTCGGCGAGAAGCGGCAGTACGACTACACCCGCAGCGGCAATCCCACCCGCGACCTGCTGGCCGAGGCGCTGGCGTCGCTGGAAGGCGGCGCGTCCGCGGTGGTCACCTCCACCGGCATGTCGGCGATTACCCTGCTGCTGCACGCGCTGCTGTCGCCGGGCGATCGCCTGGTGGTGCCGCACGACGCGTACGGCGGCAGCTGGCGCCTGTTCAACGCGCTGGCGAAGAAGGGCGCGTTCGAGCTGATCACCATCGACTTCACCGATCCGCGCGCACTCGCCGATGCGCTGGCGCAGCAGCCGAAGGTGGTGTGGATCGAAACCCCGTCCAATCCGCTGCTGCGCATCACCGACCTGCGTTTCGTGATCGAGGCCGCGCACGCCGCCGGCGCGCTGGCGGTGGTCGACAACACCTTCCTCTCGCCGGCGCTGCAGACGCCGATCGCGTTCGGTGCCGACTACGTGCTGCATTCGACGACGAAGTACATCAACGGCCACAGCGATGTCGTCGGCGGCGCGGTGATCGCGAAGGACGCCGAGGCCGGCACGCAGCTGACGTGGTGGGCGAACGCGCTGGGCCTCACCGGCGCGCCGTTCGACAGCTTCCTCACGTTGCGCGGCCTGCGCACGCTGGATGCGCGCCTGCGCGTGCATCAGGAAAACACGCAGGCGATCGTCGCGTTGCTCGAAGACCATCCCGCGGTGCGCGCGCTGCACTACCCGGGGCTGGCCTCGCATCCGGGCCACGCGGTCGCCGCGCGCCAGCAGAGCGGTTTCGGCGCGATGCTCAGCCTCGAACTCGAAGGCGGCGAGGCGGCCGTGCGCGCCTTCGTCGACGGCCTGCAATTGTTCACGCTGGCCGAATCGCTGGGCGGCGTGGAAAGCCTGGTCGCGCATCCGGCGACGATGACGCACGCGGCGATGACCGCCGAGGCGCGCGCCGCGGCCGGCATCTCCGACGGGCTGGTGCGGTTGTCGGTGGGCATTGAACACGCCGATGATCTCGTTGCCGACCTCGCCGCCGCGCTCGATCGCGCCGCGGCCGTCGCCGACATCGTGCGGCCGCAGAAACTGGGCACGCGATGAACGCCGCCGTCGCGCCCGCCTCGTCGCCGGTCGCGGCGGCCACCGCCCCGGCGCCGGCGCGCATCGCGCTGCTCGGCACCGGCACCGTCGGCCGCGCCGTGCTGGAACGGCTGGCGACGTGGGAAGCGACGCCCGACATCGCGCCCGCCGCGGCGCTGTCGCTGGTGCACGTCGCGAATTCGCGCACGTGGTTCCGTCCGGACAGTTGCGTCGGTGCACGCCTGCGCGCATCGCGCCGTGCCGTCTCCGGTCCGGCGATGTCGCTCGACGACCTGCCGGCGCGCCTCGGCGACGACGGCGTCCGCATCGTGCTCGACGCCACCGCCAGTGATGCGGTTGCCGACCGCCACGCCGAATGGCTGGCGCGCGGGCTGCACGTCGTCACCGCCTGCAAGCTGGGGCAAGGCACGTCGCTGGCGCGCTGGCGCGCGATCCGCCACGCGCAGACCATCGGCGGCGCGCGCTACGGCGACAGCGCCACCGTCGGCGCCGGCCTGCCGGTGCTGCACGCACTGCGCGCCTTGCAGGCCGGCGGCGACCGCATCCATGCCGTCGCCGGCGTGCTGTCGGGCTCGCTGGCGTGGCTGTTCCACCATTACGACGGCCTGCGTCCGTTCTCGGGTTTCGTGCGCCAGGCGCGCGCGGCCGGCTACACCGAACCCGATCCGCGCGAAGACCTCAGCGGCGAGGACGTGCGCCGCAAACTGCTGATCCTCGCCCGCGCGGCCGGCGTTGCGCTGGAGGCGGGCGATGTTGCGGTCGATTCACTGGTGCCGCCGGCACTGGCTGCGCTCGCGGCGGCCGATGTCGACGCCGCGTTGCCGCAGCTCGACGCCCCGCTGCGCGAGCGTTACGCCGATGCGTACAAACGCGGCGAGAAACTGCGCTTCATCGCGCGACTCGAGGACGGCCGCGCGCGCGTCGGCCTCGAAGCGCTGCCGGCCGACCATCCGCTCGCCGGCGGCGCCGGCACCGACAACCGCGTCGCGATCTGGTCCGACCGTTACCGCGTGCAGCCGCTGGTGATCCAGGGCCCCGGCGCGGGTGCCGACGTCACCGCCGCCGCGATGCTGGACGACGCGCTGGCGATCGTGCGCGGGCGCTCGCCTCAGATCGAATGACGCTCCGTGCCGCCGGCGACCGCGCGTGCCGGTGCGAAGAAGCTTTCCAGTGGCTCCGGGCGGTGCAGCGCGAAGCCCTGCGCGAAGTCGACGCCCAACGCGCGCAGGGTCACGCAGGTGGTGGCGGTCTCGACGTGCTCGGCGATAGTGCGCTTGTCGAGCACGTGAGCGATGTCGGTGATCGAGCGCACGATCGCGGTCGACAGTGCGGAGTCTTCCAGTCCGCGCACGAAGCTGCCGTCGATCTTGAAATAGTCGACATCCAGCGCGCGCAGGTAGTTGAACGAACAGAAGCCGGTGCCGAAATCGTCCAGCGCGAAGCGGCAGCCCAGCGCGCGCAACTGGTCGATCAGCGACTGCGCTTCGGCCAGGTCGCGCACGGCCGTGCTTTCGGTGATCTCGAAGCACAGCTTGCCGGGCGGCACGCTGCTGCGGCGCACGCGATCGAGCAGGAAGCGCCGGAACGGTTCGTCGACCATCGACGCGGCGGTGAGGTTGATCGCGCAGCGGCGCAGCCCCGCGACCGCGTCCGGCCGGCGCTCGAACCAGCCCAGCGCCAGTTCGATCACGTGGCGATCCAGGCGCACGCCGAGATGGAAGCGTTCGGCCGCCGGGATGAACACGCCCGGCGTCAGCACCTGGCCGGTATCGGGGTCGCGCATGCGCAGCAGCAGTTCGATCGCGCGGCCGGTCACGGGTTCGTCGCCCAGCGGCGAGATCGCCTGGCAGTACAGCTCGAACCAGCCGTGCTCCAGCGCGTCGCGGATCCGCACCGCCCAGCGCATGGCTTCGTTGCGCGCTTCCAGTTCGCCGGGCGAGCTGCCGACCACGCAGATGCGGTTGCCGCCGAGTTCCTTCGCGGCGAAGCAGGCGCTGTCGACCAGCGACAGCAGGTCGAACAGGTGCGTGCGGCCGGCCGCGAACGTCGCCACGCCGAGGCTGGCGGTGACGTTCAGCCCCTGGTCCTGCCAGCCCACGCGGTAGCGTTCGATCGCCGCGCGCGCGGCCTCGGCACGCTGCCGCACGGTCTCGGCGTCGCCATGCACGAGCAGCGCGAATTCGTCGCCGCCGATGCGGAAGACCTGGCCTTCCGGACCCACCAGCGTGCGCAGCAGCGAACCGACCGCCTGGATCACCGCGTTGCCCGCGGCATGCCCGGAGGTGTCGTTGATCACACTGAGGTGGTCGAGGTCGAGGTAGGCCACGCCGCCGACCGCATCGCGTGGCTGCAGCGCGCGGCCCAGCGCGTCGATGAACGCCGAGCGGTTGGGCAGCCCGGTGGCGGCATCGGTGGTGGCGCGCAGCAGCGCGCGGCGGTTGGCCTGGCGCTGCTCGATCACCGCCGCCAGCAGCATCAGCGGGATGAACGCGAACACGCACAGGAAGACCAGCAGCAACGCGGCGTCGAGCGGTGCGGCCGGTGCGCGGAAACCGATCAGCCCCAGGCCGGTGAGGCTGGTCAGCGTCACCACGATCACGCCGGTCCCGAGCACGGTCCACGAGGGTGGGAAACGCAGCGCCGTCCAGACCAGCAGTGCCAGCGGCAGCGTGCTGATGCCCAGCGCGTAGAGGCTGACGCGCAGGCTGAGCAGGTAGAACAACACGCCGAACAGCGCGGCGCAGCACGCCCACAGGACGTATTCGAACCGGCGTGGCTCGCCGGGCGGCAGGCCGCCGGTGATGTCGCGCGGGCGGGGCTGGGTGATCAGCAGCACCGACGGCGTCAGCGACACGATGCCGAGCAGGTCGGCCATGCTCCACTGCGCGAACGTCGGCCAGAAGGTGCCCGGGTCGGCCATGCCGGTCGCGAGCATGCCGCTGCCGCCGATCAGCGCCGCCAGCATCGAGGCCACGCTGGCGCCGCACAGCAGCGCCAGCCCGTTGCGCACGCCGATGCGCACCGGGCCCTCCGACAGCGCGCGGAACACGCGTTCGCCGGCCAGCGTGCCGATCACGTTGCTGATCACCGAGAACGGCAGGAACAGCACCGGCACCGGTTCCCACAGCAGGTGGGCCAGCACGACGGGCAGCGGGATGAACAGGGCCCAGCGCGGTCCGTAGCGGACGACGGCGGCGTATGCGACCCCGGCCGCGGGCCAGAACAGGGTGACGTCCTCGGGCGTTCGCATGAACACGCCCGCGTACCAGACGCCGAGCAGGTACAGGCCCGACAGCCACAGCACTCGCAGCACGACGGCATCTCCCGGTGGTCGCGGAAAGGGACGGGCGAGACGGATGGACGTCCGCGGGGGCGGACATCGACGGGGGAGAACGGCTCGACGGTCAGAATGCGCCAAGCCGGCGCCGCTGCCAAGCCGTCCGGGTGCGCTGGGGGCGGGTGCCCGGCGCAATAGACAAAACCGATCGTCGCCCCCCCGTCTGCGGCCGACCCGGCCGCCGTGCGCGATTGCCCGTCCCCGCGGCTCAGCACTCGATGACGTTGACCGCCAGTCCGCCGCGGCTGGTTTCCTTGTATTTGTCCTGCATGTCGCGGCCGGTGTCGCGCATGGTGCGGATCACCTTGTCGAGGCTGACCTTGTGCTCGCCGTCGCCGCGCAGCGCCATGCGCGAGGCGTTGATCGCCTTCACCGCGCCCATCGCGTTGCGTTCGATGCACGGGATCTGCACCAGCCCGCCGATCGGGTCGCAGGTCAGGCCGAGGTTGTGCTCCATGCCGATTTCCGCGGCGTTCTCGATCTGCGCCGGAGTGCCGCCGAGCGCGGCGGTGAGGCCGGCGGCGGCCATCGAGCAGGCCACGCCGACCTCGCCCTGACAGCCGACCTCGGCGCCGCTGATCGAGGCGTTTTCCTTGTAGAGGATGCCGATGGCGGCGGCGGTCAGCAGGAAGTCGAACACGCCCTGTTCGTTGGCGCCGGCGCAGAAACGGTCGTAGTAATGCAGCACCGACGGGATGATGCCCGCCGCGCCGTTGGTGGGCGCGGTGACGACGCGGCCGCCGGCGGCGTTTTCCTCGTTCACCGCCAGCGCGTAGAGGTTCACCCAGTCGAGCACGGTCAGCGGGTCGCGCATCGCCGCTTCCGGGCGCGACGACAGCTCCGCCTGCAGGCTGGGCGCGCGCCGGGTCACGTGCAGCCCGCCGGGCAGGGTGCCGGTCTCGCGGATGCCGCGGCGCACGCACGACTGCATCGCGTCCCAGATCTCGCGCAGGCCGGCGCGGATGGCGTCGTCGTCGCGCCACGCACGCTCGTTCGCGAACATCAGCGCGGCGATGCTCAGGCCGCTGCGCTGGCACTGCGCCAGCAGTTCGGCGCCGCTGCGGAACGGATGCGGCAGTTCGGTGGTGTCGGCGACGATACGGTCTTCGGCGGCTTCGTCCTGGTTCACGACGAAGCCGCCGCCGACGGAGTAGTAGTCGCGCGTGGCGATCTCGGCGCCCGCGGCGTCGTAGGCGGAGAAGCGCATGCCGTTGGTGTGGAACGGCAGCTTCTGGCGCTTGTTCATGATCAGGTTGCGCTTCTCGTCGAAGTCGATCGCGTGCCGGCCCAGCAGGTGCAGCCGCTTCTCGCCGCGGATGCGCGCCAGCGCTTCCGGGATGAGGTCGGGGTCGATCTCGTTCGGCCAGTGGCCTTCCAGCCCCATCAGTACCGCCTTGTCGGTGCCGTGGCCGCGCCCGGTCAGCGCCAGCGAGCCGAACACCTCGGCGCGCACCCGCGCAACACGCGCGAGGTCGCCGGCTTCGTCCAGCCAGTGCGTGACGAAGCGGCAGGCGGCGCGCATTGGCCCGACCGTGTGCGAGGAGCTCGGACCGATGCCGATCTTGAACAGGTCGAACGTGCTGACGGCCATGCGGCGGCTCCGGAAGACGGTGCGCGGCGGGTGCCGGCGCGGCGGGGCGTTATTCTATGCCCCATCACTCCTGCGACAGGGACGGCGGCGTATGGTGGCTCGCAAGTCGGGATTCCTGCTGTACCAGCGCGACGATTGCCATCTGTGCGATCGCGCGATCGGCGTACTGGCGCAGGCGCGCCTGCCCGAGTTCGACAGCGTGTTCGTCGACGACGACGCGGCGCTGGAAGCCGCCTACGGCCATCGCCTGCCGGTGCTGCGGCGCGACGACGGCGCCGAGCTCGACTGGCCGTTCGATGCGGCGATGGTCGCGGACTGGGCCGGCGGCACGGGCGTCGGCAAATGAACCGGCATCGGCGCATGACCGCCGCATGCCTGCGATTCACGGCCGCGTGCCTGTTGCCGGCGATGCTGGCCGGCGCCGTGGCCGCCGGACCGAAGGCGCCGGCTCCGTCGCCTGCGTTGCTGCGCATGCACGATGACTTCGTGCTGGCGTTCATCGACAGCGAAGGTTTCGGCCAGACCCGGTTGCCGGCGATGGCGCGGGTGCTGCGCCGGCCCGTTGCCGACACGCCCTGGTTCGTGTTCGGTCTCGAACTCATCGGCGTGGCGAAGCACGATCCGCCGCGCGTGTTCGGCGGCGGCATGTCGATGGACGTGTTCCACCGGCCCGCAAAGCAGGCACCGCTGCAGCGCGGCCCGGGCCGCCCGATCACGGACGAAGAGCGCCAGGCGCTGCGTGCGCTCGACGCGGGCGAACGCCTGGTGGTGGTGCCGGACGGCAAGGGCCTGCGCGTCACCGGTGCGATCCGCGCCGGCGACGAATGCCTCGGCTGCCACAAGCGCAAACGCGCCGGCGACATGCTCGGCGCGTTCGTCTACCGCCTGCAGCCGGTGCCGCCCGGCACGCAGTGACGCGGGCTCAGTGCGCGGCCGGCGCTGCTGCCGGCTTCGGCTGGAAGATCACCTTGGTCGCGATCTGGATCTCGTTCGGGATCACGCCGGTATCGGCCCAGTCGCCGCTGCCCACGCCGAAGTCCAGCCGCTTCACCACCGCGGTGCCGGCGAGCACCGGCTTCGCGCCCGGCGTCCACGTGAAGGTCAGCGTCACCGGCTTGGCGACGCCGCGCAGCGACAGCACGCCGTCGGCGGCGTACTTGTTGCCGCCGAGGCTGCGGAACTTCGTCGCGGTGTAGCGCGCCTGCGGGAACTTGCCGCTGTTGAAGAACGATCCGCCGCGCAGTTCGCTGTCGTAGTCGGGATTGCCCGCGGTGGCGGTGGCCAGCGGGATGACGACGTCGAGTTTCGCCGTCGCCAGCTTCGCCGGATCGAACGAGAACGCGGTGCCGAAGCCGGGGAAGCGGCCGTTGAAGGCCTCGCCCTGGTACTTGCCGGTGAAGGTCAGGCTGGAACCGGCGGCCTGGGTGTAGTCGGCGGCGAAGGCCGGCGCGACGAGCGCAGCGGCGATGGCGAGGGCGGACAGCGTGGTGCGCAGCATGGACATGGCTCCTGAAGGGGTCATTCGGCGGGGGTGTCGCCACCAGAGGCGGCCGGAGGCGCATCGGTTGCGCCGGTCGTGCCGGTCTTCAGCCAGCCTTTGGGCAGCATCCGCGCGAGGGTGGCGTCGCCCTGGAACAGATGGTGGTAGAACGCCGCGCCGGCGTGCATCACGACCAGCAGCGCCAGCGCCCAGAACATCAGTTCGTGCGCTTCCTCGGCCAGTTCGTGCAGGTCGTGGTTGCGTTCGACGATGTGCGGCAGGTTCACCAGGTGGAACCACTGCAGCGGGAAACCGGCTGCGGAGTTCAGCACCCAGCCGCTGATCGGGATCGCGAACAGCAGCCCGTAGATCGCGAGATGGGTGACACCGGCGATGCGCAGTTGCCACGCGGGCGTGCCCGCCACGTGCGCGGGCGAGCCTGCGTACAGCCGCCACACCAGCCGCAGCGCCGCCAGCCCGAGGATGGTGATGCCGATGGACTTGTGCAGCGCATAGGTCTGGATCTTGCCGGGCCCGTTGGGCAGATCGCCCATGGTCAGGCCGAGATAGGCCATGTAGAGGATCAGGGCGGCGATCGTCCAGTGCAGTAATTGACTGATGGCGCCCCAGCGGTCGGCGGTGTTCTTCAGGGTCATGGCGTGGAGTCCGTGTCGGAGTCGGAAGGCGTGTCGGCGGAAGCCGCTGCCGGAACAGAGGCAGCGTCGGGCGATTCGGTTGCGTCGTCGTCGCTGCCGTCGGCGCGGGCGCGCACGGCTTCGGCTTCGATCCGCAGCTCGACCGCGTCGCCGATCACCGTCGGCCAGGCGTCGATGCCGAAGGCCTTGCGGCTGAGCGTGGCGGTCGCCGAGAACCCGACGGTGCGACGGAATGGCGGCAGCGGGTGGCGCTTGAGCGAGTTGAACGTCACCTCCAGCACGATCGCGCGCGAAACGCCGTGCAGCGTCAGCGTGCCGTGCACGCGGGCGTGGTCGGGCGCGAGCGGTTCGACGGCGGTGGAGACGAACTCGGCGACGGGGAAGTGCGCGACGTCGAGCAGGTTGCCGGCCATCACGGCCCGGTTCCACGCGTCGTCGCCGAGATCGACGCGGGCCAGCGGGACGCTGGCGTGCAGGCGCGCGGTGGTCCAGTCGTCGGGATCGAAGTCCAGTGTGCCGGTGCTGCCCGACACCGTGCCCAGCGCATGCGAGAAACCGGCGTGCTCGATCGCGAACAGCACCCGCGTGTGCACCGGATCGAGGCGGTAGTGCGCGGGTTCGGCCGCATGGGCGTGGCCGGCCAGCAGCAGGCCGGCGAGGAAGGACAGGATCGGGCGGCGGACAGAACGGGCGATGGATGGCATCGACGGAGACCTCCGCGTCGGGTTTGCCGGATTCTAGGCCATGTCGCAGGATGTGCCCGTCCGCGACCGCAACGATCCGTCGCGGACATGACGTCGGCACGGGACGCGCGGGACGAACGCGCAGGGGGAAGAATGCGGGCAGGAAGCGTCTGGAGGGCGGTCGCGCCCGCGATCGCCTGTGTCGCGCTCGTCATGCCCGCCATGGCGATGCGGCCGGCGTGCGCCGCCAGCTCCGATCTGCGGCCGGCGGACACGCCGCCGCAGCTCGTCCATTTCGGTGCCGCGCAGGGCCTGTCGCCGACGCTGTCGGACATCGCCGTCGACCGCCAGGGCTACGTCTGGCTCGCCACCGGTGACGGACTCGCCCGTTACGACGGCACCGGCTTCCGTCTCTGGCGACGCGAGATCGGCCGTGCGCCGACGCTGCCGGGCAACGAGATCACCGTGCTGCACGTCGATGTCCGCGACCGGCTGTGGATCGCGAGCTGGTACGGCTTGGCATGGATGGACCGCGATCGCGAGCGGCTGCATCCGGTCGTGTTCCGCGGGGCGGCTGCGCCGTGTGGGATTGATATAGAGGCGATGGCGTCTGCTGCAGATGAAACGCTCTGGGTGCTTACAATGGCCGGCCGTCTATGCAGCATAGATCCAAGTGGTAACGCGTTTCGTCTACTGTCTCCGGGCGGTGATACCTTGTTTGGCGATGGATTAGTCGTGGCAATGACCCCTCGCCCCTCCGGCAAATTGCTGGTCGGGACCGGGGATGGCCTGTGGCGCCTCGATCCCCGTCGTGTCCCCGTGCAGGTCGAGCGAGTCTCTCTTCCCGGTCTGGGCGACGCCGGCGTCTATGCCTTCAGTCCGGCGCCGGACGGTGGGGTCTGGGTGGCCGGCGATGATCGGTTGCTTCTGCTGGATCGCGACGATCGCCCGCAGCCGTTGCCCTGGCCGTTGCCGCGCGAAACCCGCCGCGCGATGGTCGCCGTCGATCGCGACGGCGTCGCATGGATCGGGACCTACGACGGTCTGTATCGGCGACGCCCCGGCATCGGCCGGGAAGCGCAGGATGCGCAGGATCTTCGCGATGCACGCTTCGGCGTGACCGACGGTGCGGTGCGCGTGGTCGCCGACCACGAGGGCGGGGTGTGGATCGCCGGGTATTCGCAGGGCTTGTTCCACGTCCCGCCGGGGGCGCCGCGATTCCGCCGTGCGGCGTTGCCGGTGGAGGATGTCTCGCCCTACCTGCGCAGTGCCACGCTCGACACGACGGGTACCGCGTGGGCATTGAGCGCCGGCGGGCTCTATCGCCAGGCGGCCGGCGAGGACGGCCTGACGCGGATCGCCGATGCCGCGGCGCTCGGACTCGACGCGCCGAGGGCGGTGCGCGCCTGCGTCGACGGCCGCATCGCCATCGCCGACGATGCGGGTGCGCTGCTGTTCGATCGTGCCACGCGGCGTGCGCATCGCGTGCTGCGCATCGACGATCCCGCCGACACGCGGCGGCCGGAGACCATCGCCTGCGATCCTGCTGGCGGCCTGTGGGTATCCCTGTTCGGCGGCGATCTCGTGTGGCTGCCGCCGGATGGCGGACCGATGCGGCGATTCGATGCGGCGGCGACCATCGGCGGCGAGACCGAGGCCTTCATCGACCTGCGTTTCGCCCCCGACGGTGCGCCATGGTTCAGCGATGGCCATGCCCTGCGGCGCTGGGACGGGCAGGCGTTCCGGATCGTGCCGGTGTTGCCGGGCGAGTATGTCTACGCGCTCGATTTCGATGCTGCCGACCGACTGTGGGTCACCCGTTTCGGCAGTCTCGAACACTACCGCTGGGATGGCCGACGCCTGCATCTGCTCGAACGCCTGTCGGTCGATGCCGGCATTCCCAATGCCGAGATGCGCAGCCTGCGCGTCTCCGCGGACGGCCAGCTGTGGGCCAACAGCGTGCGCGGGCTGTTGCAGTACGACCTGCGCGCACGACGGGCGCGACTGTTCGGGTTGGCCGACGGGCTGCCGGAGATCGACCTTTCGAGCGACCAGCTCGCGCGCGGCCCGCGCGGCGCGGGCGTGGTGATCGCCGGTCGCGACCTGGTGCGCTTCGATCCCGACCGGCCGCTGCCGGCGACGCATCCGTCGCCATTGTCGATCCAGAGCCTGTCGCTGCGACGCGGCGAGGACACCGTCAGCTTCGATCCCGCGTCACCCACGCCGGTGGTGGTCCGGCCCGGCGATCGCGACCTGCGCGTGGTCGCGCGGGTGATGTCATACCTCAATCCGGTGCGGCATCGCTATCGCTTCCGGTTGCACGGCTTCGATCCCGATTGGGTGCTGCCGGGCGATGAAGGAGAACGCGGCGAGCGCATCTTCTCCACGCTGTCGCCCGGGCGTTACGTGCTGGACGTGCAAGGCGCGAACGCCGACGGCGTGTGGTCGCCGATGCGTCATCTCGTCATTCTGGTGGAGGCGCCATGGTGGCAGCGCTGGTGGGCGGTTGCGCTCTACGCGATCGCCGCGTCGGCACTGCTGCTGTGGCTGGCATGGCTCGACCGGATGCGCGCGCGACGCCGGCATGCTTACCAATTGGTCCAGCAGAAGCGCGAACTCGCCGAACAGGCGTCGCAGGCGAAAAGCCGCTTTCTCGCCAACCTCGGCCACGAAGTGCGCACGCCGATGACCGGGGTGCTCGGCATGAGCGAACTGCTGCTGTCCACGCCGCTGGATGCGAAACAGCGCGGCCACGTGCAGTCGATCCGCCGCGCCGGCGATCACCTGCTGCGGCTGGTGAACGACGCGCTGGATCTCGCGCGCATCGAGGCCGGACGCTTCGAATTGCAGGAGGCGCCGTTCGCGCTCGCGCCGCTGGTCGAGGAAGTCGTCGGCCTGATGCGGCCGCTGGCCGAACGCAAGGGCCTGCGCTTCGTCGTTGACGTCGCCGCCGATGCAAGCGGTGGCTGGCACGGCGATGCCACGCGATTGCGCCAGATCCTGCTGAATCTGCTCGGCAACGCGATCAAGTTCACCGAGCGCGGCGAGATCGCGCTATCGATCGCAACATTCGCGCCGCATGGCCTGCGCTTCGCGGTGTCCGATACGGGGCCTGGGCTGGATGCCGAACAGCAGCGGCGGCTGTTCCGCCGCTTCGAGCAGGCCGAAGGTGCGCGCACCGCCAGCCGTTACGGCGGCAGCGGGCTGGGGCTGGCGATCTGCCAGGAACTGGCGGTGGCGATGGGCGGCGGCATCGAGCTCGCCAGCGCCCCGGGCGAAGGCGCCTGCTTCACCGTGCGCCTGCCGCTGGCCCGCGCCGAGTTGCCGGCCGATGCGATCGCCGCAACTGCAGTCAACGCGGTGCCGGTGTGCGACGTGCTGCTGGTCGAGGACGACCCGACCGTCGCCGACGTGCTCATCGGTCTGCTGCAGGCGCAGGGACATCGTGTCGTGCACGCGGCGCATGCGCTCGCGGCGCTGTCCGCGCAGGCCACGCAGCGATTCGATCTCGCGCTGCTCGATCTCGACCTGCCCGGCATGGACGGCCTCGCGCTTGCACGCCAACTGCGCGGGTCGGGCTTCGATCGACCGATGGTCGCGATCACTGCCCGCGCCGATCCCGAAGCCGAACCGCAGGCGCTGGCCGCCGGCTTCGACGCGTTCGTGCGCAAGCCGGTGACGGGCGAGCGCTTGGCGGAGATCATCGCGCACCACGCCGAAGCGCCCCCGTAGGGCGGGTCTCGACCCGCCGTTTTCCTGCCTGTGTCGTCAATCCGCCCCGGCATGCGGCGTCGGATACACCCGCTCACGCGGCACGATGAGATCGGCGAACCCGTCGCGCAGATGCGCGCGCTGCGTGATCACGAACGGCGTGATGTCCTCGATCGAAAGCAGATCCTCTTCGCCGTAGCGACGCAGCATCGCGCCGCGCAGTCCGAGTTGCACGGCGCGGCGCGCCAGCGGGCGGCCCGAAGGATCATGGTCGGGATCCCATTGCAGCCGCACGTCGGAGGTTTCGATCGCGGCCTTCCAGTCGTCGTGCGAGGCGTGGCGCGCAGGGTCGAACGACGACGGCACGGCGTCGCGCAGCACGTCATCGAAGAAGCCGCGGCGCAGGCGCACGGCGAGGATGCGTTCCTGGCCTTCCTTCGTCGCCCAGCCGGCACGGAACATCATCCAGAGGAAGTTCGGCTTGATCCAGCTCATCCGGTGGTAGCTGAATTCGCCGCCGAAGCACTGGTGTTCCACCGCGAAACTGGCGATGGCCGGGCGGTAGGCCTGGTAGACGACGATGCTGGTGTCGTCATATTGCGCGAGGACGTGGCGGCCGGTGTCCGGCCAGTGGGCAAGTTGTTGCAGGTAGGGTTCGGCGATCAATGGTTCGTTTTATTGATGAATTTTTTCATAAAGGGGTCAGAAAATGCTTGAGACCTCATGATTTTTGTTCACCCAGTTTTCGGACAAGACCCATTTTGCCCCTCCCTTGTGGCCATCGATCGCGAGCACTTGGCGTTCTCGAAGATGATTCATCACTGCATTCGTGAATTGAAGGTCGCCAATTAGGCCGCTGGCTTGTTGTTTTGTAATTTTTCCGTGACGAAAAACTTCGTTTACGAGCTTAATGATCATGGTTTCAATATCGTCGACGGTTCTTGGCTTCGAACTGTCATGAAGATACTGGGCTGCTTGTCTGATGGTCCCAAGAGCGCTTGATTTGCTTTTTATGACGCGGAGGAGTGTTTCTTTGAATGTTGCTCTTGAGCTGTATTCGGCGCGTTCAGCGTATGCCATGTCTGCGCGTCCCAGCGGGTTTTCGGCGCCAGATTTCAGAATCGTCGAACATCTTTTGTATCTAGCTACCGCTAATCCAATTTCAAAGGCAACGTTGGGGTTTCCGCCGGAGATGTCAAAAATGCAGAGGTCTGATCGGAGAATTCCTCTCCATAATTTTCGCATGAGCTCGTCGGTCGTGTATTCGGCGAGAAAAGACCAGAGTCTGACGGGATACTCGTTTTCGATTTCACTAAGTACGCTTGTGTAGTCGTCCAAGGGGATCGGTGAGGAGTACGGAAAGCCAAGAAAGATAAAATTGGTTCGATGCCTGTTATCAGAAAATTTCGCTTCTTCTTCGAACATCAAAGACATTTCCGATCTCCAGTTAAATTGGCCGCGTGCTGGAAGTGTGCACCGCTTCCACCAGCGCCGCGACGTGGTCGGGGTTCATGTCGGGCGAGAGGCCGTGGCCGAGGTTGAAGACGTGGCCGTCGCGGGAGCCGCCGTTGCCGGCGGCGTAGCTGTCGAGCGCGTGACGGACCTGTGCGCGGATGGCGTCGGGGCTGCCGTACAGTGTGGCGGGATCGAGGTTGCCCTGCAGTGCGACCTGTCCGCCGATGCGGCGCGCGGCGTCGCCGAGTTCGATCAGCCAGTCGACGCCGACGGCGTCGGTGCCGGAGGCGGCGAGGTCTTCGAGGTACGGTGCGTTGCCCTTGCCGAACAGGATCAGCGGTGCGCGCTCGGCGCCGTCGCCACGTTCCAGTTCCTTCGCGATGCGCACGAGGTAGGGCAACGAGAATTCGCGGTACATCGCCGGGCTGAGCACGCCGCCCCAGGTGTCGAACACCTGCAGCGCTTGCGCGCCGGCGGCGCGCTGGGCGGCGAGGTAGGCGATGACGGCATCCGTGTTCACCGACAGGATGCGGTGCAGCAGCTCGGGCGCGTTCAAGGCCATCGCCTTGATCTTCGAGAAGTTGTCGCTGCCGCCGCCTTCGACCATGTAGCAGGCCAGCGTCCACGGGCTGCCGGAGAAGCCGATCAGTGGCACGCGGCCATCGAGTTCGCGGCGGATCACGCGCACGGCGTCCATCACGTAGCGCAGCTCGGTTTCCATGTCGGGCACGGCGAGCTTCGCCACGTCCTCGGCGGTGCGCACCGGACGCTCGAACTTCGGGCCTTCGCCCTCGGCGAAGTACAGGCCCAGACCCATCGCGTCGGGCACGGTGAGGATGTCGGAGAAGAGGATCGCCGCGTCCAGCGGGAAGCGTTCCAGCGGTTGCAGCGTGACTTCGCAGGCCAGCTCGGGGTTCTTCGCCATCGCCAGGAAGCTGCCGGCGCGGGCGCGGGTGGCGCGGTATTCCGGCAGGTAGCGTCCGGCCTGGCGCATCAGCCACACCGGCGTGCAGTCCACGGGTTCGCGGCGGAGCGCGCGCAGGAAGCGGTCGTTGCGGAGCGGGGCGAGCTGGGTCACGGGAAATCCTGGAAAGACGGAATGGGGAAACGCGGGCGACGCGGCGCGCTCAGGGCGGCGCGTCGACGCCTTGCGCGAACATCAGCTGGAAGCCCTTCTTCAGGGTCTGGTCGCGGGCGTGTTCGAACGCGGCGAGGGCGCTGGCCTGGTCGGCATGCTGTTCGCGGCGGACCGTGCTGCGGCCGCCGATCTGGCCGGTCTCGCGGACCAGCGTCCAGCCGCCGAACAGGTCGGCCTCCAGCTGCAACTGCACGAATTTCGGGGCTTCGTGGCCGTCGGGTCGTCGTTGCAGGAGGATGCGCATGGGGACGGATTGTAAGCGGGCGGCGGTCCGTGGCGGGCCGGGCGATGAGAGGCGATGACGGGCGGCGCGTTCAGTCGCCGAGCAGCACGTCCGCCAGTGCGCCTTCGGGCACGTCGTCGACGATCCGCGCCACGCCGGCCCCTTCCCACAGGATGAAGCGCAGGCCGGCGGCGTGGGCCTTCTTGTCCAGCCGCATCCGCGCGATCAGCCGGTCCGGCGCGAGGCCGTCCGGCAGCGCCGTCGGCAGGCCGAAGGCGTCCAGCAGCGTGCGCAGGCGCACGGCGTCGGCCGCCGGGGCCATGCCGAGATGGGCCGACAGCTGCGCGGCCAGCACCATGCCCACCGACACCGCCTCGCCGTGATTCAGTGCGTCGCTGCCGATGCCGCTGTAGCCCTGCTCGGACTCGATGGCGTGGGCGAAGGTGTGGCCGAAGTTGAGCAGCGCGCGGTCGCCGTGTTCGTACAGGTCGCGCTCGACGATGTCGGCCTTGTGCCGGCAACTGCGGGCGATGGCTTCCGTCAGCGCCGTGCGGTCGCGGGCCAGCAGTGCGCCGGCATTCGCCTCCAGCCAGTCGAGGAACGGCACGTCGGCGATGGCGCCGTACTTCACCACTTCCGCCAGTCCGGCGCGCAGTTCGCGGTCGGGCAGGGTGTCGAGGGCGGCGATGTCGGCGAACACCGCGCGCGGCGGGTGGAAGGCGCCGACGAGGTTCTTGCCGTGCGGCAGGTCGACGGCGGTCTTGCCGCCGACGGAGGAATCGACCATCGCCAACAGCGTGGTCGGCAGCTGGATGCAGTCGATGCCGCGCATCCAGCAGGCCGCGGCGAAGCCGGCGAGGTCGCCGACCACGCCGCCGCCCAGCGCCAGCACGCAGGCGTCGCGGGTGGCGCCGAGGCGGGCGAGGGCGTCGATGGCCTCGGCGAAGTTCGCCAGGGTCTTGGCCTGTTCGCCCGGCGGCATCACGAAGCGGGCGAGGATCAGGTCCGGACGCATGTTGTGCAGCGCCACCTCGACCCGCCGTGCATACAGCGGCGAGACGTTGTCGTCGCTGACGATGAGCGCGTGACGGCCGCGCAGTCGCGAGGTCAGGGCGATGCCGTCGTCGAGCAGGCCTTCGCCGATGGCGATGGCGTAGGGATGGGGGCCGCCGATGTGGACGACCTGCAGGCCGGAAGCGCTCATGCCGACTCCGTCGGATGGGAGGAAGACGGTCCCGCATCGCATGGCCACAGGCCATGGAGGGCCTGCGCCAGCCGCGCGGCGGTTTCGTCGGCCGGGTCGGTGCCGCCGGTCGGGAACACCAGGTCGGCCACCTCGGCGTACAGCGGCGTGCGCTCCGCGGCCAGCCGGCGCAGCACGGCCTCGCGGTCGTCGCCGGCGATCAGCGGCCGCTTGCGGTCGTTGGCGAGTCGCGCCAACTGCTGCTCGACCTCGATCCGCAGGTGCACCACGTAGCCGCGTTCACGCATCCGCGCCCGGCTGCCGGCGTCGAGCACCGCGCCGCCGCCGGTGGCGAGCACGCAGGCCGGGCCGTCCAGGACGTCGGCCAGCGTCTCGCGCTCCAGCCGACGGAAGCCGGCCTCGCCGTCGCGGGCGAACAGGGTCGGGATGTCGGCGCCGGCGCGGGCCTCGATCTCGCGGTCGAGATCGACGAAGGGCAGGCCGCAGCGTTGCGCCAGCCGGCGACCCAGTGCGCTCTTGCCGGCGCCCATCGGGCCGACCAGCACGAGGTGGGGGGCGGGGGACATCCCGGCATCTTAACAGTGCGGGCGTATGCTGCCCCTCCGGCGCTCCGCCGGCCCCGCATGAGGAACCGATCATGTCCGTCGCCAAGATCATCGAAATCAGCGCCGCCTCGCCGAACAGCATGGAAGACGCGGTGCGCTCCGGGCTGAAGAAATGCGCCGAGTCGGTGAAGAACATCAGGGGCGCATGGGTGAACGAGACCAAGGTCGTCACCGACGGCGAGGGCAACGTCACCGAGTGGCGGGTGAACATGCGGGTCAGCTTCGTCGTCGAATGACCCGACCGGCGCCGGTCATGCCGTGACGCTCAGTCCGCGACCCGGCGCCGCGCATCCAAGCGCAGCGTGCGGTCGGCGATCCCCGGCAGGCAGCGCAACGCCTGCCGGCTGACGCGCTCGAAGTGCTGCACGAAGCGGGCGACCCCGGCGCGCGACAGCCGCGTGCCGCCGCCCGGCCGTGCCTGCTCCTGCTGCCAACGCCAGCCCGCCACCACCTCGAAGCCCGGCGGCTGCAGCCACAGCAGGCGGTCGATGTGCGCCCACAGCGCCGGGTAGTCGCGGCCCAGCGCCGCGTTGCACCAGCGCCGCCACGTGCCATCGGCGTCCTCGTCGCGTTCCAGCGCGTTGACCGGCGTCGCCAGCGCGACGGCGTCCTCGGCCGGCACCTTCAGGCACCAGCCTTCGAACACCAGCAGGTCGAGCGATCCGACCGTCGGCCAGCGCGACGGCCGCAGGCGCCGGTCGTGGCCCTTGTCGAACCGCGGCAGCCGCGTCGCGCGGCCGGCGCGCACCGCGTCCAGCGTCCCGCACAGCAGCGCGACGTCATGCGTGCCCGGCGGCCCGCGGGTCGCGAGCAACGGATGCACCGTGCGCGCCAGACGGTGGCGCTCGCCCGGGTTCAGGTAACCGTCGTCGATCGACAGCGTCGCCGCGCGCAGCCCGCGCGTCTTCGCCAGCGCGACCACCTGCGCCGCCAGCGTCGACTTGCCGCTGCCCTGCAGCCCGGCGATGCCGAAGATCCGGGCCTCGTGGCGCAGGGCGTCGTCGAGCAGGTCGGCGACGAGCGCCTGGGCGAAGCCGGGCCGGTCGACGCCGGTCGCGCCGGATTTGATCGTGGTCGGATGCGACGCCTGCGGCATCGGGCGACAATAACGCAACGCCGCACCTGGACCCCCGCCATGTCGCTCCTGCACGAAGCGCTCGCCACGTTCGATGATCTGTTCGCTCAGGCCAAGACCCAGGGCCTGCCCGAACCCACCGCGATGACCGTCGCCACCGCCACGCCCGACGGCCGCCCGTCCGCGCGCATGGCGCTGCTGAAGGCGCACGGCCCCGACGGATTCGTCTTCTACACGCATCTCGACGGTCGCAAGGGCCGGGAACTGCAGGCCAACCCGCACTGCGCGCTGCTGTTCTTCTGGAAGGCGCTGGGCGACGACGGCGTGCAGGTGCGCATCGAGGGCGACGTCGAGATCGTCCCGGACGCCGAGGCCGACACCTACTTCGCGCAGCGTCCCCGCGACAGCCAGCTCGGCGCCTGGGCCTCGCACCAGTCGGAGACGCTGGAAAGCCGCGACACCTTCGAGCAGCGCTTCGCCGACGCGAAGGCGCGCTTCGAGGGCGCCGACGTCCCCCGCCCGCCGCGCTGGGGCGGCTTCCGCGTGAAGCCCGCGACCATCGAGTTCTGGTACGGCGCACAGTTCCGCCTGCACGAGCGGCACCTGTACGAACGCGGCACGGATGGCACGTGGACAAAGCGGATGTTGTATCCCTGAGCTTCGGGTTACCGTCGGAGCGAAAGAAGGAACAGCCAGCGTCGTTCTTCAGCGTTCGGCGTCGGCGGAAGCGGGAAGCGGTCCCAGTCGACCGGATTGCAGGCGGCAGGTGGCGTGGCCGAGGCGCGGAACAGGGCGTGCACCTCCAGCGCGTACAGCGCGTTGCCCATGCCGCCCTTGAGTCCCGGTCCTGTCTCGGTGGCCAGCCACTCGACATACGCTTTGCGGGTGCCCCTCTGGAACGGGATGCGTGCGGTCACGTCGAACGGTGACGGCACCGTTCGATCCAGCGCGTATTGCACGGCAGGCGAAGGATCGGCCCAGTAGCCGTTCGGCCAGTCGTAGTAGGCGGCTTCAACCGGCATGCCGGAGCAGGGCAGGAACGCCGAGGTTTCGAACCCCGAAACGTAGAAGCCCGCGAGGGCGCGGAGGCGCCGGTGTCCGGCGGGTTCCGTGCAGTCGGCGATGACCCGGATCACCGCTTCCGCGCGTCCGTTCCGGATCACGAAAGGTGCCGTCCCGATGCGATGGCCTTCCATCCCGGCGATGCGCGTGGGGCAGCGCACCTCGATCCGCTCGCCCGGGTAGGGCATCGGCCGGCGTTCTTCGTGGTGCCCGCGGGCGTCGGTGTGGCCGCGCCCGACCGCGACCCCTGCGACCGGCGTTCCGGTCCGTGCATCCCGCACATCGACGCTGAGCAGAAGGTCACGCGCCCAACCCTCTGCGTCGGCATGATCCACGTCGGCGGTGCCCGCGGCGTTCTCGATCTCGCTTTCGGAATCTGCCGACGTCGTCGCCCCAGAGGGTGCATTGCTGTCGTCGCGGGTCGTGACGGTGTCGGTTGATCGCGCTGCGCCCGCGTTCGTCGCTTCGGCATCACGATGTCCGTTCGACGGGCCGCAACCCGCAGCGGACGCGATCAGCAGACAGAGGACGATTGGCGCGAAGCGCATCGGGCGACGGGTAGACTGGGCGACCGCGCCACTCTGCCACACGCCATGGGCCCGCAACGCATCGTCTGCCTGACCGAGGAACCGACCGAGGTGCTGTACGCGCTCGGCGAGCAGCACCGCATCGTCGGCATCAGCGGCTTCACCGTGCGGCCGGCGCGGGCGCGCAAGGAGAAGCCCAAGGTCAGTGCGTTCACGTCGGCGAAGATCGACGAGATCCTGCGGCTGGCACCGGATTTCGTGGTCGGTTTCTCCGACATCCAGGCCGACATCGCGTCGGCGCTGATCAGGCACGGCGTCGAGGTGTGGATCAGCAACCATCGCGGCGTCGACGGCATCCTCGACTACGCGCGCCGGCTCGGTGCGCTGGTCGGTGTCGCCGAACGCGCGAACGCCTATGCCGACGACCTGCGCCGCGGGCTCGACGCCATCGCCGCACAGGCCGCGACGCTGCCGCGGCGGCCGAAGGTCTACTTCGAGGAATGGGACGAGCCGCAGATCACCGGCATCCGCTGGGTGTCGGAACTGGTCGCGATCGCCGGCGGCGACGACGTGTTTCCCGAGCGCGCCGCGTCGTCGCTGGCGAAGGGGCGCATCCTCGAAGATCCCGAAGAGGTGATCCGGCGCGCGCCGGACCTGATCCTCGGCTCGTGGTGCGGCAAGAAATTCCGCCCGGAGAAGGTCGCGGCGCGGCCCGGCTGGCAGGCGATCCCGGCGGTGCGCGACGGCGAACTGCACGAGATCAAGTCGCCGATCATCCTGCAGCCCGGCCCCGCCGCGCTCACCGACGGCGTGCGCGAGATCGCGAAGATCGTGCAAGCGTGGGCGGCGCGCAACGCACGCTGAATCTTCGCTTTTGCAGGGGCGACGTGAGTCGCGACCTGAAAACGCGTTGGGTCGCGACTCACGTCGCTCCTGCAAAAAGCCGAACGCGACGCGGGCCTTACTCCGCCGCGATCTCCCGCGTCAGTGTCAGCGTCGCCACCTGCTTGCCGTCGCGCGCGACCTTGACGTCGAAGGTCAGCGTGTCCGGCGGCGTGACCTTGAACGTGCCGACGTGGTCGACGAGGACCTGTCCCGGGCTCGACCCGGGGTCGCCGGTCCGGACCTCGCGCAGCGGCAGTGGTGCCGGCGTGCCGGACAACGTGCGCGCGGTGACCGACACGTCCGCAGGCACCGCGACGTCCTGGCCGTCGGGGCCCTGACGCACGGAGACGATCAGCAGCACGGTGTCGTCGGCGCGGGGGATGCCGTACTGCTTCGCCATCGCCTCGCCGAGATGCCTGGTCGACACCGCGTTGGCGCGGACCGTGAGGTCGCCGACGCGGGCGACGGCGTCCTGCACGGCGTCGAGCTGGCGGGCCGGACGGGGTTTGTCGCCGCCGCCGCAGGCAACGAGGGCGGTGAGGGCAAGGCAGCACAGGGTGAGCGTGGGCAGACGCATGAAGGCTCCGGATGCGGAAGGCGATCGTCGCAGGGGATTCAGACTGCCGCTTCGATCGAAGGCAGTGCCAGCCGCGCCTTGGTCAGCGCCATGCCGAGGTTCGCCACCCGGCGGCAGACGAGCACCAGCACGTAGTCCGAATGCAGTTTGCCGCGCAGGAAGAGATGGATCAGGTTCTCGCTGTTGACGATGATTTCCTGGAAATAGTGGGCGTTGTCGTCCGGCGGCAGGCCGCGCGACTGGCGGAACAACTTCTCGATCATCGACACGTTCGGGCCCTGGTACAGGTCCGCGGTGGCGGCGGCGACGAGGTCGAGCACTTCCCGCGGATGCGAGTCGATGGTCTTGACGGACAGCAGCATGCCGGAGGCGATGTCGACGTAGCCTCCGGCCAGACATTCGGGCACGGAGGCGATGGCTTGTTGGAGGGCGGTGTCGAGTTGGCTCATGTGAGGGTTCCTGGTCGTAGTGATTGCGTGAAGGGATCGGGGGACGGGGCTGGGCGCGGCGTGCGCCCGGGGAATCATTTCGCCCGGATGAGCAGATTCGTTTCCAGTTCGTGCAGCAGGTCTTCCTGCACCTGGGACTGGACGAAGCCGGGGTCGATCCGGCGCAGGCGACGCAGGGCCTCGTCGGCGGTGAGCCCTTCGCGGATCAGCCACGCGCAGAGCACGGTGCCGGTCCGGCCGAGGCCGGCCAGGCAGTGCACGGCCAGGACCTCGCCGTCGCGCATGAACGCGTCCATCTTGGCCAGCAGGAGCTTCGTCCACAGCAGTGGCGGCGCGTGGCGGTCCTCGATCCGCAGGGCATAGCTCCGGAGATCGAACTCGGCGAGCGCGTCTTCCGGTACGCCGCGCTCGGTCAGATTGATCAACAGGGTGACTCCCATCTTGCGCAGCAGCGCGAGGTCGTGCCGCAGTGGGATCACCACGCCGGGCATCGGGCAGCCGGCAAGGCGTCCGGGAATCAGCCAGTGAAAGCCATGTGGTCCGCGGCTGTCCTCAGGCGCGTCGGCGCGTGGGCCGATGTCCGAATGGCAGGGCAGGATCGTGTCGGTGCCGGATGCCGGCGTCCGCATATCCTGCGGGGACGGGCCGACGATCACCGCTGCGGCAGGCGGGGTGGGGGTCGGTTGCGGCGGGGCGGGCTCCGGCGGCGGCGTGACGGCCATGGCGGCCTGCGGCAGCGGTGGCGGCAGGCAGGCGTCGTCGGCCAGATCGTCCCGTTTCGCGTCCGGCGCGGGAACGGCGCAACTGCCGGTCCGCAGGAACTGGGCCAGGACCGGGTGCCGGGACGTGTTGGCGAAAAACGCCGCCGCGGTCGTGGCGATCTGGACCCGTCCGCCCGCCATCAGGACCGCCCAGTCCGCAATCTCGCGGGCATGGCGCTGGTTGTGCGTGGTCACCAGACACGCATGCCGTTGCCCCAGTCGCTGGATCAGGCGCAGTACACGGCGGGCATCCTCGTCGCCCAGGCCGTGCGTCGGTTCATCCATGAGCAGGAGGGCAGCGCCGGTCAAAGAGGCGCGCAGCAGGCTGACCAGACGGATGGCGGCCGCAGGCAACTCGGCCACGCAGGCGTCCAGGCGGGGACGCAGGTCGCCCAGCCCGTGCGTGTCCAGCGCATCCCCGGCGATCTGCCGGAGGTCGGCCGGCGTCGCGTCGGGATGCGCCATGCGCAGGCTCGCGGACAGGCTTTCCACCAGTTTCACGCTGAGATCGCGCGCCTGCTGGTGCACGAGCGCGGGTCCGACCCGGACCTGGTCCAGCGGAAGGCCGAGATAATGGATTTCGCCCCACTGGCGCATGCGACTGGAGGCGGGCAGGCGCGCCAGCCTGTGCAGCAACGTGGACTTTCCCGTGCCACCGGGCCCGAGGAGTGTCGTGATGCCGGGGCCGCGAATATCGAGGTCGATGTCCGCCAGCACGACGCGCGGGCCGAAGGCGATGCCGAAATGCGTCGTCCGGAGAATGCACTCCGTGAATGACATTTCAGCTGCAGCATCCACTGCATGCACGATCCCTGCGCTTGTCTGTCCTGCCGACCTTCCCTCGTGGTTCGGGTTCTGGGTCATGTTTGCAGGCCTCGCTGTGGATCGTGCGATAAAAGGGAAACTGCCTTGTTCTTCGATTGGATGGGGGATGCTGAAGACTACCCTGAATGGGCATGCTTAAGGTGTGACGGCGCTCCGGGTGCATGGATATTCCCGGGTCGATGCAGAAAATCGAAGTGCGACTTTCCGCTATATGGGGGCGTCGTTGGCGGTTGACAACTGGCGGCCGCGTTCGGTGGCGTTGCGGATGGCGTCGGCGACCAGCGCGCGGAAGCCACCGGCCTCGAAGGTCTCGATCGCGGCCTGGGTGGTGCCGCCCGGCGAGGTGACGCGGCGGCGCAGTTCGCCCGCCGGTTCGCCCGATTCGGTCAGCATCCGCGCGGCACCGAGCACCGTCTCCAGCACCAGCGTGCGCGCGGCCTCGGCCGGCAGGCCTTCGGCCTCGGCCGCAGCCTGCATGGCCTCGGCCAGCAGGAACACGTAGGCGGGGCCGCTGCCGGAGGTGGCGGTCACCGCGTCCATCTTCGCCTCGTCGTCGATCCAGACCGTCTTGCCGGCGCTGGCGAGCAGGTTGGCGGCCCGTTCGCGGCCATTGGCGTCCACTTCGGCGCTGGCGAACAGGCCGGTGACGCCGGCGCCGAGCAGGGCCGGGGTGTTGGGCATGGCGCGGACCACTTCGATCTCGTTGCCTAGCCAGCGCTTCAGCTGTCCGGTGGTGATACCGGCCGCGATGGAGACCACCAGCGGGCGCTGCCAGTCGGCCAACTCGGCCAAGGCTGTGCAGACCTCGCGCATCACCTGCGGCTTCAACGCCAGCAGCCAGATCTGCCGGTCCACTGCCGCTGCCTCGGCACCGGCATGCACGGCGACTCCGAAATCCTGTGCCAGCGCTTCGCGGAGCGCCTCGACAGGCTCGGCCACGTGCAGGTCGGCAGGAGGCGTGCCGCGGGCGATCAGGCCGCCGATCAGGCTGCGGGCCATGTTGCCGCCGCCGATGAAGGCGATGGGAGAAGCGGAGGTCATGCGGGCTCCGGGGCAGGGGCGGCGGGGGTATCGGTCGTGGGTTTGGGGGGCCGTGCGCCGAACAGGGCGCTGCCGACGCGGACCATGGTCGCGCCCTCGGCGATGGCGAGGGCGTAGTCCTCGCTCATGCCCATCGACAGCGTGTCGACGCCGGGATGGCGGACGGCGAGGGCGTCGAACAGCGTGCGCATGCGCCGGAACGCGGTGCGACGGCGGTCCATGTCCGGATCGGGGGCGGGGATCGCCATCAGCCCGCGCAGGGCCAGTTGCGGGTGCGCGGCGATGGCGTCGGCGAGGGTGTCGACGTCTTCGGGCCGGCAGCCATGCTTGCTGGCCTCGTCGTCGATGTTCACCTGGATCAGCACGTTCAGCGGCCGCTGACCGGGTGCGCGATGCTTCGCCAGCGCGTCGACCAACTTCTCGCGATCGACGGTCTGCACCCAGTCGAACGCGGCCGCGGCGTCCCTGGCCTTGTTCGACTGCAGGTGGCCGATGAGGTGCCACTCGATGCCCAGCCCGGCCA
The DNA here is from genome assembly GCF_056313665.1 of Lysobacter sp. DMC104. NCBI lineage: Bacteria > Pseudomonadati > Pseudomonadota > Gammaproteobacteria > Lysobacterales > Lysobacteraceae > Lysobacter > Lysobacter sp. DMC104. Next base: position 352,342 of record NZ_JBQUZW010000002.1, on the reverse strand, counting down.
GCGCATGCTGCTTCTCCAGCGCCTCCTGCACGTAGTTCTCGCCGAACGCCAGCGGGCCGGCGGACGGGCGCGCGCGCAGGGCCGCTGCCACGCGGGCGACGGCGTCGGCGGACTGGGTCTTGCTGACGGCCAGCAGCCGCGCCGGCGTGCGGCCGGCGGAAGCGGCGGCCATGCCGGCGAGGAGGGCGTCGAGCGCAGGGTGCGGCAGGGGATCGGACATGGCGGGCGGCGGTGGCTGCGACGACGGTCGCGGAACGTTGCGGACGCCGTGCAGTGTACGGCGAAGCCGCTGCCGCGGCCCGGTCGCGACACCAGTCGCAAACGGGAAGGGCGGGGCTATACTCCGGCGCACACCCGGGTCCACGACCCGCACGACATCGCAACGCGGGGAGCACGCATGGATATCGCCGAACTGTTGGCGTTCTCGGTCAAGAACAAGGCATCGGACCTGCACCTGTCCGCCGGCCTGCCGCCGATGATCCGGGTCGACGGCGACGTGCGCCGGATCAACATCCCGGCGCTGGACCACAAGCAGGTCCACGCGCTGGTCTACGACATCATGTCGGACAAGCAGCGCCGCGACTTCGAGGAATTCCTCGAGTGCGACTTCTCGTTCGAGATCCCCGGGCTGGCCCGTTTCCGCGTCAACGCCTTCAACCAGAACCGCGGCGCCGGCGCCGTGTTCCGGACGATTCCCTCCGAAGTGCTGACCCTCGAGGACCTGTCCACGCCGCCGATCTTCCGCGAACTGATGGACCAGCCGCAGGGCCTGATCCTGGTGACCGGCCCGACCGGTTCGGGCAAGTCGACCACGCTGGCGGCGATGATCGACTACATCAACAAGAGCGAATACGCGCACATCCTCACCGTCGAGGACCCGATCGAATTCGTGCACACCTCGCAGAAGTGCCTGATCAACCAGCGCGAGGTCCACCGCGACACCCACGGCTTCAACGAGGCGCTGCGCTCGGCGCTGCGCGAAGACCCCGACTACATCCTCGTCGGCGAGTTGCGCGACCTCGAGACCATCCGCCTGGCGCTGACCGCCGCGGAAACCGGCCACCTCGTGTTCGGCACCCTGCACACCAGCTCGGCGGCGAAGACCATCGACCGCATCATCGACGTGTTCCCCGCCGGCGAGAAGCCGATGGTGCGTTCGATGCTGTCCGAATCGTTGCGCGCGGTGATCTCGCAGGCGCTGCTGAAGAAGGTCGGCGGCGGCCGCACCGCGGCGTGGGAGATCATGGTCGGCACCCCCGCCATCCGCAACCTGATCCGCGAGGACAAGGTCGCGCAGATGTATTCGTCGATCCAGACCGGCCAGAACTTCGGCATGATGACCCTCGACCAGCACCTGCAGGACCTGGTCAAGCGCAGCCTCATCACCCGCCAGCAGGCCAAGAGCTACGCCAAGGACAAGCGCCTGTTCGAATGACGTCCGCCCCCGCGTGACGCCGAACGACGAGTCCAAGCCCCGGAGCACCCCATGAGCACCATCGACTTCACCTCCTTCCTCAAGCTGATGGCGCACCAGAAGGCGTCGGACCTGTTCATCACCGCGGGCATGCCGCCGGCGATGAAGGTCCACGGCAAGATCCAGCCGATCACCCAGAACGCGCTGACGCCGCAGCAGAGCCGCGATCTGGTGCTGAACGTGATGACCCCGGCGCAGCGCGAGGAGTTCGAGAAGACGCACGAGTGCAACTTCGCGATCGGCGTCTCCGGCGTGGGCCGCTTCCGCGTGAGCTGCTTCTACCAGCGCAACCAGGTCGGCATGGTGCTGCGCCGCATCGAGTCCAAGATCCCGACGGTCGAGGAACTGGCGCTGCCGCCGATCATCAAGACGCTGGCGATGACCAAACGCGGCATCATCATCTTCGTCGGCGCCACCGGTACGGGTAAGTCGACCTCGCTGGCGGCGATGATCGGCTACCGCAACCAGAACTCGACCGGCCACATCATCACGATCGAGGACCCGATCGAATTCGTGCACAAGCACGAGGGCTGCATCATCACCCAGCGCGAGATCGGCATCGACACCGACAGCTGGGAGAACGCGCTGAAGAACACCCTGCGCCAGGCGCCGGACGTGATCATGATCGGCGAGGTGCGCACCCGCGAGGGCATGGACTACGCCATCGCCTTCGCCGAGACCGGCCATCTGGTGCTGTGCACGCTGCACGCCAACAACGCCAACCAGGCGATGGACCGCATCATCAACTTCTTCCCCGAGGACCGCCGCAGCCAGCTGCTGATGGACCTCTCGCTGAACATGAAGGGCGTGGTCGCGCAGCAACTTATCCCGACCCCCGACGGCAAGGGCCGCAAGGTCGCGATGGAGATCCTGCTCGGCACGCCGCTGGTGCAGGACTACATCCGCGAGGGCGAGATCCACAAGCTGAAGGAGGTCATGAAGGAGTCGACCAACCTCGGCATGAAGACCTTCGACCAGGCGTTGTTCGAGCTGTACCAGGCCGGCGAGATCACCTACGAGGACGCCCTGCGCTACGCCGACTCGCAGAACGAAGTGCGCCTGAAGATCAAGCTTGCCCAGGGCGGCGACGCCCGCACCCTGGCCGCTGGCCTGGATGGCGTGGAGGTCGCGGAAGTGCGTTGATCCCGGTCGCCGGGCGGGGTATCCCTGCCCGGCGCCGTTCGTCGGGGTGGCTGGTGCGCCGCCGCGGAGGTGTGTTAAACATTGCACTGCGTCACGCTGCCCGAGGGGCGGTCGCGTCGCCTACAACCTAGATCTTTCGTATCCATTTCGGTGTTGTCATGGCTGATACGAGACTGCAGGCAGTGGCCACTGCCGATACATGCCGGGCGGCATTCCGTCCTGGCCCGGAAACGATTCCCGCGCCCATGTGCACGGGCGATCTCTCGTTCCCTTCCTGCCGGCATCCGGCAGCATGACTTCCTTCCCGATTTCCAGTCGCGCCCGGCCGATGCGTTGCGCGTCCCGTTCGCTTGGGCGCCTGTTCGCGTGGCTGGCGTTTTGCCGTGGACCGTCGGATGCTCGTGGCCCGTTCCTTGCCCGGAAGTCGATTCTCGCCATGAATGCATCAAGCCATACCCGCCCCCGCGCGCAACTCCTGCTCGTCGTCGGCATGTCTGCCCTCGTTGCGTTGTCGGGTTGCCGTGAAAGCAGCACACCTGCGGCCGACACCGGTACGAAAGCCCCGTCAGCGCAGGACGTTCCGGTCGACGGCAATCCGTCCGTGCCGACAAGCGGAATCTCTCCGCCAACTGCCGAAGTGAACACGGTGAATCCCCCCGAGACGACGGCCGACACGGCCCACGACACCACGGCAGGCGCCATGATCAAGCAATCGTGCGGGAATGCTGAGTTTTCCCTGTCCGTTGATGCCGTTGGGGATGAGAGCGCCAAGCGCACCACGTTGCAGCGTCACGCGGCGGATGGCCAGTCGATGCGGATTGCCGTTCCGGAGGCGCTGCACGATTACACGGCAGTGGGGCTGGGATGCGCCGTGTCGCCGGCGGATGGGAAGTCGTATCTCGTCGTCCAGTACGGCCAGTTGCCCGAAGGCTGTGCCTACTGCGAGTGGTTCCACTTGTATGACACCGACGGCAACGTGTTGACGAAGAACACGCAAGCCATCCTGGTCGACGGGACGCAGCCGCAGGGCAGCCAGGAATATCCAGACAACGAAAGCTACGACGCGTTGCTGAAGAAGCTCCAGATCACGCATCCAGACATTCAATACGTCGAATAACACGTCCAACCGCAGGCGCGGGCCGGAATGCTCGCCGTTGACCAAGGAAATGCGCATGTCGAACGAAATCTACGAATCGATGATCCAGCCCAAGGGGGCTGCATATCGCGACAGCCAGATCAAGTCGTACAGCCACTATCGCGAACCCATCGACCATGGCAATGGCCGTCTCGCCGGGAATTCGCGGGTGTGGGGCGATGCGAGTCCGGAAGTCCAGTCCCGTGTCATCGACGAACTGATTCGTTCCTCGAAAGAGGCTGGCCTGACGCAGCGGCAGACCGCCCAGGTGCTGGCGATCGCACGCGTCGAATCGGGCTTCAATCCGGATGCCGCCGCGGGGACCACCTCTGCATCGGGCCTCGGGCAATTCATCGACAAGACCGGCAATCACTACGGGCTCAATGGCAGCAATCGCTTCGATGTCGGCAAGCAGGCGGATGCGTTGGTCGCGCACTATGTCGACAACATGAAGCTTGCGAAGTCCCGCGGCCAGGGGGAGGAATACATCTACAAGTACCACCATGATGGTCCGACGAGTGATTACGGCGGCCTGGGGCTCTCCCGCAGCAAGGTGATGCCCTACGTCGACCAGTACGAGCAGTTCGTCAAGCAGCATTGGGACCAGCAGGTTGGCCAGCGGCAGAGTCCCAATGCCACCGCCCCCGAGTCCAGGCCCGAACCGCAGCAGCCGGCCCAGAACGCGAACGCCGTCCACTGGCCCGCGCCCGGCAACCACAAGATCAACGTCGCGGACAAGGCCGGCGAAGGTCGCGGCGAGTTCGGTACGCCGCGCGGTGACCACACGCACGGCGGCATCGACATCCAGGGCAAGGTCGGCGACCGGATCGAGCCGTTCCGTCCGGGCACGGTCGTCGCCGTCCATCACTGGAGCGGCGATCCGAAGAGCGATCGGGCCGGCAACTACGTCGTGGTCGACCACGGGAATGGCGTCACCTCGACGTACATGCACCTGGACAAGATCAGCGTGGAGAAGGGCCAGCACGTCGGCGTGGACACGCAGATCGGCACGATGGGTCGCACCGGCAACACGCCGCGCGAAGGCGATACCCACCTGCACTTCGAGATCAAGAAGGACGGCGTGCGCGTCGATCCCATGCCGATCCTCAACGGTGCCCGCCAGCTCGACGGCGCCGCGACCAGGACCGAGGCGCGCACGGAGCTGAAGCAGCACGACAAGGGGGCCGACGTCGAGCACCTGCAGAACCGCCTCAACGCCCTGGGCTACACCGACGCCGCGGGCAACAAGCTGGTGCCCGACAAGGATTTCGGCAACCGCACGCGGGAAGCGGTGGAGCAGTTCCAGCGCGAGAACGGACTCAAGCCGACGGGCGTGGCCGACAAGGAGACGCTGCGCCTCGTCGACAAGGGCATGACCCGGCATGCGGCCGCCGACGGCCAGTTGCAGCCGGGCGAGAAGGGGCCCGACGTGCGCGGGCTGCAGGAGAACCTCAACCAGCTGAAGATGACCGGCACCGACGGCAAGCCGCTGAAGGTCGACGGCGACTACGGCGACAGCACCCGCGAAGCCGTGCGCAAGTACCAGCAGGCGAATGGACTGCCGGAGACGGGCACGGCCGATCGCGCGACGCTGGAGAAGCTCGGCAGCCAGGTCAAGTTCGAGCCGAAGGTCACCGCCGAAGGCCACGTCACCGCCCCGGTCGCCGACCAGGGGCAGAAGACCGCGCCGACGCCGCCCGCCGCCACGGCCGACAAACCTGCCGACAAGCCCGCTCCCGCCTCCGCCGACAAGCCGCCGACGGACGCGGGCCAGCCGCAGCGCAGCGCCGAGACCGAGCGTCCGTCGATCGCCGATCCGAAGCACCCCGACCATCGGCTGTACGAGCAGGCGATGGCGAACCTGCAGCAACTCGGCCCCAGCGGCGGTTTCAAGTCGCAGGACGAGCTGACGAAGGCCGCTGCCGCCGTTGCGGCCGATGCCAAGGCGAGCGGGCTGAGTTCGATCGACCACGTCGCGAAGACCAACACGCCGAACGGGCAATCGCTGCTGATCGCGGTGGAAGGCAATCCGACCAATCCGGCGTCGAAGAACTCCTACATCGACTACACGCAGGCGACGACGCAGACGGTGGACCAGAGCTCGCGCATGGCCGAGGCGACGCGCACGCAGCAGCAGGCGAACCCGCAGGAAGTGCCGTCGCAGCAGCAGGCGCCGGAGAACCGGGTCGCGGCGGGCGCGCGCTGAGCGATCCCGCGGGCGCCGGTTCGTGCGATGTTTGCCCGACACCGGCGCCGGACCGGCGCTCCCGCCCACGTTGCCCTTTCGATGGACGCACCATGATTTCCAGGAACCCTTCCCGATCCCCTCGCACCGCGACTTTCACGCTGCTCGCGCTGGCGCTGTGTGGCGCCCTCGCGGCCTGCGAGCGTGCGGCCACGCCCGCACCCGACGCCACGCCGGCGCCGACGCCCGCACCTGCGCCTGCGGCCGCGACGCCGTCCGAGGCGGTGCCCGCCCCGCCGGCGACCGCGCCTGAAGCGGCCCCGCCTCCGGCGCAGGCCGTTTCGGCCGCGCGGGGCGTGTTGCAGGCGTTCGCCGGCGATGCGCCCGCCTGGGACGCCTTCGCGGGCGTTGCCGGCGTGACCTGGTCGGATGCCGAACCGGTCGCCGCGCCCGGCGCGCTCGGCTTCGAGGACGCGCGTTCGCGCAGCGGCAAGATCGCCTGGGTCGACACCGATCCGCCGCCGGGCGGGCTGCCGCCGGAAACCGAGGCCGGCGTGACCCTGATCGGTCGCGATGCGGTCGAGATGGCGGCGTTCCGCAAGGCCGCGCCGTCGATCGACTACGAAGCGTCGATCCGCGCCCAGCTCGGCGCCGACGTGCAGGTCACCCGCATCGCCGACCGCTGCGCGCGCATGCCCGGCACTTCGCGTCCCGACCGCCGCGACACCGCCTTCTTCGAAGTGCGCCTCGGCACCGGCGCGCCGCTGTACATGGAAGGCAAGGCCGACAAGGACGGCGGCAACACCGGCCCCGGCAGCACCACCTACGAATTCACCCGCACGCGCCCGGACGCGCGCATCCACGAAATGGGCTGCGTCGCGTCCTGACGCCGCCCGGCGCCGCTTTTCCAGACGAGCAGAAGCCGTCACGACAGGGGAGTTGAAACCACGATGGCCACGAATCCGCAGACCTCCGTGCGCACCGCCACGGACTACCACGCCGGCACGATCGCGAACCTCGACGATGCCTGGACCCGGCGCCTGATCGCCTCGGTCGTCGATACCGAAAGCTCGGGCGGCAACCTGCGCGCCGACAACGGCGTCGGCTACTACGGCCGCTACCAGGGCGGTGCGGGTTGGCTGACCGATGCGGGGCTGGTCAATCGCGAGAAGTACGACGCCGCGCTGAAGGCGTCGGGCTTCGACAACGACTGGCAGTGGGGCAAGTCCGGCGGCGCGCAGCGCTTCCTCGCCGATCCGGCGAACTGGAACAACGGCCTGAGCCTGGACAAGTACCTCGCCTCGGCCGATCTGCAGGACCAGGCTTTCCGCACCAACTCCAACGCGACGTACCAGCAGGCGGTGCGCGACGGCGTGCTGTCCGCCGACACCCCGCCGAACGTGGTCGCCGGCTTCCTCAAGGCGCGCCACCTCGGCGGCTACGACAACGCCATCGACGCCGCGCAGGGCCGTGGCAACGTGGCCGACGCCAACGGCACCACCACCGGCAAGTACTACAACGACATCGCGCGCAACAACGACGGTTTCGACCGCTACTTCGTGCCGAACTTCCAGCGCACGCAGACCGACCTCGTGATCAACCCGATGGCCGACGGCCTGCTCAAGCATGGCGAGCGCGGCGATGCTGTGACCCGCCTTCAGCAGGCACTGAACGATGCCGGCATCCGCGACGCCAAGGGCCAGCCGCTGCCGACCACCGGCTACTACGGCGACATGACCGAAGCGGCCGTGCGCCAGTACCAGACGCAGAAGGGCCTGCATCCGGTCGACGGCAAGGCCGGCCACGACACGCTGACCGCGCTGGGCATCTACGACGAACTGCGCCGCGGCACGCCCGCGCCGCAGCCGCAGCAACCCCAACAGCCGCAGCAGTCCCAGCCCCAGCAGCCGCAGCAGCCGTCGCAATCGCAGCCGCCCGCGCAGCCGCATCCGGCGCAGACCACGCCCGGCGGCAACACCTGGCCGGCGCCGGGCAACTTCAACATCAACCACGCGGACAAGCCCGGCGAGGGCGAGGGTGAATTCGGCACGCCGCGCGCCGGCGGCCGCGATCACAAGGGCATCGACATCCAGGGCAAGGTCGGCGATCCGATCGAATCCTTCGGGCCCGGCCGCGTCATTTTCAGCGGCCAGATGCAGGGCTACGGCAACACCGTGGTGATCCAGCACGACAACGGCCTGCAGACGCTGTACGGGCACCTGAATTCGCGCAACGTCGAAGCGGGCGCACGGGTCACCGAGAACACCGTGATCGGCACCATGGGCCGCAGTGGCAACACGCCGTCGCAGGGCGACACCCACCTGCATTTCGAGGTGCGGGAGAACAGCAACGGCGTGGTGCTGGGCGGGCAGGCGGTGGATCCGCGCAAGTACCTGGAATTCCCGCCGCGCACGCTGATGGTGCACGGCGACCAGGGGCCCGATGTCAAACACCTGCAGGAAGCGCTGAACGCGGCCGACGTGCAGGTTAACGGCAAGTCGCTGCCGACGACGGGCTACTTCGGCGACCAGACCGAGGCGGCGGTGCGGCAGTACCAGACGCAGCAGGGCCTGCATCCGGTCGACGGCAAGGCCGGCCACGACACGCTGACCGCGCTGGGCATCTATCCGGGCCAGCAGCAAACGAATCCGCAGCAGCCGGCACAGCAGGCGCTGCAGCAGACGCCGAACCCGCAGCAGCAGGCGCCCGAGCAGCAGCCGCCTGCACAGCAGCAGGCGCCGCAACAACAGCCGCCTGCGCAGCAGCAAGCCCCTCAGCAGACGCCGAATCAGCAGCAGGCGCCCGAGCAGCAGGCCCCGCAACAGACTGCACCGCAGCAGACGCCAAATCCGCAGACGCCGCAGCAGACCCCGAACCCGCAGACGCCGCCGTCCTCGTCGTCCGAGAAGCCGCCGACCGACGCTGGCCAGCCGCAGCGCAGCGCCGAGACCGAGCGTCCGTCGATCGCCGATCCGAAGCACCCGGACCATCGGCTGTACGAGCAGGCGATGGCGAACCTGCAGCAGCTCGGCCCCAGCGGCGGTTTCAAGTCGCAGGACGAGCTGACGAAGGCCGCCGCGGCCGTCGCGGCCGACGCCAAGGCGAGTGGGCTGAGTTCGATCGACCACGTCGCGAAGACCAACACGCCGAACGGGCAGTCGCTGCTGATCGCGGTGGAAGGCAATCCGACCAATCCGGCGTCGAAGAATTCGTACATCGACTACACGCAGGCGACGACGCAGACGGTGGACCAGAGCTCGCGCATGGCCGAGGCCGCGCGCACGCAGCAGCAAGCCACGCCGGCGGCGAATCCGCAGCAGGCGCCCGAGCAGGATCAACAGCCCAAGGCGGTCGCCCAGCGCTGATTGCGCCGGGCATCGCCGTTCGTCGGACCGTTGCGGAACTTCCGCACGGTCCGGCGGTCCCATGGGCGGGTCCGACGGAACGGGCCTTGGGATGGAACACGACCGCGCCGCCTTCGGGCGGCGCGGTCGTTTCCGGCGGGAGCGCCGGGTTACAGTAACGGCCTTGCGCGTCCGGCCTTGCCCGGCGCGGGCCAGCACGGAGAACGACCAAGGTGAATGCAGCTGTCCTGGCGCCGACCGGCGACCCGACCCCGCCCCCCACCAGCGACGGCGACCGCGTCGTCGCGGCGCTGATCGACAAGGGCCGGCTGAAGGAGGCCGACCTGGTCCGCGCCCAGCGCGTCCAGGAGGAAACCGGCGGTGAGCTGCTCGCCCTGATCGCCCGCCTCGGCCTGGTGTCCGAGCGCGACCACGCCGAGACCTGCGCCGACGTGCTCGGCCTGCCGCTGCTGGCGGTCAAGGAGCTGCCGGACCTGCCGCCGGAAGGCCTCGACCTCAGCCTCAAGTTCATGAAGCAGTTCGCGGCCGTGCCCGTGGCCGAAGCGCCGGGCCGGGTCGACGTGCTGATGGCCGATCCGCAGGACCCCTACGTCCGCGACGCGATCCGCCTCGCCACCCAGCGCGAAGTCCGCCCGCTGGTGGGCCTGCGCTCGGAGATCGGTGACCTGATCGAACGCTGGCATGGCCAGGGCCGCAGTGCGATGGGCGCCATCGTCGAGACCGCCGAGGGCGAGTCCGGCGACATGGACGACGTCGAGCACCTGCGCGACCTCGCGTCCGAGGCGCCGGTCATCCGTCTGGTCAACCTGGTCATCCAGCGCGCGGTCGAACTGCGTGCGTCCGACATCCACATCGAACCGTTCGAGAACCGGCTGAAGGTGCGCTACCGCATCGACGGCGTGCTGGAGGAGGGCGAAAGCCCGCCGGCCAACCTCACCGCCGCGGTCATCTCGCGCGTGAAGATCATGGCCAAGCTCAACATCGCCGAGCGCCGCCTGCCGCAGGACGGTCGCATCATGCTGCGGGTGCAGGGCAAGGAGCTGGACCTGCGCGTGAGCACGGTGCCGACCGCGCACGGCGAATCGGTGGTGATGCGACTGCTCGATCGCGAAACCGTGGTCTTCGACTTCAAGAAGCTCGGTTTCACCGACGAGTTCCTGCCGCAGTTCCAGAAGGTGCTGGAGCAGCCGCACGGCATCCTGCTGGTGACCGGCCCGACCGGTTCGGGCAAGACCACCACGCTCTACACTGCGCTGAGCAAGATCAACACCCCCGACGTGAAGATCATCACCGTCGAGGACCCGATCGAATACCAGATCGAGGGCATCAACCAGATCCAGGCCAAGCCGCAGATCGGCCTGGATTTCGCGCATGCCCTGCGCAGCATCGTCCGCCAGGACCCGGACATCATCATGATCGGCGAAATGCGCGATCTGGAGACGTGCAAGATCGCGATCCAGTCCGCGCTCACCGGCCACCTGGTGCTGTCGACGCTGCACACCAACAACGCGGCCGGCGGCATCACCCGCCTGCTCGACATGGGCGTCGAGGACTATCTGCTGACCTCCACGATCAACGGCATCCTCGCCCAGCGCCTCGTGCGCCGGCTGGAGCCGGTTCACGCCGAACGTTACGAGGCCTCGCCGGAGGAGATCGAGAAGTTCGACCTGCGCCGCTACTGCCCGGAAGGCCCGATCCATTTGTTCCGCCCGCGCGGCTCCGCGATCGCGCCGACCGGCTACCTCGGCCGGACCACGATCATGGAATTCCTGGTGATGAACGACGAGATCCGTCGCGCAGTGATGCGCCACGCCGGCATGGGCGAACTGGAGCAATTGGCGCGCCAGGCCGGCATGCGCACGATGTACGAGGACGGCATCGCCAAAGCCCTGGCCGGCGTCACCACCATCGAAGAAGTGCTGCGCGTCACGGAAGATGCCTGATGCGCGGAGGCGCGGGGCTCCGTTAACATCCGGTCCAACGCGGCCCGACCCCCGGATGGTCGGTGCCGTCGCCGGCGCAGGCCGGCCCGTGCGGGGGGCGCCCGTGGACATTCGCTGAGGTGGGGGCATGAAGAAGGGAATCCTGGCCGTGATCGCGGTCGTCGTGGTTCTGGGCCTGCTCGGGCTTGGCTGGTGGCTCATCCGCGACCGCGACGAGGACGCCGGGCTGGCCGAAACGGTCGCGCACTCGCCGAAGCTCACCCCGGAACAGCGCGCCGAGGGCATCCGCAAGGCGGTCGAGGCCCATCGCCGCTGGTGGCGCGAAGCCAGCTACGTCGAGATCCGCCAGGCTGCGCTGGACGGCGACCGCGTCGCGCAGCGCCGCCTTTCCGAGGTCTACGAGGACTGCACCGCGTTCGGCGGGGCGCTGGCGAGCAACCTGCGCATGCTGTCCCAGCTCAATTCGGCCGATCCCAATTCGCAGCAGGCCATCCAGACCGTGTTCGACGCCAAGCGCATGTGCGTGCAGGCCGACGCGGACCTGCAAAAGACCCCCAGCCTCGCCGAATACTGGCTGCATCGCAGCGCCAAGGCCGGCGACCTGGCCGCGCAGATTCGCTACGTGGGCCGCAATGCGCAGCAGGTCGGTCTGGGCCAGATGCGCTATTTCGTCGAAGAGACGCGCAATTCCGGTGATCCGGCGGCGATGTTCGAGATCGCGACCATCGTGCCGCGGATGCGCGGCAGCTGGCCGGACGCCGTGCAGGCCGAGGCCTTCAACGGCGCCCTTGGTCAGCAGGCCTGGACGCTGGCGGCCTGCCGCGCCGGTTTCGACTGCGCGCGCGGGTCGCGGGTGATGATCCAGCTGTGCGTGGGCATGTTCGCCTGCAACCAGCCGGATTTCCCCAGCTACTACCGGGCGAACCGCAGTTCGTCGATCGACCCGGCCAAGCTCGAGGCCACCATCGCGATCATCAACCGCTCGCTGCTGAATCCGGCGGCTCCGCCCGCCGCCGGCGGCTGACCGGGCCCGACCTCGCGCCCGCGGGAACCTTCGCCGCCGCGGAGGCTCCCAATCGGGGACGGCGGCCGATATGCTGCCGGACCCCGCCCCTGCCGGCGGGCCCATCCCCCGGTCGATCGTCGCCATGCCCCTGTACCGCTACAAAGCCCTGAACAGCCGCGGTGAAGTCCTGGACGGCCAGATGGAAGCCGCCAGCGACGCCGACGTGGTGCTGCGGCTGCAGGAGCAGGGCCATCTGCCGATGGAGACGCGCCCGGCCGGCGGCGGCGACGGCATCGCCCTGCGCAGCCTGTTCAAGCCCAAGCCCTTTGCCGGCGCGCGGCTGGTGCAGTTCACCCAGCAGCTGGCGACCCTGCTCGGCGCCGGCCAGCCGCTCGACCGCGCGCTGACCATCCTGCTGGAACTGCCCGAGGACGAGGTCGCCCGGCGCACGATTTCCGACATCCGCGACGCGGTCCGCGGCGGCACGTCGCTGTCGGTCGCGCTGGAGCGCCAGCACGGCGCGTTCTCGCGGCTGTACGTCAACATGATCCGCGCCGGTGAAGCCGGCGGCAGCCTGCATGACACCCTGCAGCGGCTGGCCGACTATCTCGAACGCAGCCGCGCGCTGCGCGGACGCGTCATCAATGCCTTGATCTACCCGGCCATCCTGGTGACGATGGTCGGCTTCTCGCTGCTGTTCCTGCTCGGCTACGTGGTGCCGCAGTTCTCGCAGATGTACGAGAACCTCGACACCGAACTGCCGCTGTTCTCGCGGATGGTGCTGGCGCTGGGCAACGTGGTCCACGACTGGTGGTGGCTGCTGGTGGCACTGCCCGCGGTCGCCGTCTGGGTGTTCGCGCGCAAGTTCCGCGAGCCGGCGTTCCGCGCGCGATTCGACGAATGGCTGCTCAAGCGCAAGCTCGCCGGCTCGATCGTCGCCCGCATGGAGACCGCGCGGCTGGCGCGCACCGTCGGCACCCTGCTGCGCAACGGCGTGCCGCTGCTCACTGCGCTGGGCATCGGCGGCCGCATCCTGGGGAACCAGGCGCTGATCGCCGATGTCGAAGCAGCTGCCGGCGACGTCAAGAACGGCATCGGTCTGTCGGCGGCGCTGGGCAAGGGCAAGCGGTTCCCGCGTCTGGCATTGCAGATGATCCAGGTCGGCGAGGAGTCCGGCGCGCTCGACAGCATGCTGCTGAAGACCGCCGATACCTTCGAGGCCGAGACCGGGCAGGCGCTGGACCGCATGCTCGCGCTGCTCGTGCCGATCATCACCATCGTGCTCGCGCTGGTGATCGGTTTCGTGATCATGGCCGTGCTGCTGCCGATGTACCAGCTCACCGGTTCGTTGTGACCGTCGTGCTCATGGCACGAGAACGGCCCGCCCTATAATTCCGGACGCCCCCGCGTCCTCCCTCTCAGAATGGACTGACCCGCATGCGCCACGCCCGCCGCTCTACCCGTCGCTATTCCCCGCGCCACTCGCAGGCCGGCATGACGCTGATCGAGATCATCATCGTGATCGTGCTGATCGGCGCGGTGCTGGCGGTCGTCGGCAGCCAGATCTTCGGCAACAGCGACAAGGCCAAGTACAAGCTGGCGAAGACCCAGCTCGGCCAGGTCGCCGCGCAGATCGAGCAGTACAACGCCGATGTCGGCGACTACCCGCGCACGCTGGAAGACCTCGTCACCGATCCGCAGGCCAACGGCTGGATCGGGCCGTACGTGAAGAAGGACCAGCTCAAGGATCCGTTCAATCATCCACTGCAGTACGCGGTGCCCGGTCAGGACGGCCCGTTCGACCTGATCAGCTACGGCAAGGACGGCAAGCCGGGCGGCAGCAGCGTCGACGCCGACATCCGTTACGAGCAGTAAGCGCGGAGCCTTCGCTCCGGGCGTCGACGCATGCGCACCCGTCGCTTCCGACGCCAACGCCGACCGGCCGCCGCGGCCCGCCGTGCCGCCGGCTTCACGCTGATCGAGATGCTGGTCGTGGTCACGCTGATCGCCGCGCTTACGTTGCTCACCGTGGGCGCGATGAACGGCGGCATCGACGGCATGCGCATGCGCTCCGCGGCGAAGGAGCTGGCCTCCGAACTGCGCTTCGCGCGCGCGCAGGCCATCGCCACCGGCACCGTGCAGCGTTTCGAAGTGGTGCCGGACAAACGCACCTGGACCGGCGCGAAAAATCACGACGGCACGTTGCCGTCGTCGATCGACGTGGTGTTCATCGGCGTGCGCCAGGTGCAGACGAAGCGGGGCGAAGGCGTGATTCTGTTCTTCGAGGACGGCGCCTCCACCGGCGGCCGCATCCAGTTGCGCCACGAGCGCGCGGTGTGGAACGTCGACGTGGCCTGGTTGACCGGCGAAGTGGCGTTGCATCGCGGCGAGGCGAGGCCATGATGCGTCGTCCACGGCATCGCCGCGCCGCCGCGCGCGGCTACACCCTGATCGAGGTCGTGGTCGCGTTCGGCCTGCTCGCGCTGGCGCTCAGCCTGCTGCTGGGCGCGATGACCAACGCGACGAAGCAGGTGAAGTTGTCCGACGAATACGGCCGTGCCGCGCTGCATGCGCAATCGCTGCTGGACCAGGCCGGTGTCGGCGAGGCGCTGGTGCCGGGCCGCAAGGACGGCGAACTGGAGGACGGTCGCTATCGCTGGGAACTGACCGTGTCGCCGTATGTCGACCCGACGATGACGAAGAAGCCGGAGCAGATCCTCGGCGCGCCGCAATTGATGCAACTGGACCTCGTGCTGCACTGGGGCGAGGGTGGCCCGCGGCAGACGCTCGCCATCCGTTCGTTGCGGCTGGTCATGCCCACCGACCTGAGCGCCGCGGGGCGGGTGCCATGAGCCGCCGCAAACCGCGCCGTCGTCCTCGCGTCGCCGGCTTCACCCTGATCGAACTGCTCGTCGCCACCGTGCTGCTGGCGGCGGCGATGACCCTGGGTTTCGCCACGCTGCGCGCGTCGTCGCATGCCGCCACGCGCGGCGAGCAGCGCGCGCAGCGCAACGAGCGCATGCGCGCGGTCGAGGGTTTCCTGCGCAAGCGCATCGCTTCCGCGCTGCCGGTGGCCTACGACATGGACGGCAAGACCGGCAATCCGTCGCGCTTCGCCGGCGACAACGCGCGCCTGCGCTTCGTCGCCGACCTGCCGGCCTACCTCGGCCGCGGCGGTCCCCACCTGCACGACATCACGGTGGTGCCCGACGGCGATGGCGTGCGCCTGCAGGCGCAGTTCTCGGTGGTGCTGGCGAACAAGGTCGTCGAGGAAACCAACCCGCGGCCGCCGGAGTCGCTGGTCGGCGGCCTGCGCGCGGTGAAGATCCGCTATCGCGCGCTCGACCAGCAGATGCGCGTCGCCGACTGGCAGGACGAATGGACGCAGGTCGACCGCATGCCGCTGCAGGTGCGCATCGACATCGTCGATGGCGATGGCCAGCGCTGGCCGCCGATCGTGGTGTCGCTGCCGCAGGCGGCGAGCTACGGCGGCACGGCGCAGTTGGTGCCGTGATGGCCGCTGCCGCCCGCCGCCGTCGCGTTCGTCCGCAGCGCCGCACCGCGTCGGGCGCCGCACTGCTGCTGGTGATCTGGCTGATCGCGCTGCTGACCGCGGTGGTCGGCGCGTTCGCCATGGCCGCGCGCGTCGAGTACCTGCAGGGGCGGACGCTCAGCGACGGCGTGGTCGCCGACGAAGCCGCCCGCGCCGGGCTGGAATACGCGATGACCCGCGTGGTCGATCTGGACCAGACCCGGCAATGGCTGCCGGACGGCCGCGACTACGACTGGCACTACGGCGACGCCGACGTGAAGATCACGATCACCGACGAATCCGGGAAGATCGACCTCAACGCCGCCGACCTCGACCTGCTGGCCGGGCTGATGCAGGCGGAGGGCGTCGAGCGCACGCCGGCACGCAAGCTGGCGGCGGCGATCATGGACTGGCGCGACCCCGACACCCTGACTCAGGCCGAGGGCGGTGGCGAGGATGGCGACTACGCCAGCGCCGACCTGCCCTACGGGGCCAAGGACGCGCCGTTCGAGACGGTGGCCGAGGTCCAACTGGTACTGGGCATGACCCCGGAGCTCTTCGCCAAGCTGGCGCCGCACCTCACCGTCTACAGCGGCCAGGGCCGGCCGAACGAGCAGTACGCCGACGCCAAGGTGCTGCAGGCGATGGGCATCGACGCCGATCGCACCCTGTCGGAACGGCGCCGGCCGCGCCAGCCGGGGGAGGCGGCGCCGCTCGTCGGTGCGGGCACGGGCACGTATAGTATCGACAGCCGTGCGCGGTTGCGCGGCGGTCGCGTCTCGGTGCTCCGCGCCGTGGTGCGCGCCGGCAACAGTGGGCTGCCGGGGTCGGCCTACACGCCGCTGCGCTGGGACGTCGGTGCCATCGCGCGATGACCCCGACACCGCGCTGCTCCGGCCAGGGCCCGTCGCGGGCCCGCACCCTTCCTGCTCCGGGAGCCCGAACCTTTCGGGATCCACGGGGTCTTGTGTGCGTGGCGTGCCATGGGGGCGCGCCGCGGCGATCGAACGAGGACAGGTTCTGAGTACACCCGCCGACAACGCGACGCCCGCCCGGGCGCTTCCCAAGGGGCCGCAGGCCGCCCTCGGCCGCGCGTGGCCGGGGCTGCGCGGTTTCTGGGCCTGGTGGATCCATGCCCTGGGCAGTTGGCTGCCGCCGCGGATGCGCGCGGTCTTCGGCCTGGCCCAGCAGCGCCTGCTGGTCGAGACGCGCGACGAGACGCTCACGCTCGGGCTGACCCTGCCGGCGCAGCCGGGCGAGGCGCCGGTCCGGACCCTCGCCGAACTGCCGCAGGAGGCCGTCGCCACCGCCGTCGGCGACCCGCTGGCCCGCATCCTCTCTCCACGCATCGCCGGCCTGCCGCGCTGGCTGGTGCTGCCGGCGTCCACCGGCCTGCGCCGCCGCCTGACCCTGCCGGCCGCCGCCGCCGATCGCCTGCGCGACGTCCTCGGCTTCGAGATCGACCGCCAGACCCCGTTCTCCGCCGATGACGTGCACCACGACGCCCGCCTCC
The DNA here is from genome assembly GCF_056313665.1 of Lysobacter sp. DMC104. Lineage (NCBI taxonomy): Bacteria > Pseudomonadati > Pseudomonadota > Gammaproteobacteria > Lysobacterales > Lysobacteraceae > Lysobacter > Lysobacter sp. DMC104. The sequence goes on along the minus strand of NZ_JBQUZW010000002.1, from coordinate 335,046 downwards.
TCGGCCGCCGCGGCGACCAACTGGACGCCGAGCTGGTGGTGGTGCCGCGCGCAGCGCTGGACCAGGCGCTGGCCGCTCTGGGCGAACCGCTGGTCGCCACGCTCGCCGGCGTCGACATCGCCGGTCCCGACGGTCTGCCGCTGGGCGTGAACCTGCTGCCGGGCGCGCGTCGGCGCCGTCGCCGCGACCCGCGCGCCGCCTGGAACATCGCGCTCGTCGCCATCGCGCTGGCCGCCGCCGGCGCCGGCCTCTGGCAGATCCGCAGCAACCGCGAAGGCGCCGCCGACACGCTGGAAACCGAGGCCAAGCGGCGCAGCCAGCAGGCGCGCAAGGTCTCGGCGGAGAAGAAACAGCTGGTCGACCTGGTCGAAGGGCTGCGCTTCCTGCAGCAGACCCGCAACGGCCGCCCGACCACGGTCGAGGTGCTGGACGAACTCACCCGCCGCCTGCCCGACGACACGTATGTCGAGAAGGTGTCGATCGAAGGCGACCACCTGCTGATCATCGGTCTCAGCTCGCAGGCGCCGCAGCTGGTCGAGAAGCTCCAGTCCTCGAAGCTCTGGCACGCGATGAACCTCACCGGTGCGCTGATGCCCGATCCCACCAAGGGCAAGGACCGCTTCACGCTGGTCGCCGAGCTGACCATCACCGGCGCGCCGAAGAAGGGCGACAAGCCCGCCCGCGGCGGTCCGGCCGCCGAGACGGAGGGCGCGCCATGACCACGACGCCGACCTCCGTGCCGCCGCGCGAGCGCTGGGCCGCGCTGGGCCTGCTGGCCGCGGTGCTGCTGGTGGCCTATCTCGTGCTGGTCCACACCTGGTGGACCGTGCCGATGCTGGCGTTGCAGGACCGCATCGACGACCTGAAGGATCGCGACGCCCGCGCCCGCGCCACGCTCGCGCAGGCACCGGAGATCCGCAAGCGTCTCGGCGAGGTGCGCGAACAGGCCGCACGCCTGCCCGGCTTCATGGGCGAGGGCAGCACCGAGCTGGCGACCGCGTCGCTGATCCAGCGGCTGGAAACCGCGGTGCAGGAGGCCAGCCCGAAGAACCGCAGCTGCGCCATCCAGAACCGCTCGCCGCTGACCGAGCCGCGCAAGGAGCGCTTCCAGCGCGCGGTGGTGCAGGTCCGCCTGCAGTGCGGCACGCCGGAACTGGCGGCGGTGCTGCATTCCCTGGAAAGCGGCTCGCCGCGGCTGTTCGTCGACAACCTCAACGTCACCGCGCAGCGCTTCTTCTTCACGCCCGACCAGGCGCCCACCGGCGGCGGCGTGGACGTGAGTTTCGACCTGTACGGCTATGTCGCGCCCGCCGCGGGAGGCAACAGCGATGCGGCTCGATAGTCTCAGTCCCCGGACCTGGCTGCTCGCCGGCGTCGCCGGCTGGGCGGTGTGCCTGTGGGTGTTCGCGCTGGCCGGGCTCGGCAGTCGGCTGGGCCCGCTGCCGGACGACATCCCGGCCCAGCGCCTCCCGGCGACGAAGATCCCGGCCGCCGAACGGCCCGGCCCGCAGGCGCAGTACCAGACGATCGCATTGCGCCCGATCTTCTCCGAGAACCGCCAGCCGCAGCCGTTCACCATCGGCGGCGCGACCGACGAGGCCAAGGCCAACACCTTCGACTTCCTGCTGACCAGCGTGCTGATCGCCGGCGACACGAAGATCGCGATCCTGCGTCCGCCGACCGACGGCGCGGCGCCGGTGCGGGTGAAGATGGGCGAGGTGGTCGAAACCGCGCCGCAATGGACGCTCGCCGCGATCGAGCCGCGCCAGGCGACCTTCCGTGGCCCGGACGGCGACCGCGTGCTGGAACTGCGCGTCTACAACGGTGTGGGCGGCGACGCCCCGCCGGTCGCCGGCGGCCCGCCGCCGCCGCCGCCGCCGATGTCGGCCGCAGGGCCGGGCGGCATGGTCGGCCCCGGGGGTGTGGTGCAGCAGCCGCCCGGCGTGCCGGGCGAAGTACCGCCGCCGCAGCCCATCCAGGCGGTGCCGCCGCCGACGCCGATGGCCAACACGTCGCCGACGCCGCCGGCCCCGGTCTCCACCGAGGCCCAGCTCGAAGCCATCCGCAAGCGGATCGAGGCGCGCCGCGCCCAGCTCCGCCAACAGGCTGCGCAAGCCGCGCAGAATCCCGGCGGAGCGCCGGACCAATCTCCCTGAGATCCACACGATGACCCTGCGATTTGTTCGGCGCTGCTCCTGCCAAGTCTTCCTCGCCGCCATGCTGGCCGCGATGCTCGCGGCCTGTGCCGCCGGGCCGCAGCCGCGGATCATCCGCGCCGAGGACCGCGGCACGGGCGCCGCCCCTGCCGGCAAGGCCGCCGATGCCGATGCCGCCGCCACGCCCGCCGGTGACGACGAGGCGCAGCAACGCGAGGACGGCCGTCCGCAGCCGCGCATCCGCCGCGGCAGCGGCCGGGTGATCGACAGCGCCGCCGCCGCCGCGCCGCTGCCGGACATCGGCGCCACCAGCGGCGAAGCGCGTTTCAATTTCGAGGGCGAATCGCTGCACGCGGTGGTGAAGGCCATCCTCGGCGACCTGCTGGGCCAGAACTACACCATCGCCCCGGGCGTGCAGGGCACCGTCACCTACGCCACGCCCAAGCCGGTCAGCGCCGCGCAGGCGCTGTCGGTGCTGGAGATGATCCTCGGCTGGAACAACGCGCGGATGATCTACAGCGACGGCCGCTACAGCATCGTGCCGTCCGACCAGGCGCTGGCCACCGGCGTGGTCACGCCGCGCACCGGCTCGCCGGAGGCCGCCCGCGGCTTCGAGTCGCGCGTGGTGCCGCTGCGCTACATCTCGGCCACCGAGATGGAAAAGCTGCTCAAGCCGTTCGCGCGCCCCAACGCCATCGTCACCGTCGATTCCGGCCGCAACGTCATCACCATCGCCGGCACCCGCGCGGAGCTGGAGAACTACCTGCGCACGATCCAGATCTTCGACGTCGACTGGATGTCCAGCATGTCGGTCGGCGTGTACCCGCTGCAGTCGAGCAAGGCGCAGAAGGTCGTGACCGACCTGGAGAAGGTCTTCGGCGAACAGAGCAAGTCGCCGGTCGCGGGCATGTTCCGCTTCATGCCGCTGGAAGGCGCGAACGCGGTGCTCGCCATCACCTCGCAGCCCGACTACCTGGACGACATCCAGGAGTGGATCGAACGCATCGACGGCGCCGGCGAAGGCGTGCGCCTGTATTCCTACGAACTGAAGTACGTCACCGCCAAGGAACTGGCCGCGCGCCTGAGCGAGGTCTTCGGCGGCAGCGGCGGCCGCGGCGGCGGCAACGACGACGGCGGCGGCTATTCGCTGATCCCCGGTGGCCAGGCCGCGGTCATCAGCGGCGGCGACGGCGGCAGCAAGGACGGCGGCTACGACGGCAGCGGCATCAATCCCGGGGGCAGCAGCGGCAGCCTCGGTAGCGGCAACAGCGGCGGCGGCCTGGGTGGCGGCGGACTGTCGCTGAGCCCGGCGCAGGGCGGCAACAGCAGCGTTACCCTGGAAGTCGGCGGCGACAAGGTCGCGGTGTCGGCGATCCAGGAAAACAACACCCTGCTGGTCCGCGCGACCGCGTCGGCGTGGCGCTCGATCCTCGACGTGATCGAGAAGCTCGATGTGATGCCGCTGCAGGTCCACATCGAATCGCAGGTGGTCGAGGTCACGCTGGGCGGCGAGCTGTCCTACGGCGTGAGCTGGTTCCTCGAGAACGCCACCACCGAGAACGGCCTGCCCGACGTCACCAGTCCCGGTGGCGTCACCCCGCCGAAGTGGAGCACGCTGGGCGCGAGCCTCGGCGGCGGCAAGGCCGGCCCGGGCCTGGCGTGGACGCTGATCCAGAACGACGCCGCGGCGATCATCACCGCGCTCGACAAGGTCACCGACGTGCGCCTGCTGCAGACCGGTTCGGTCCTCACCCGCAACAACTCCGAAGCCACGCTCAACGTCGGCAGCCGCATCCCGGTGACGTCGGTGTCGGTGAATCCGGTGCTGGGCAACAGCAGCTCGGTCAGCCAGGTGCAGTACCTCGACACCGGCGTGATCCTGAAGGTGCGTCCGCGCGTCACCAAGGACGGCACGGTGTTCCTGGACATCGTGCAGGAGGTCAGCTCGCCTGGCTCCGACGCCGACGCCAACGGCAACGTGCGCATCAACACCCGCCGCCTGAAGACCGAGGCCGTGACCAGCAGCGGCGACACCGTGCTGCTCGCCGGCCTGATCCAGGAAGGCACCACGCGCGGCTCGTCGGGCCTGCCCGGCCTGAGCCGCATCCCGGTGCTCGGTGGCCTGTTCGGCCACCAGACCAGCAACCAGGACCGCACCGAAGTGGTGGTGCTGCTGACCGCGACGATCATCCGCGACCAGAACGAGCTGCGCACGATGACCGACGAATACTCGCGCCGCTTCCGCGCGATGGATCCGCTGCCGCCGCCGAAGGGGCTGAAGCCGCTCCCGGCGCAGCCGCATCGCTGAGGCCGGGCGTCCGCCGACGGGGATGAGCGGGCTGCCGGTCGTGCTGGTGCCGGTGGGCGTCGACGACGACGCCCTCGACGCTTGTCTGGCGGCGCTGGACGCCGGCACCCCCGCGGGCACGCGGGTCTGGCTCGCCGACGACGCCCAGGCCGGGCCGCGCGGCCGGGCGGTGATCGAACACTGGCTGGCCCGCACGCCGCTGCGGGCCGACTGCACCCGGCGGCCGCGCCCCATCGGTCAGGCCGCCCACCTCGACGAAATGCTCAAGGCCTGCGGCGATGCCGACGTGCTGCTGCTGGCCGGCGATGCCGTGCCGCTGCCGGGCTGGGCCGAGCGCCTGGTCGAATGCGCCGCCCGCGATGCCGCCATCGCCACCGCCACGCCCTGGTGCAACGCCGGCGAGACCGCCGCATGGCCGCGGGTGGGCGAGGTCGGCGCGGCGCCCGACGATCCCGCGCGGCTGGCGCGCGCCGCCGCGTCGCTGCCGGCGCACCATCCCGAGCTGCCGTCCGCGGTCGACCACGCGCTGTTCCTGCGCGGCCGCGCGCGGGCGAAGGCCGGCGGCCTCGACATCCAGAGCTATGCCTCGGCCTACGCCGCCCTGGTCGACCTGTCGCTGCGCATGGCCGGGCTCGGCTGGCGCAACGTGCTGTGCGAGACCGCGTTCGTCGCCCGCCGCGGCGAGGGCATCCCGCTGGACGACGACGTCGCGACCCTCGGCGTGCGCTGGCCCGGCTGGCCCGCGCGACTGGCGCAGTTCCTGATGCAGGACCCGCTGCACGGGCTGCGCGAGGCGCTCGGTCGCGCCCATGCCGACGCGGCGCTGCGCACGCAGCCCGACCTGTTCGGCGGCGCCGACGACGCCGGTGGTACGCCATGACCTCAGCGGACGGCATCGCCGTCGTCGTCGTCACCTACCAGAGCGCCGAGACCATCGACGCCTGCCTGTCGCGGCTGCGCGCCGCCGACGGCGTGACCTGCATCCGCGTGGTCGACAACGCGTCCACCGACGGCACGCTCGATGTCGTGCAGCGCCACGCGCTGGCCGATCCGCGGCTGCGCTTCATCGGCAATCCCGACAACTCCGGCTTTGGCGTGGCCTGCAACCAGGGCGCCGCGGACGCCGGTGCCGACGCCGGCTGGCTGGCCTTCGTCAATCCCGATGCGCTGGTCGAACCCGACACCCTCGCGCGGCTGCGCGCGCATGCGTCGCGCGCGTCGTGTCCCATGCTGCTCGGCGCCGACCTGGTCGACGAGGCCGGCGTGCGCGACGAGGCCGCGCGCCGGCGCGATCCCGACTTCGCCGCGATGCTCACGAATCGTGCCGCACGACGTCTCGGCGTCGCCATCGAGGCCGACGTGGCGCTGCAACCGGTGCAGGCTGTGTCCGGCGCGCTGATGCTGCTGCCGCGGACGTTGTTCGAGCGCATCGGCGGCTTCGATCCCGGCTACCGGCTGCATGCGGAGGACCTCGACCTGTGCCGCCGCGCGCGCGACGCCGGCGCACTCGTCGCGGTCGCCAACGACGTCCGCGTCGTGCACGTGCGAGGCGTGTCCAGCCGCAGCCGGCCGCTGTTCGTCGAATGGCACAAGCACCGCGGGCTGGCGCGGTATTTCCGCCGGTTCGAGGCGCCGCGGCGCGGCCTGCCGGTGCGGCTGGCGGTGTACACGATGATCTGGACGCGGTTCCCGTTCGCCGCGTTCTCGGCATGGCGGCGGGCACGATGATGAGGCGCCGCGTGCAGGCGTGGCGGACGTGCGCGCTGCTCGCGTTCGCATGGCTCGCGCAGGCGCAGGCCGCCGCGCCCACGGCGTTCGACGATTTCACCCGCGCCGATCGCGCCGAGATCGACCGCCTCGTCCGTGACGTCTGCCGCCGCGACGTCGTCGTGCTCGGCGAGGATGCCAACCACGGCGCCGCGCGCTCGGTGCAGGTGAAGATCGCGATCACGCAGCGCCTCGTCGCGCGCTGCGGTTTCCGCGCGGTGCTGTTCGAGAGCCAGGTGTACGACGTGCTCGACTACGCGCACGTCGCCGCGGACGGTCGCGCCGACGTCGCGATGCTCGCCGACGCCGTCGGCCCGGTGTGGTCGCGCATGCCCGAGACGCGGCCGCTGCTCGACTGGCTGCACGGCGAGGTCGTCGCCGGCCGGCTGCGCGTCGGCGGCATCGATCCGCAGGTCGGTGGGCGTACCGGCCGCTACGCGAAGATGCAGCTCGGCAGCGCGTTGGCATCGACACTGGCCGAGCCCCGGCGCACGGACTGCGCACGCGAATTCGATCGCCACGATCGCTGGCAGTACGACGACGCGACGCCGTTCGACGCCGATGCGCAGGCACGGTTGCGCGCGTGCAGCGACGCCGTACGCGCCGCGCTGGCGGCGCAGGGCGCGGATACGGCATCGGATCTCGCCGGCATGGCCGCGGCGTACGGCCGCTATCTCGACATGGCGCTCGACGGCAACGGCGACCGCCGCGACCTCGGCATGGCCGAACTCGTGGCCTGGCATCGCGCGCGCTGGCCGCGCGGCACGCGCGCGATCGTGTGGTGCGCGACCGTGCACGCGGCGAAGCGGCTCGACAACATCGCGCCGGCGATGGTGCCGATGGGCACGCATCTCGCCAGCACGTACGGCGATCGCGTCGCCGCCATCGGCTTCAGCGCGGCGGGCGGCGCGTTCGGCGACTTGTCCGGCGCGGTGCACGCGCTGCCTCCGGCAGCCCCCGAAGCGCTGGAAACGGTCGCGCTGGCGGACGCGCGCGGCGACCTGCGTTATCTCGATCGCCGCTGGCTGCGTCGCCACGGCGTGATGTCCGCGCGACCGATCAACGACCGCATCGTCCATGCCGCGGCATGGGCCGATGTGCTCGACGGCATCATGGTCTTGCGCGAGGAGCGCGCGCCGGCAGCGCCTGAATAGCGCTTGCTGTTCGGTAGAGCGGCCTTGAGGCCGCTGCTCTTGCTCTGGTCTCGTGATGGCAGCGGCCTGAAGGCCGCTCTACCAGTGCGTGCATGGCTTTTGGCTGGCCGCTCTACCGAGAGTCTTCAGCGATGCCGGTTGATCTCGTCGCGCAGCGTGCGCGCGGCGTGCGCTGCTGCGGCGGCGTAATCGTCGCCGGCGGAGGCGTAGAGGATCGCGCGCGAGGAGCTGACGATCAGGCCGGTGCCGTCGCGGGTGCGGGCGTTCGACACCACGGCCTGCACGTCGCCGCCCTGCGCGCCGATGCCCGGCACCAGGAACGGCACGTCGCCGACGATCGCGCGCACTTCGCGCAGCTGGTCCGGCCACGTCGCGCCGACGACCAGCGCGCAGTTGTCGTTGTCGTTCCAGTCGCGGGCGATCTTCTCGGCCACGTGCTGGTACAGCGGACGGCCGCCGATGACCATGTCCTGCAGGTCGCCGGCGCCGGGATTGGACGTGCGGCACAGCACGACCACGCCCTTCTCGGTGCGATCAAGGAACGGCTGCACCGAATCGCGGCCGAGGTACGGATTCACCGTCACCGCGTCGGCGCCGTAGCGGTCGAACGCCTCCGCGGCGTAGTGCTGCGCGGTGCTGCCGATGTCGCCGCGCTTGCTGTCGAGGATCACCGGGATGTCCGGGTAGCGGAAGCCGATGTGCAGGATCAGCATCCGCAGCGCCTCCTCCGCGTGCGCCGCGGCGAAATGCGCGATCTGCGGCTTGAACGCGCAGACGTAGGGCGCGGTGGCGTCGACGATGTCGCGGCAGAAATGGAAGATCGCGTCGGGATCGTGGGCGAACCTCGCCGGGAACTTCGCCGGCTCGGGATCGAGCCCGACGCACACGAGCGTGTCGGCGCCATGCCAGCGGTCCCGCAGGCGGTCCATGAAGCTGCGCATCGGTTCGGTCGTCATCGGGTCCCCGGAAGGCTCATCTTTTCAAAGTCGGATGTCGGGCGGTAGCGCGCCGGGGCGAGTCGGCGGCGGCGATGGCGCGAACTGTGTGGGCGGTCGCGTTCCGGATGGGATGCGTTCGGCGGTCAGCGTCTCGTGCACCGAATCGAAGCCGTCGATTCGCCTCCTCTGCATCGTCATCCCGGCGAACGCCGGGATCCCGCTTTCCGCGCCTGTCAGGCGCGGGATCCCCGCCTGCGCGGGGATGACGGATCGGCAAGGGCGCCCGCGCGATGCGCGGGCGCGCCGACCCGTCACTTCAGCGCCTTGAACCGCAGACGGTGCGGCTGGGCGCCTTCCTCGCCGAGGCGGCGCTTCTTGTCGGCCTCGTATTCGCGGTAGTTGCCCTGGAAGAACTCGACGTGCGAGTCGCCCTCGAACGCGAGGATGTGGGTCGCGATGCGGTCGAGGAACCAGCGGTCGTGGCTGATGACGAAGGTGTTGCCCGGGAACTCCAGCAGCGCGTCTTCGAGCGCGCGCAGGGTCTCGATGTCGAGGTCGTTCGACGGTTCGTCGAGCAGCAGCACGTTGCCGCCCTGCAGCAGCGTCTTCGCCAGGTGCAGGCGGCCGCGTTCACCGCCCGACAGCGAGCCGACCATCTTCTGCTGGTCCTGGCCCTTGAAGTTGAAGCGGCCGATGTAGGCGCGCGACTGGATCTCGACGCCGTTGATGTTGAGGATGTCGAGGCCGCCGGAGACTTCCTGGAAGACGTTGTGGTTGCCTTCCAGCTTCTCGCGGCTCTGGTCGACGTAGGCCAGCTTCACGGTCGGACCCTTGATGATCTCGCCCTTGTCCGGCTTCTCGATGCCCATCAGCATCTTGAACAGCGTCGACTTGCCGGCGCCGTTGGGGCCGATGATGCCGACGATCGCGCCCGGCGGCACCAGCATGTCGAGGTTGTCGATCAGCAGGCGGTCGCCGAACGACTTCGACACGCCCTTGAACTCGATCACCGAGTTGCCCAGGCGCTCGCCCGGCGGGATGAAGATCTCGTTGGTCTCGTTGCGGCGCTGGTAATCGACCGACTGCAGTTCCTCCAGGCGGGCGAGACGGGCCTTGCCCTTGCTGCGGCCGCCCTTGGCGTTCTGGCGCGACCATTCCAGTTCGCGCGCGATCGCCTTCTGGCGCGCCTTTTCCTGGTTCTCTTCCTGCTTGAGGCGCTCGTCCTTCTGGACCAGCCACTCGGTGTAGTTGCCCTTCCACGGGATGCCGCGGCCGCGGTCGAGTTCAAGGATCCACTCGGCGGCGTTGTCGAGGAAGTAGCGGTCGTGGGTGACGGCGACCACGGTGCCCGGGAAACGGGCGAGGAACTGTTCCAGCCACTCCACCGACTCGGCGTCGAGGTGGTTGGTCGGTTCGTCGAGCAGCAGCATGTCCGGCTTCTGCAGCAGCAGGCGGCACAGCGCGACGCGGCGCTTCTCGCCGCCGGAGAGGTTGGCGATCTTGGCGTCCCACGGCGGCAGACGCAGGGCGTCGGCCGCCACTTCCAGCTGCTGTTCCAGCATGTGCGCGTCGCCGGAGGCGAGGATGGCTTCGAGGCGCTCCTGCTCCTTCGCCAGCGCGTCGAAGTCGGCGCCTTCCTCGGCGTAGGCGGCGTAGACCGCTTCCAGCGCGGCCTGGGCCTGCAGCACTTCGCCCACGCCTTCCTCGACGGATTCGCGGACGGTCTTGTTCGGATCGAGTTCCGGCTCCTGCGCCAGGTAGCCGACCTTGATGCCCGGTTGCGGGCGGGCCTCGCCCTGGAAGTCGGTGTCCACGCCGGCCATGATCTTCAGCACGGTGGACTTGCCGGCGCCGTTCAGGCCCAGCAGGCCGATCTTCGCGCCCGGGAAGAACGACAGCGAGATGTCCTTGATGATCTGGCGCTTCGGCGGCACGATCTTGCTGACGCCGTTCATGGTGTAGATGTATTGCATGGGGGCTCCGGGCGTTCGCGGCGCCGGCCGGGTGGCAGGCGACAGCGCCCTGCGCGCGGCAGGGCGGGGATGGGCGGTTCGGGATTGCGGAATTATCGCCGGAATCGCCCGGTGCCCGCCAGTTTCGGGCCCGGTCGGGCCGGGCTTCGGTGGCCCGGGGGGGCGGGCGGGGGCTACAATTCCGCTCCCCACGCCGCCCCTGGAGCGCCGATGTTCCCGCGCGATGCCCGCATCGAAGGTTTCGATCCCGAACTGGCCGCGGCGATCGCGGCCGAGAACCGCCGTCAGGAAGACCACGTCGAACTGATCGCCTCCGAGAACTACGCCAGCCCGCGGGTGATGGAAGCCCAGGGCAGCCAGCTCACCAACAAGTACGCCGAAGGCTATCCGGGCAAGCGCTACTACGGCGGCTGCGAGTACGTCGACATCGCCGAACAGCTGGCGATCGACCGCTGCAAGCAGCTGTTCGGCGCCGATTACGCCAACGTGCAGCCGCACTCCGGCTCGCAGGCCAACCAGGCCGTCTACTTCGCTCTGCTGCAGCCGGGCGACACCATCCTCGGCATGTCGCTGGCGCATGGCGGCCACCTCACCCACGGCGCCAAGGTCAACGCCTCCGGCAAGCTGTTCAACGCGGTGCAGTACGGCGTGAACGACCAGGGCCTGATCGATTACGACGAAGTCGAACGCCTCGCCCTCGAACACAAGCCGAAGATGGTCGTCGCCGGCTTCTCGGCGTATTCGCAGGTCGTCGACTGGGCGCGCTTCCGCGCCATCGCCGACAAGGTCGGTGCGTATCTCTTCGTCGACATGGCGCACGTCGCCGGCCTCGTCGCCGCGGGCGTGTACCCGAACCCGGTGCCGCACGCGCACGTCGTCACCTCGACCACGCACAAGACCCTGCGCGGCCCGCGCGGCGGCATCATCATCGCGAAGGCGAACGAAGAGATCGAGAAGAAGCTGCAGTCGATCGTGTTCCCCGGCATCCAGGGCGGCCCGCTGATGCACGTCATCGCCGCCAAGGCCGTCGCCTTCAAGGAAGCGCTGGAGCCCGAGTTCAAGGCCTACCAGCAGCAGGTCGTGAAGAACGCGCAGGCGATGGCGGACACCGTGATCGCCCGCGGCTACAAGATCGTCTCCGGCGGCACGCAGAACCACCTGATGCTGGTCGACATGATCGGCAAGGGCATCACCGGCAAGGACGCGGAAGCCGCGCTCGGCCGCGCCCACATCACCGTGAACAAGAACGCGGTGCCGAACGACCCGCAGAAGCCGTTCGTGACCTCGGGCCTGCGCCTGGGCACGCCGGCGGTGACCACCCGCGGCTACCTCGAGCAGGACTGCATCGACCTGGCGAACTGGATCTGCGACGTGCTCGACGCCCCGAACGACGAGGCGGTGATCGCCCGCGTGAAGGCGAACGTCGAAGCGCAGTGCCGGAAGTACCCGGTCTACGGTTGATGGCATGTTGTCCGCAGGGCGGGTCTTGACCCGCCATTGCGACACCGCCGATACGGTTGCGACGGTCGCAGCAGCTCCGGTCGTTGCTTCTTCCGCCGGATCCGTTGCAACGGCGGGCCAAGGCCCGCCCTACATCCAGCGAATCTCCTGATGCACTGCCCCTACTGCCAGCACGAGAACACCCGCGTCATCGATTCGCGCGTCAGCGAAGACGGCGCGACGATCCGTCGCCGGCGCGAGTGCGAGGCCTGCGGCGAGCGGTTCAGCACGCTGGAAACGATCGAACTGAAGCTGCCGGCGATCATCAAGAGCGATGGCCGCCGCGAGCATTTCGACGCGCGCAAGCTGCGCCACGGTTTCGACCGCGCGCTGCACAAGCGGCCGGTGTCGGAAGAGCAGATCGAGGCCGCGGTGCGTGCGGTGGTGCATCAGCTGCGCATGACCACCGAGCGCGAACTGCCGTCGCGCCGCGTCGGCGAGTTCGTCATGGCCGAGCTGCGCAAGCTCGACCACGTCGCCTTCGTCCGCTTCGCGTCGGTGTATCGCGCGTTCGAGGATGTGGCCGACTTCCGCGAGGAACTCGATCGCCTCGAACGCGATCTGCCGGGGGAAGGCCAGTTGCCGCTGCTCGCCGGCGGCGACGTGGTGCCCTTCGACCGCAATGCGGACCGCCGCGGCGGCGACAAGGACAAGAAAAAGAAGTGAGCGCGATCCTGCGCTGCGCGACGGCTGCGGCGCTCGTTGCGCTGGTGGCCGTGTCGCCTGCGTTCGCGGCCGATCGCCTTGCCGGTCATTACTACCTCAACGGCATGACCGAGGTCGGTTCGGAGCTGCTGCTGCGCGACGACGGCCGTTTCGAGTGGTTTCTCGCCTACGGGGCGATGGACCAGACCGCGTCCGGGCGCTGGACCGAGACCGATGGCCGCGTGGTGCTGACGACCGAGCGGCCCGCGCAGGACGCGCCGCTGTTCCACCGCGACGGCGCGATGCCGTGGGACGAGGACACCGAGGATCGCCTGCGCGACATGGAGGCCGATGCGGCGGAAGCCGCGGCCTACGCGCGCTGCCCGTTCCTCGACGTCGCGGACGCCGTGTCCGCGCCGCCGTTCGCCGGCGACACCGGGGCCGAACCGTCGCCGCAGGCGTTGGCGCAGGCCGCGCACGAGGCGCTGGCCGCATTCGCCGCGGCGCGAACCGGCGCCGAATCTGCGGCCGACTTCGCGATGGCGGCGCGGGCGCGCGCCGACGCGGCCCCTCGCGATGCTGCGCTGCGCACCGCCGCGGATGCGGCGATGGCGCAGGCCGTCGATGCGATGTCCGCCTATCGTGCCGCCGAGACCGCCGTCCGCGAAGCGTTCGACAACGCCGACCTCGATCGCCCGGAGATGCCGCCGCCGCGCGTGCCCGCCGTGTGTGCGTTGCCACCGGCGCGCGCGCCCGGCCTGCCGACCGGCGTGAAGCCGGGGCAGGGGCTGGGCGTCGTGGTCGGCGATCCGAAGGCCGGCCTGCGGTTCTCCGGCATCCGCGTCGCGTTCGAATTCAGCGATGGCCGCCACGAAGCGCGCGTGACCAATCGCGGCGGCTGGGCGCTGCTGCGGCCGCGGCCCGGTGCCGCGCTGCGCCGCATCGTGCTGCGGGGTGCGGACGCTGCGGACGGCGAGGGCGGCCTGCCGGTGGTCGAGCAGGCCTTCGACGTCGATCCCGCGCAGGGCGACGTCGTCATGATCGCGCTCGACAGCGCGCGGCTGGTGCCACCGATGTTCGACACGATGACGCTGCGCATCGACGGCGATGCGCTGGTGCCGACCTGGCCCGATGGCGACGAACGGGGACGCTATGTCCGTGAATGAAGGCATGCCGGCGTTCACCGCCGTCGACCACGCGATGATGGCGCAGGCGCTGCGGCTGGCCGAGCGCGGCGCGTACACCACCAAACCCAATCCGATGGTCGGCTGCGTGATCGCGCACGGCGGCACCGTCGTCGGCGAAGGCTGGCACCGGCGTGCCGGCGGCCCGCACGCCGAAGTGTTCGCGCTGGAGGCCGCCGGCGAACGCGCGCGCGGCGCCACCGCCTACGTCACGCTGGAGCCCTGCGCGCACACCGGTCGCACCGGGCCGTGCGCGGACGCGCTGATCGCCGCCGGCGTCGCGCGCGTGGTCGCGGCGATGCGCGACCCGTTCCCGCAGGTCGATGGCGCCGGCTTCGAGAAACTCCGCGCGGCCGGCATCATGGTCGGACACGGACTGATGGCCGACGCTGCGCGGCGACTCAATCGCGGTTTCTTCTCGCGCGTCGAGCGTGGCCGCCCGTGGGTGCGCGTGAAGCTGGCGACCAGCCTCGATGGCCGCACCGCGCTCGCGAACGGCGATTCCAAGTGGATCAGCGGCGAGGCCTCGCGGCGCGACGTGATGCACTGGCGCGCGCGTGCCGGCGCGCTGCTGACCGGCGCCGGCACGGTGATGGCTGACGATCCGCAGCTGACCGTGCGTTTCGACGGTGCCGACGTGCCGGAGTTCGTGCCGCCGCTGCGCGTCGTGCTTGATCCCGGGCTTGCCACGGTGATGCGCCATCGCGTTCGCGAGGGCGATGCGCCGACGCTCTATTTCCACGCGCCCGACGCCAAGCCGCCGCGCGGCATCGATCTCGTGCGCGCGGCAGTGCCGGTACGCGCCGGCGCGCTCGACCTGCCGGCGGTGCTCGCGGCGCTGGCCGCGCGCGACGTCAACGAGGTGCAGGTCGAGGCCGGTGCGCGGCTGGCCGGCGCGCTGCTGCAGGCGCAGTTGGTCGACGAAGTGCTGCTCTACGTCGCGCCGGTGTTGCTGGGCGGCGACGCGCGGCCGCTGTTCGACGGTCTCGACATCGCCGACATGACGCAGCGCATGGCGCTGAAGGTCGTGGAGACGCGCCGCTTCGGCGACGATCTCCGTCTGTTGCTGCAACCGGAGAGTGGGGCATGAGCGACGCCGGATTCGCCGATCATTTCTCCGCCGCGGCCCAGCGCTACGCCAGCGCGCGGCCGGTGTATCCGCCGGCCTTGTTCGACTGGATCGCCGCGCTCGCGCCCGCGCGCGACCGCGTGTGGGAAGCCGGCTGCGGCAGCGGCCAGGCCACGCAGGGGCTGGCGGTGGTGTTCGATGCCGTCCACGCCACCGATCCCAGCGACGCCCAGCTCGCACTGGCGCCGAAGCGCGACAACGTGCACTTCGCGGTGGAGCCGGGCGAGCGTTGCAGCCTGCCCGATGCCAGCGTCGACGCGGTCTGCGTGGCGCAGGCACTGCACTGGTTCGATCGCCGCGCGTTCCTCGCCGAAGCCGCGCGCGTGCTGCGGCCGGGCGGCGTGGTCGTGGCCTGGGGCTACCAGGATCTCGAAGTGCCGCCGGCCTTGCAGGAATCGGTGGGCGCATTCTCGGCCCGCATCCGCGATGCCTGGCCGGCGGAACGCTTCCTCGTCGATCGCGCCTACGTCGACTTCAAGCCGTTGTTCGCTGCGCCGCCGTTCGACCTCATCGACACGCCGCCGCTGCCGGTGCGCGAGATCGTCGTCGACTGGCCGCTGTCGCGGATGCTCGACTATTTCTCCAGCTACTCCGCGGTGAAGCGCTACCGCGAGGCGCACGGGGTCGATCCCGTGGCCGTGCACGGCTGGGCGATCGCCGCGGCCTGGGGTGACGCGCCGACGCAGCGGATGCGCTGGCCGCTGTTCGCGCTGGCGGCACGCCGGCAGGGCTGAGCCGCCGCTGCAGAACCCGGACGCCCGGCGTTCCCCGTGCGGGACGCCCCGTCCCGCGGGTCGCGGCGCGCGGACTGCTAGAATCGCGGCCTCTTCAGGGCGGGGTGGAAGTCCCCACCGGCGGTAGGCGCGGCGACGTCCGCGCGAGCCCGCGAGCGCTTCCGGCATCGCCGGAAGGTCAGCAGACCCGGTCGAATGCCGGGGCCGACGGTCACAGTCCGGATGGAAGAAGCATCGACGCAGCCGCCTACGCGGAGCCTGCGCCGTGCCGCCTTGGCATCACGCGACGCGAGGCGAAGTCATGTTCACAGGGTTGATCCAGTCGGTCGGCACGCTGTTGCAGCGCGAGCCCCGTGGCGGCGATGTCCGCCTCCGCATCGGTACCGGCACGCTGTCGTTCGACGATGTCGCGCTGGGCGAGAGCATCGCGGTGAACGGCGTGTGCCTGACCGTGATCGAATTCGATGCCGCGTCGTTCGCGGTCGACGCGTCCACCGAAACGCTGGCACTGACCACGCTCGGCGGCCTCGCGATCGGCGCGCCGGTGAACCTCGAACGCGCGATGCTGCCGACCGATCGCCTCGGCGGGCACCTCGTCAGCGGCCACGTCGACGGCGTCGGCCGCGTGCGCGAGGTATGGCCGGACGCGCGTTCGCAGCGCTGGCGCTTCGAGGTGCCGGCGGCGCTGCGCAAGTACATCGCGACCAAGGGTTCGATCTGCGTCGACGGCGTCAGTCTGACCGTGAACGGCATCGACGACGACGGCTTCGAGGTCGCGCTGATCCCGCACACCGTCGCGCACACCGCGTTTTCGGCGACGCAGGTCGGCGACGCGGTGAACCTGGAGGTCGACCTCGTCGCGCGCTACGTCGAACGCTTGCTGGCAGCGCGGGACGGGGCATGAGCGCGCCGCAATCGCCCGCACCCGCGACGCGTGGCTTCCCGAAACTGCCGGCCCGCTACGCCGCGTTCGTGATGCCGCTGCTGCTGTCGATCTTCATGACCGCGATCGTCTCGCTGGTCAGCACGCTGCGCAGCGTCGGTCTGGTGGACGGCGTCGTGGCGCTGTGGCTGGGCGCCTGGGGCATGTCGTGGCTGATCGGCTTTCCCACCTTGCTGCTGGTGCTGCCGCTGGTGCGGCGGCTCACGGCCTGGCTGGTGGATGCGCCATGACACCGCGGCCCGCCCTGTCGCCCGCCGCGGCTCCTTTCCTTTCCCGAGGTCGCGACACATGACGTTCAACACGATTCCCGAACTGCTGGACGAACTGCGTGCCGGGCGCATGGTGGTCATCGTCGACGACGAGGACCGCGAGAACGAAGGCGACCTGATCATGGCCGCCGAACTGGTGCGGCCGCAGGACATCAACTTCATGGTCACGCACGCGCGCGGCCTGGTGTGCCTGTCGCTGACGCGCGAGCGCTGCCGCCAGCTCGGACTGCCGCCGATGGTGCGCGACAACACGTCGCCGCATCACACCAATTTCACCGTGAGCATCGAGGCCGCCGAGGGCGTGACCACCGGCATCAGCGCCTACGATCGCGCGCACACCGTGCGCACCGCGGTGCGTCCCGACGCCAGGCCGCACGACCTGTCGCAGCCGGGGCACATCTTCCCGCTGATGGCGCAGCCCGGCGGCGTGCTCACCCGCGCCGGCCACACCGAGGCCGCGAGCGATCTCGCGCTGTTGGCCGGTTTCGAGCCCGCCGGCGTGCTGGTCGAGATCCTCAACGCCGACGGCACCATGGCGCGGCGCCCGGAACTGGAAGTCTTCGCCCGCGAGCATGGGCTGAAGATGGGCTCGATCGAAGCGCTGATCCGCCATCGCCTCGCCACCGAGCATACGGTCGAGCGCGTCGACGTGCGCGAGATCGAGACCGAGCATGGCCCGTTCCGCCTGCACACCTACCGTGACCGCATCGGCCACGGCCTGCATTTCGCGCTGCTGCGCGGCGAGGTCGACGCCGACGCGCCGACGCTGGTCCGCGTGCACATGCAGAACCCGCTGGCCGACGCGCTGCACTGGCGCCGCGCCGACTTCGGCCCGGCCGTGGGCGACGTGCTGGCGCGGATCGCCACCGAGGGCCGCGGCGCGCTGGTCCTGCTGGGCGAGCCGCAGGGCGCGGACGCGCTGCTGGCGCGGATCCGCGAGCAGCCGGAGCCGCCCGCCCGTGGCGGCGCGATGGCCGAATGGCGCCGCAACGGCGCCGGCAGCCAGATCCTCGCCGACCTCGGCCTCGGCCGGCTGCGGGTGCTGGGCACCCCGCGCAAGCAGGTCGGCCTGGCCGGCTTCGGGCTGGAAGTCGTGGAGTACGTCGCGCTCTGAGCGGGGATCGGGGCCGCTTGTCTTCCTCCCCCGCCTGCGGGGGAGGATCGAGGTGGGGGGTGACTGCACCGGCGCGCCCCCATCCCGGCCTTCCCCCGCATGCGGGGGAAGGTGCACACCCGGGCGGCTGAAAGTCTCTCCGCCGCGTCGCGACACTGGACCAGCTCGTCGGGCAGGGCCGCCGTCTTTCTTCCTCCCCCGCCTGCGGGGGAGGATCGCGATGGGGGCGGCTACAATAGCCGACCCCCTCTGTCCGCAAGCCCTTTCCCATGCCCCATTTCGAAGGTGATCTGCGCGCCCCCGCCGGCGCCCGGTTCGCGATCCTCGCCAGCCGCTGGAACCCGCGCATCACCGAGCAGCTCGTGGCCGGCGCGCGCGAGGCGTTCGTCGCCCACGGCGTGGCCGAGGACGCGGTCGACGTGATCCGCGTGCCCGGCGCGTGGGAACTGCCGGTGACCGCCGCCCACCTCGCCGGTGCCGGTGGCCACGCCGCGCTGGTCGCGCTGGGCTGCGTCATTCGCGGCGACACCCGCCACTACGAGCAGGTCGCCGACGGCTGTTCCGAGGCGCTGATGCGGGTGTCGCTGGATTCCGGCGTGCCGGTCGCCAACGGCGTGCTCGCGGTCGACCGCTACGAGGACGCCGTGGCCCGCGCCGGCGGCAGCCACGGCAACAAGGGCGAAGAGGCGGCGCTGGTCGCCATCGAGATGGCGAACCTGCTGGAGAAACTGGCATGAACAAACCGCATCATCGCCGTCAGGACGGCGTCGATCCCGTGCTGCGCACCCGCGCCCGTCGCCGCGCACTGCAGGCCGTGTATGCGTGGCAGCTGTCCGGCGCCACCGCGCGCGACATCGTCACCCAGTTCGCCCACGAGCAGGCACGCGAGATCGCCGACCTTGCGTACTTCGAGGACCTCGTCCACGGCGTCGAGACGCATCTTGCGACCCTCGATGCGGCGCTTGCGCCGCACCTCGACCGCACGATCGACGAGGTCGACCCGATCGAACGCGCCGCGCTGCGCATCGCCGCCTACGAGTTCGCCCGTCGCGAGGACGTGCCCTACCGCGTCGTCATCAACGAGGCGCTGGAATCGGTGAAGCGCTTCGGCTCCGAACACGGCCACACCTACGTCAACGGCGTGCTGGATCGCCTCGCGGCGGACCTGCGCGGTGTCGAGGTGAAAGCGGCGCGAAGCTGATCCGATCATGCGCGCCGGCTTGTTCCGTGCCTCGCACCCGCTGCTGTCGGGGCTGGCGCTGTTGGCGGGATGTAGCGGCATGAAGGAACGTGCGCTGGAGCACAGCGTCGAGCAAGTCCGTGCACGCGCCCTTCGCGCGATCGACGTGACGAAGTGCGAGCGCGAAGGTGACCACGTGCAGGGCGTTGGCATGTTCGGCACGCCGTCGTGCGTCATGCCGTTCGCCGATGCAGCGAAATCCTGTCTCGACGAATCGGATTGCCAGGGCGCCTGCATCGCGCCCCCCGAAGCGCGTCCCGGCGATCGCATCTCCGGCGCGTGCCAAGCGGATACCGCGGCGCTTTTCGGATGCAACAATCTCGTGTCGCTGGGCATGGTCGTCGCGGGCATGTGTCTCGATTGATGCCGATGCCCGAATTCGACCTCATCGCCCGCATCCGCGCCCGCGCCGCATCGCGCGACGACGTGGTGCTGGGCATCGGCGACGATGCGGCGATCCTGCGCATGCCGCCGGGCCGTGACCTCGTTGTCGCGATGGACACGCTCAATACGGACGTGCATTTCCCGGCTGACACCGCGCCGGCCGACATCGGCTGGAAGGCGCTGGCGGTGAACCTGTCCGACCTCGCCGCGATGGCCGCGACGCCGGCGTGGTGCACGCTGTCGCTGTCGCTGCCGGACTCCGATGCCGCGTGGGTCGACGCCTTCCTCGACGGCTTCCTCGGCCTCGCGTCGCGCCACGACGTCGCGCTCGTCGGCGGCGACACCACGCGCGGGCCGCTGTCGGTGTGCGTGACCGTGCACGGTTTCGTCGAACCGCGCGGTGCGCTGCGTCGCGGCGATGCGCGCGTCGGCGACGACGTGTGGGTCACGGGCACGCTCGGCGATGCCGCTGCGGCGCTGCGGCAGTGGCAGGCGGGTGCCGCGATCGATCCCGCGCTGCGCGCACGCCTTGACCGGCCAACGCCGCGCGTCGCGGTCGGACGCGCACTGGCCGGTGTCGCGCACGCCTGCATCGACGTGTCCGACGGCCTGCTCGCCGATCTCGCGCACGTGTGCCGTGCCAGCCGCGTCGGCGCACGCATCGACGTCGATGCGTTGCCGGCATCCGGCGCACTGCGCGCCGCGTTCGACGGCGACACGCGCCGCACGGTGCAGGCCGCGGGCGGCGACGACTACGAACTGTGCTTCACCGCACCGAAGACCGCGCGCCTCGCGATCGAAGCGGCACTGCTCGACACCGATGTGCTTGCGACGCGCATCGGCATGATCGTGGCCGGCAGCGGCGACATCGCCGTCGTCACCGCCGATGGCGTCGCGTGGACGCCGCCGCGCAGCGGTTATGAGCATTTCGCGGGCTGAGCGTCGCGACAATTCGCCGGCCTGCTGTTGTAGGAGCGACGTGAGTCGCGACCCCGCGCGGCATCTGGTCGCGACTCACGTCGCTCCTACAGAAGCAGACGACGCGCCGCTTCTGTTTCCGTTGTCATCCCGAGCGCAGCGAGGGACCTGCTTTGTGCGTCTTGATTTGACGCTTCCGGGTCGCGACTCACGTCGCTCCTGCAAGAGCAGAGCATCGCGACTTCAATCCGCGAACGCCGCGCCCACGCGTTCGCGCAGCGCCGGCACGACCTCGGCCTCGAACCATGGATTCGCCTTGAACCAGCCGACGTTGCGCGGGCTGGGATGCGGCATCGGCAGCAGCGCGGGTCCGTAGTCGCGCCATGCACGCACGGTGTCGGTGAGCGTGGCCTTGCGTCGGTCGCCGAGGAAATACGCCTGCGCGTACTGCCCGAACAGCAGCGTCAGCCTGACCTTCTTCAGTTCCGGCAAGAGCCGCGGATGCCACGTCGCGCGACATTCCGGGCGCGGCGGTGCGTCGCCGCTGCCCTGTCGGCCGGGATAGCAGAAGCCCATCGGCACGATCGCGATGCGCGCCTCGTCGTAGAAGTCATCCGGCGTCATGTCGAGCCAGCCGCGCAGCCGTTGTCCGCTGGCGTCGTTCCACGGAATGCCGGTTGCGTGGACCTTCGTGCCCGGCGCCTGGCCCACGATCAGCACGCGCGCCGTGTCGCTCGCGCGCAGCACCGGCCGCGGGCCCAGCGGCAGCTGCGCTTCGCACTGCGTGCACGCGCGGATCTCGCGCAGCAGCGTGTCGAGTTTGCGGCTCACGGCAGCAGCTTGCCCGGGTTGAGGATGCCGTCGGGATCGAAGACGGCCTTGAGTTGCCGCATCACCGCGAGCGTCGGTGCGTCGATCGCCTGCGGCATGAACGCGCGCTTCGCGAGGCCGATGCCGTGCTCGCCCGAGAGCGTGCCGCCGAGCGACAGCGTCAGCGCGAACACCTCGGCCATCGCGGCTTCGGCGCGCGTGCGCTGCGTGGCGTCGGCGGGGTCGTACATCAGGTTCACGTGCAGGTTGCCGTTGCCGGCATGGCCGAAGCAGACGATCGGCAGCGCGTGCGTGCGTGCCAGTGCCTGCACGCCGGCGACGAGTGCGGGAATGCGCGACACCGGCACGACCACGTCCTCGTTGATCTTGCCCGGCGCGAGGTCGCGCAGCGCCGGCGACAGCGCCTTGCGTGCGGCCCACAGCCGCTCGCGCGCAGCTTCGTCCGGCGCAAGATCGACCGCGAGGCAGCCGTCGCCGTCCGCCGCGGCGCGCAGCGCATCGAGCGCAGCGGGCAGCGTCGCCGCATCGCCGTCGGCTTCGATCATCAGCAGCGCGCCGGCGTCGTCGGGCAGGTCGCTCGCGCCGGTCTGTGCACGCATGCGTTCGCGGGCGAGTCCGAGCGCGAGGCCGTCCATGAATTCCAGCATCGACGGCGTGGCCGGCTGCGCCATCAATCGCGCGACCGCGGCGGCCGCGGCATCGACGTCGCGATACGTCGCGCGCAGCGCCGCGCGCGCGGCGGGCGAAGGCGCGAGCTTCAGCGTCGCTTCGACGATCAGCGCGAGCGTGCCTTCGCTGCCGACCAGCAGGCGCTGCAGGTCGTAGCCGGTCGCGCCCTTGGTGGTCGCGCTGCCGCAGTGGATGAGTTCGCCGGCGCCGGTGACGGCCGTCAGCGCGAGCACGTTGTCGCGGCTGGCGCCGTATTTCACCGCGCGCGGGCCGCCGGCATTGCAGGCGAGGTTGCCGCCGACGGTGGAGAAATCGGCGCTGGTGGGATCGGGCGGCCAGAACAGCCCGTGCGGCCGCAGTGCGCGCTGCAGGTCGCCGTTGAGCACGCCGGGCTCGACGATCGCGCAACGGTCTCCCGGGCGGATGTCGACGATGCGATTCATGCGCTCGAACGACACCACGACGCCGCCGTCGACCGGCACCGACGCGCCGGTGGTGTTGGTGCCGCGTCCGCGTGCGATCACCGGCACGCGATGCGCGCGGCAGGCGCGCACCAGCGCGACGATCTGGTCGGCGTGCGTCGGCAGTGCCACCGCATCGGGCATCGCCTGCCGCCGCGAGTTGTCGTAGCCGTAGGTCAGACGTTCACCGGCCTCCGTGCGCAGCCCGTCGCCGAGCAGATCGGCGAGCGTGCGCAACAGGTCGGCGGGGAGCGTGGTCATGGCGCGATTGTAGGGCGGGCCCCGGCCCGCCGTTTCGCGATTGCGGCGGCGACCGCCAGCGCGATCACCGGCAACCACACCCACTGCAACTCCGACCAGAGCACCGTCAGCCCGCGCGCGCTGAAGAACCGCGCGCCGATCGGCGAGACCGCGATCGGCCGCCACGGTGCGAAGAAGCGTTCGTGCGACGCCGGCCACAGCAGCGCGACGCCGAGACCGCCGCTGGTCAGCGCGTCGAGGAGCGGATGCGAGAGCGTGCACAGCGCGACGAAGGCGAACGCGCGCCAGCGTCCGCTGCGCAGCCACGGCGCGGCAGTCGCGGCGAGCACGCCCAGCACGAGCGCGAACACGATCGAATGGGTCGCACCGCGATGGCCGAACTGGTCGGCGTAAGCGATGCCGAGCCTGAACGCGACGGTGTCGAAATCCGGCGCCATCGACGCGATGACGCCGGCGGCGACCAGCCGCGGCGGCAGCGCGCGGCGTCCCAGCGCGAGCCCGGCCGCGAGCGGCACGACGGCGTGGGTGAAGATCGTGGGCATGCGAACGCTAGACGTCGTCGGCGCGGAAGGCGTCGCGCAGCCACGTGAACGTCGGTGCCTCGGGATCGCCGCTGGCGTCGATCACGTCGAAGCGGCAGGGCAGGCGGGCAAGCTCGCGATGCGCGGCGAGGAAACATTCGGCCGCGAACACCAGCTTGCGCCGCTTGCCGGCGTCGACCGAGGCCGCGCCGCCGCCGAAGCGGGCGTCGCGGCGGTAGCGCACTTCGATGAAGACGACGGTGTCGCCGTCGCGCATCACCAGGTCCAGTTCGCCGCCGCGGGCGTTCGCGTTGGCGGCGATCGGAACAAGGCCGTGCTCGCGCAGATGGGCGGCGGCGAGCGCCTCGATGGCGGCGCCCTGCGCGCGGCGCGAGGTGCGCGGCTCAGCCGCCACTCTTCGCCAGCGCCACGATCTGGCCGTCGGCGAACACCGACCACGCCGGCGAGCGCACGACGTTGCCGATGCCGTCCAGTCGCAGCTGGCCGGTGGCGCCGGGCAGCGCACGATCGGCGCGCTGGGCGATGGCATCGAGATAGCCGGTCAGCAGCCACGCGTCGTAGCCGAACGCGAACAACTTCGCGGCCGGGCCGCGGGCCGAGGCCAGCGCCTTGCCGGTGGCGTCCGCCGGCGGCAGGCCGGGCAGGCCCTGCACGGTCCAGGTTTCGGTCGGGAAGGCGATGCCGTCCAGCGCGCGGTCCTGGTCCGGCTTGCCGGTCCCCGACAGCAGCTGCGCCGTCGCCACGCGCGGCTTGGCGCCGAGGCCGGCGGCGACCAGTTGCGGCGCAACGGCCCGCGCCTGCGTGCCCTTCAGCGCGAGGAACACGGCGTCGACGCCGCCTTCCTTCTGCGTCGCGGCCTGCAGCGCGGCGGTGGCGTCGGCCGGCTTGTCGGCGACGGTGAGGGTCTCGACCACCACGCCGCCGCGGCCGGCGAGGTGTTCGCGGAAGGCGGTGGCGCTGCGGCGCAGGCCGTCGTCGCTGCCCACCAGCACCAGCACCCTGCGCACGTTGCGCGACAGCAGGTATTCGGCGGCGGCGATGCCGTCGTCCTCCGGCGCCAGCGCGAAGCTGGCGTTGCCGGACGGTGGGGCCTCGGGACCGCGGTTCAGCGCCAGCACCGGCACCTTCAGCCCGGTTTCCTTGAACAGCGCGGCGACCTGCTCGCGGCCAAGCGGGCCGACGACGTAGTCCGCGCCGTCCTCACCGGCCTTGCGGTAGGCGGCGACCGCGCCGGCCGGCGTGCTGCCGGTGTCGTAGAACGCGACGTCGGGGCGGGCGCGGTGTTCGCCGTAGTAGCCGGCCAGCAGGCCGTCGCGCACCGGCGTGGAGGCGGCGGCCATGTCGCCGGTCAGCGGCAGCAGCACGGCGAGCTTGCGCGGCGGGCGGTAGCCGTCGCGGTCGGCGGCGGTGCGGCCGTCGGCGCTGAAGCGCCAACCGGCGCCTTCGCGGTCGAACGGGCGGGGCAAGGGCTGGCCGCGGCGCATCAGTTCGCGGCCGGCGAAGTTGTAGAGCGGATCGCCTTCACCCATGCGCCCGGCTTCGACGGCGAGGGTGGCGGTGTCGATGCCGGCGAGCAGGCGCTCGATCTCGCGCGCGGCGTCGGTGCGGGGTTGACCACTCATCGAGGCGTGGTTCCGGGCCAGGGTCGACGCCTGGGCGATCACGGGGTTCACGCGGTAGACGGCGGCGTTGTTCGGCTTGGTCGGCGGCGGCACGCAGGCGCTCAGGCCCAGGCCCAGGCCCAGCAGACCGGCGCAGACCAGCGCCCTCGGCCAGCCCTTCAACCCGGACATTTCCTTCGCTTTCATCGACATCGGCGCAACCCCACGGCGGAATCGTTAGGATTCTACCCGCCCACGACGAAGCCGAGCGAGCCGAACCCGATGTCTTCCCCCGCCGCCGCCGGCATCCTGCACGTGGTCGCCACGCCGATCGGCAACCTCGCCGACCTCTCGCCGCGGGCGCTGTCGACCCTGCGCGGGGTCGCCGCGATCTGTGCCGAGGACACCCGCCACACTCGGCAGCTGCTGTCCCACCATGGCGTCGAACAGTCGCTGATCGCGCTGCACGAGCACAACGAATCCGGCGTGGCCGAACGCCTCGTCGCCCGCCTGCTGGCCGGCGAATCGCTGGCGCTGGTGTCCGACGCCGGCACCCCGCTGGTCAGCGACCCCGGGTTCCGGCTGGTCGCCGCCGCCCGCGCCGCCGGGGTGAAGGTCAGCCCCGTGCCCGGCCCCAGCGCGCTGATCGCCGCGCTCAGCGTGGCGGGGCTGCCCAGCGACCGGTTCGCGTTCGAGGGTTTCCTCCCGGCCAAGACCGGCGCCCGCCGCGAGCGCCTGGCCCGCCTCGCCGGCGAGGCGCGCACCCTCATCTTCTACGAGGCCTCGCATCGCATCGAGGAGACGCTGGCCGACGCCGTCGCCGCGTTCGGGGCGGATCGCCCGGCCGCGGTCGCCCGCGAACTCACCAAACTGTTCGAGACCGTCCTCGACGGCACCCTCGCCGCGCTCCATGCCCGCGTCGCCGCCGACGCCGACCAGCGCAAGGGCGAATTCGTGCTGCTGGTGCAGGGCGTGGCCGACGAGGAGGCCACGAAGATCGCCGAAGGCCGGCGCATCTACGCGCTGCTCGGCGCCCACCTGCCGCCGTCGACCGCCGCGAAGCTGGCGGCGGAACTGTCCGGCGCACCGCGGAAGGCGTTGTACGGCGGCCCGTCCGGCACGCCTGACGCGGAATGACGACGGCTCACTCCGCGCCGCGCGCCTTCAGCACCCGGGCGTAGGCCTTGTCCTCCACCAGGATGTGGTCGGACAGCCAGCGGCTGAGGTAGACCAACAGTTCCTCGCCGACGCTGCCTTCGCCCGCGGCATGGCGCTGTTCGCAGGCTTCGAGCATGCGCACGAAGGCCGCATGCGCGGCGGCGTGGTCCTCCGCTGACTCGTATCGGTAGACCTGGAACATCGCCTCTTCGTAGGCGAAATGGACGCGGGTGTAGTTGCGCAGGCGTTCCAGCACCCGTTGCAGCATGAAGCCGCCGCGGCCCTGCGCGATGGCGTCGCCGAGGTCGTTGATGCAACCGATCAGCAGGCGATGCTGGCGATCCACCGATTCCAGTCCCACCGACAGCGACGACGACCACTCGAGAAAGGGCATTCCAGGAGCCTCCGGCAGATTTCGGGCATGACGATCCCTGCGTGCCCCGCGTCGAAGCGGGGCGCGTGCGGATCCGGTGCGGGAAAAGGGCGGTCCGGCGCGCGGACGCGGGACGGGTCAGGCGGTTGCGGCGGCAGTGAATTCGTCGTAGGCGCGCACGGCCTCGGCGGCGTACATCAGGGTCGGACCGCCGCCCATGTAGGTGCAGACCGCAAGCGTTTCCATGAGCTGTTCGCGGGTGACGCCGAGGCGGATCAGTGCCTTGACGTGGAAGCCGATGCACGCGTCGCAGCGCGAGGACACGCCGATCGCGAGGGCGATCAGTTCCTTGTGGAGGGCGTCGATCGCGCCGGCCTTGAGCGACGCCTGGGCCATCGCGCTGAAGCCCTTCATGGTGTCCGGGACTTCGTGGCGCATCGCCGCCAGCGCCGTGGAGACGTCATCCGTGATCCGGGTGAAGGATTTGCCTGCCATGGACACCTCGTCGGCATTTGGGGGGATGCATTGACTCTCCCTCTTGTCGAGGCTGCATTCCTTGCGCCGGATCAATCCCGTGCGATGTGCGACAATCCGCCCCGGCAGAGCCGGCCAGACAGTCGCGTCATCCCTTGCGGATGCCGAGGAAAGTCCGGGCTCCGCAGGGCACGGTGCCAGGTAACGCCTGGGCGGCGCGAGCCGACGGAAAGTGCAACAGAAAGATACCGCCCAAGACCGCGAAAGCGGGACGGCAAGGGTGAAATGGTGCGGTAAGAGCGCACCGCGAGTCCGGCAACGGACCGGCACGGCAAACCCCACCGGGAGCAAGGCCAAATAGGGAGACGATGTCGTGGCCCGCGACGTCTCCGGGTAGGCTGCTTGAGCGTATCGGTGACGATGCGCCCAGAGGAATGACTGTCCACGACAGAACCCGGCTTATCGGCCGACTCTGCCCCTTCACCTCCATCCCCTGTCCCGCGCGCCGGTTTCCCCGGCGGGCGGGACGGGCGGCTGCGCCCGTCCGCGGGCCCGGACGACGCCTCGCGGGCGGATCGGCTGCGAACCGGACCGGGTTCACCTTTCCGAGGGCGCGGGGGCGGCCACCAGGAAGGCCCGACCGAAGGTCTGGAGTCTCAAAATTTGAGACGAAACAGGGGGTTGTGGATAAACCTTGAACTTGTCTGTGAACATGGCTGCAAGCCATTGACGCACATAGTGAATTCCGTCGCAGAAAGCTGTTGACAACCCTGTGTGGCGCTCCTAATGTGGCGGCCTGTGGGAAAACCGGGTGAATCGTGGTTTTCCGTGTTCACCAAGCCCGCTGCAGACGGGCCAGACCAGGCAGGCCGTTGTGTTCCAAGGTGAGACCGCCATCACGATCGACGACAAGGGCCGGCTGGCGATTCCCACCGCCTACCGGGACGTCATCGCGCAGGCGTGCGACAGCCACCTGGTCATCACCTACAACCCCTTCGAGTCCGGTTCGCTGTACCTCTACCCCCGTCCGGTGTGGGAGAAGGTCCGCGACCAGGTCAACGCATTGCCGCGCACCAAGAGCGTCAGCCGCAGTCTGCAGCTGAAGCTGGTGGGCGCCGCCACCTTCGTCGAGCCCGACGCCAACGGCCGCATCGGCATCCCGGCCAGCCATCGCAGTGCGGTGGGCATCGACAAACGCGCCGTGCTGCTGGGCATGGGCGACAAGTTCGAATTGTGGAGCGAGCAGGCGCACCACGCGCAGATCCGCATGACGCTGAGCGATGCGGACCTGGGCGAGGCGATGCTCGATCTGCAGCTGTGACCGCGGGTGGTGCGGGTCCGGTACCCGCCCACCTTCCGGTGATGTTCGAGCAGGTCATGGACGGGCTGCGGGTTCGGAAGGATGGAACGTATCTCGATGGCACCTTCGGGCGTGGCGGACACGCGCGTGGCGTGCTGGAGCGTCTGGGTGACGGAGGCCGGCTGCTGCTGATGGACAAGGATCCCGAAGCGATCCGCGTCGCCGAACTGGCGTTCGGCGCGGATACGCGCGTCGCCGTCCGTCGCGGCAGCTTCGCCGCGCTCGCCGGCTGGGATCGCGTCCGCGAGGGCCTCGATGGCGTGCTGTTCGACCTCGGCGTGTCCTCGCCGCAGCTCGACGTGGCCGAGCGCGGCTTCAGCTTCGGCAAGGACGGCCCGCTCGACATGCGCATGGACCCGGACGCCAGCGAAAGCGCCGCGGAATGGCTGGCCCGCGCCGGCGAGCGCGAGATCGCCGACGTCCTGTGGACCTACGGCGAGGA
The DNA here is from genome assembly GCF_056313665.1 of Lysobacter sp. DMC104. Classification (NCBI taxonomy): domain Bacteria; kingdom Pseudomonadati; phylum Pseudomonadota; class Gammaproteobacteria; order Lysobacterales; family Lysobacteraceae; genus Lysobacter; species Lysobacter sp. DMC104. The sequence continues at coordinate 306,518 of NZ_JBQUZW010000002.1, read as the reverse complement.
GAAGCAGAGCCGGCGCATCGCCCGCGCGATCGTCGCCCGCCGCGCCGACACGCCGCTGCTGCGCACCGCGCAGTTGGCCGACCTGATCGCCTCGGTCGTGCCGCGCGGCGCGCAGAAGATCCACCCGGCCACGCGCAGCTTCCAGGCGATCCGCATCTTCGTGAACCGCGAGCTGGAAGACCTGACCCGCGGCCTCGAGGCCGCCGTCGCCGCGCTCAAGCCCGGCGGCCGCCTCGCGGTGATCAGCTTCCACTCGCTGGAAGACCGCATCGTCAAGCAGTTCATCGCCGGCCTTGCCAAGCCGCCGCCGGCCAACCGCCGCATGCCGGTCGAAATCGCGTTCACGCCGACCCTGCGCATCGTCGGCGACGCGTTGAAGGCCGACGAGGCCGAGACCACTGCCAACCCCCGCGCCCGCAGCGCCGTGCTGCGCGTGGCCGAGAAGCTGCCGTCGCCGGCGCAGGGGGCGGCCGCATGAGTCTGCGTCTGATCCTCGCCGTGCTGGTCCTCGCAAACGTGATCTCCGCGGTCGGCGTGGTCGACGCGCGCTACCGCCATCGCCAGTTGTTCTTCCAGCTGACCCGGCTGGAGCAGGCCCGCGACGCGCTCAACATCGAATTCAGCCGGCTCCAGCTGGAGCAGGCGACGTGGGCGGAAAGCCACCGCATCGACACGATCGCGCGCGATCGCCTCGGCATGCGTCCGCCGGAACCCGCTGACACGGCGGTGCTGCGCCCATGACCACGCGCCTGGCCGACTGGATCGAATCCCTGCGTGAACGCGCCCGCCGCGCGAGCGACCGCCGCGGCCCGGCGCCGCGTGGCCGCGCGCGCTTCGACCTGCGCGGCCGGCTGATGCTGGTCGGCGGCGCGATGGGCGTCTGCGCGCTGGCGCTGGTGGCGCGCGCGGTCGACCTGCAGCTGGTGCGCAACGAGTTCTACCGCAAGCAGGGCGACGAGCGCTTCCTGCGCGAAGTCACGATCCCGACCTCGCGCGGCATGATCACCGACCGCAACGGCGAGCCGCTGGCGGTGTCCACGCCGGTGGAATCGATCTGGGCCACGCCGCAGGAAGTGCTGAAGTCGCCCGAGCGCATCCCGGCGCTGGCCGCGGCGCTCGGCATCGACGCCGAGACCCTGCGCACGCGCCTGATCCAGCGCAAGCAGAAGGAATTCGTCTACCTCAAGCGCCGCATCAACCCGGCCGAGGCGCGGCGCATCCTCGCACTGGGCGTGCCGGGCGTGGCCTCGCAGCGCGAATACCGCCGCTTCTACCCGCAGGGCGAAGCGATGGCGCATGTGCTGGGCTTCACCAACGTCGACGACCACGGCCAGGAAGGGCTGGAGTACGCCTACGAGCGCGTGCTCGCCGGCCGCCAGGGCCTCAAGCGCGTGATCCGCGACCGCCATGGTCGCACCGTGGAAGAGGTCGACCTCGTCCGTCCGGCCGAACCGGGCCAGAACATCACGCTCACCATCGACCGCCGCATCCAGTTCCTCGCCTATCGCGAACTGAAGCAGGCGATCGAGGACACGCATTCGGTGAGTGGATCGGCGGTGGTGCTGGACGTCGCCACCGGCGAAGTGCTGGCGATGGCGAACCTGCCGTCGTTCAACCCGAACGCGATCAGCCTCGGCACCCGCGACGCCCACCGCAACCGTGCGGTGACGGACGTGATCGAGCCGGGCTCGACGATGAAGCCGCTGACCGTCGCCGCGGCGCTGGAAGCCGGCGTCATCACCCCGCGCACGCTCTTCGACACCAACCCTGGCTGGATCCCCAACGGCCGCTGGAAGACCACCGACACGCACAACTACGGCGTGCTCGACACCGTCGGCGTGATCCGCAAGAGCTCGAACGTGGGCTCGGCGAAGATCGCGATGCGCCTGAGCAAGGACCAGATGTACGGGTTCTACAGCCGCTTCGGCTACGGCGCGACCACCGGCAGCGGGTTCCCGGGCGAAAGCCCCGGCGACCTGCCGAAGCCGGAGGACTGGAGCGGCACGACCAAGCAGACGATGGCCTACGGTTACGGCGTGAGCGTCACCCCGCTGCAGATCGCGCGTGCCTATGCCGCGATCGGCAACGGCGGGCGTTCGGTGGTGCCGACGTTCGTGAAGGGCGAGACCGGCGAAAGCCGGCAGATCCTCGATCCGGCGATCGCCGCCGAAGTGCTGCGCATGATGCAGACCGTGACCGAGCCCGGCGGTACCGCCGTGCAGGCGTCGATCCTCGGCTACCACGTCGCCGGCAAGACCGGCACCGCGCGCATCAATGCCAACGGCGTGTATTCCAAACGCTACAACGCGTTCTTCGCCGGACTGGTGCCGGTCGACCATCCGCGCTTCGCGATGGTCGTGGTGCTGAAGGACCCGGATCCGACGCTGGGCTACACCGGTGGCCTGGTGTCCGCGCCGGTGTTCCACAACGTGATGGAAGGCGCGCTGCGACTGATGGACGTGCCGCCGGACGACATCGACACCTGGCTGGCCGCGCAGGCCAGCCCCGACGTTCGTCGCGCGCGGCAGGCTGCGCAGGTGGCCGTTGCCCCGCCGGTCGCGCTGCCGTCCGCGATGTCGACGCCGGCTGCGGCGCCCCGCGTCCCGTCGGTGCCGCGTCGCGCGCCTGCCCCGGCGCTGCCCGCAGCACTCGACGCCGTGCCGGCCGCGGGAGGCGCACGATGAGCCGCCGCATGCCGCTCGCCGCTCTGCTGCCCGACGTCACCGGCATTCCGGGTGGTCTGGCGATCGCCGGGCTGGTGCAGGACAGCCGCGCCGTACGCCCGGGCGATGCGTTCGTCGCGATCGCAGGTTTCGGGGCGCACGGTTTGAACTTCGTCGCGCAGGCCGAAGCCGCGGGCGCCGCCGTCGTGCTGTGCGAAGCGCCGGTGCCGACGGAATTCGCCGAGGTCGTCGAGTCGGCGCGCGTTCCGGTGATCGCGGTGCCGCGGCTGCGTGCGCGGCTCGGCACGTTGGCCGACCACTTCCACGCGTCGCCGTCGCGCACGATGACCACCGTCGGCGTCACCGGCACCAACGGCAAGACCTCCACCGTGCAGCTGATCGCGCAGGCGTGGACGCTGCAGGGCCGCATCGCCGGCACCATCGGCACGCTCGGTGCCGGCCTGTACGGCCAGGTGTCGCCGACCGGCTTCACCACGCCGCTGGTGCTGCGCACGCACGCCTTGCTCGCCGAGCTGCGCGACGCCGGTGCACAGGCCGTGGCGATGGAAGTCAGCTCGCACGCGCTCGACCAGGGGCGCGTCGACGGCGTGCATTTCGCGGTCGCGGTGTTCACCAACCTCACCCGCGACCATCTCGATTACCACGGCACGATGGACGCCTACGGCGAGGCCAAGGCGAAGCTGTTCGCATGGCCGGACCTTGGCGCGGCGGTGCTGAATCTCGACGACGCGCACGGCCGCGCGCTGTTCGACGCCGTACGGGCGCGCGACGCGGTGCCCGCGATCGGCGTCAGCGCGCGCGGCGATGCCGATGCGACGCTGCGTGCCGACGGCATCGTGCTTGATCTCGCCGGCATCGCCTTCACGCTGCACGTCGGTGGCGAAGCACATGCGGTGCGTTCGTCGCTGCTCGGTCGCTTCTACGTCGACAACCTGCTGGCGGTCGCTGGCGTGCTGCATGCGCAGGGCGAAACGCCGGCGAACATCGCCGACCTGCTGTCGCAACTCGCGCCGGTGCATGGCCGCATGAATCGCCTCGGTGGCAACGGCGACCGTCCGCTGGTCGTCGTCGACTACGCACACACGCCGGACGCGCTGGCGCAGGCGCTCGACGCGCTGCGTGCGCATGCGACGGGCCGCGTCCTCTGCGTGTTCGGTTGCGGCGGTGACCGCGACGCCGGCAAGCGCCCGCAGATGGCGGAAATCGCCGAGGCGCGCGCCGACGTCGTGTTCGTCACCGACGACAACCCGCGCACCGAGGACGGCGACGCGATCGTCGCCGACATCCTCGCCGGCTTCGTCGATGCCGCGAAGGCGCGCGTCGTGCGCGACCGCGGCGCGGCGATCGCACAGGCCGTCGCGGAAGCGCAGGCGGGCGATCTCGTGCTCATCGCCGGCAAGGGCCACGAGCCCTACCAGGAGATCCACGGCGTGCAGCATCCGTTCGACGACACCGAGGTCGCGCGCGCGGCCCTGGAGGCGCGGGCATGACGCCGATGACGCTCTCCCGCATCGCGCAGGCCACCGGCGGCCGCCTCGTCGGCGACGACCGCACGATCGACGCGCTGGTCACCGACACCCGTCGCCTCGATGCGATGGGTATGCCCTTGTTCGTGGCGCTGCGCGGCGAGAACTTCGACGGCAACGACTACGTCGTGCAGGCGGTCGAACGCGGTGCTGCTGCGGCGCTCGTGTCGCGCCAGGCCGATGTCGCGATCCCGCAGGTCGTCGTCGCCGACACCGAGCGCGCGCTGGCGGCGCTGGCCGCGTCGGTGCAGCACGGCCGTGCGACGAAGGTGCTCGCGGTCACCGGCAGCAACGGCAAGACCAGCGTGAAGACGCTGGTGTCGGCGATCCTCGAAGCCGCTGCGCCGGGCCGCGCGTACCACACGCCGGGCAACCGCAACAACGAGATCGGCCTGCCGCTGGCGGTGCTCGATGCACCCGACGACGCGCTGTACGCGATCTACGAGATGGGCGCCGGCAAGCCGGGCGACATCGCGTATCTGACCGACATCGTGCGTCCCGATGCGTCGCTGGTGAACAACATCGCGCCGGCGCACCTGGAGCGCATGGGCAGCCTGCTCGGCATCGCCGACACCAAGGCCGCGATCTACGACGCGTTGGCTGCCGCCGGCACCGCCGCGATCAATGCCGACGATGCGTTCTCGCCCTATTTCGCGGCGCGCGCGCAAGGCCGGCGCCAGCTGCGCTTCGCGCTCGACGCCGATGCCGACCTCACCGCACGTGACATCGCGCTTGCGGCGGACGGCTCGCGCTTCGTGCTGGTGTCGCCGGAAGGCGAGGCCGACATCGCGCTGGCGATGCCCGGTCGCCACAACGTGTCGAACGCGCTGGCCGCGGCGGCGTTGGCCATGGGCGTGGGCATCGGCTTGCCGGCGATCGCCGCGGGTCTCAACGCCGCGCGTCCGGTCGGCGGTCGCCTCAACGTGCATGCGCTGCCCGGCGGCGCGACGCTGATCGATGACAGTTACAACGCCAATCCGGGCTCGCTGCAGGCCGCGATCGACACGCTGTCTGCGGTCGGTGGCGCGCGCTGGCTGGTGATCGGCGACATGCGCGAACTCGGTGCGGATGCCGCGGCGCTGCACGTCGAGATCGGTCGCCGCGCGAAGGCTGCGGGCATTGCCCGGCTGTACGCGCTGGGCCCACTCAGTGCGGGTGCGGCCGATGCCTTCGGGGAAGGCGGGCGGACGTTCGATACCCACGCTGCGCTGGCGACGGCGCTGCGTGCGGATCTTGCTGACGTCGCCGACGCGCCGCGGGTGCTGGTGAAGGGGTCGCGCGGCAGCGCGATGGACAGAATCGTGAACGACATCCTCGCCGGCGGCGGGGACGGGGGAAACACCCATGCTGCTTGAGTTGACGCGCTGGCTGGAAACCTTGCAGCGCCATTTCGGCCTGTTCGGCTATCTCACCTTCCGCGGCATCCTCGCCGCGCTGACCTCGCTCGGCCTGTCGCTGTGGTGGGGCCCGGCGGTGATCGCGCGCCTGGCGAAGCTCAAGGGCGGCCAGCCGATCCGCAAGGACGGCCCGCAGTCGCATTTCTCCAAGGCCGGCACGCCGACGATGGGCGGCGCGCTGATCCTGCTGACCATCCTCGCCTCGGTGCTGCTGTGGGGCGACCTGCGCAACCGCTACGTGTGGGTGGTGCTGGTGACGATGATCGCCTTCGGCTGGATCGGCTGGTGGGACGACTGGATCAAGATCGTCAAGCGCGATCCCAACGGCATGCGCTCGCGCACCAAATACGCGCTGCAGTCGCTGTTCGGCCTCGCCGCCGGCCTGTTCCTGTACTACACCGCCGACGCGCAGTCGGCGACGACGCTCTACATCCCGTTCTTCAAGAACGTGGCGCTGCCGCTGGTCGGCGTCGGTGGTGCGGTCTTCTTCGTCGCGGTCGCGTACTTCTGGGTGGTCGGTTTCTCGAACGCGGTGAACCTCACCGACGGCCTCGACGGCCTCGCGATCATGCCCACGGTGCTGGTCGCCTGCGCGCTGGGCGTGTTCGCCTACGCCTCGGGCAACGCGGTGTTCTCGGAATACCTGAAGATCCCGGCGGTGCCCGGCGCGGGCGAACTGGTGATCATCTGCGCGGCCATCGCCGGCGCCGGCCTCGGTTTCCTGTGGTTCAACACCTATCCGGCGATGGTGTTCATGGGCGACATCGGCGCGCTGGCGCTGGGCGCGGTGCTCGGCCTGGTCGCGGTGATCGTGCGCCAGGAGCTGATTCTCGTCGTGATGGGCGGCATCTTCGTCATCGAGACGCTGTCGGTGATGATCCAGGTCGCCTCGTTCAAGCTCACCGGCAAGCGCGTGTTCCGCATGGCCCCGATCCACCACCACTTCGAGCTGAAGGGCTGGCCGGAGCCGCGCGTGATCGTGCGCTTCTGGATCATTTCGGTGGTGCTGGTCCTCGTCGGCCTCGCCACGCTGAAGGTGCGCTGATGGCGAACGCCTCCCTCCTCCCGCGCTTCGGGTTCGGCCAGCAGGCGACGCGTCTCGACGCGTTGCCCGGCCGCTACGACCCGTGGCTGCTCGGCGCGATCGTCGCGATCGCCTGCCTCGGGGTGGTGATGGTGGCGTCCAGTTCGATCGCCATCGGCGAAAGCCTGCACGTCGGCCCGTACTACTTCCTCGTCAAGCACCTGATCTTCATCGTGCTGGGCACGGGCGTGGCCGGCTGGCTGATGCGCACCGAACTCAAGGGCATCGAGCAGCGCGACCACCTGCTGCTGGTGCTGTGCTTCGTGCTGCTGCTCGCGGTGTTCCTGCCCGGCATCGGCCGCACCATCAACGGCGCGCGGCGCTGGCTCAACCTCGGCCTCACCACCTTCCAGGCCGTGGAAGCGGTGAAGTCGATGTACATCGTGTGGTTGGCCAGCTATCTCGTGCGTTTCCGCGACGAGGTCAACGCGACCTGGGGCGCGATGCTCAAGCCGCTGGGCGTGGCGGCGATGCTGGTGGCGCTGCTGCTGCTGCAGCCCGACTTCGGTTCGTCGTCGCTGATCCTCGCGATCACCGCGGGCATGCTGGTGCTGGGCGGCGTGCACCTGCCGCGGATGTTCGGCCCGGTGGTGATCGGCCTGACGGCGCTGGCGGCGATCGCCATCGCCGAGCCTTACCGCGTGCTGCGCCTGACCTCGTTCCTCGATCCGTTCCGCGATCCGTTCGGCAGCGGCTACCAGCTCAGCAATGCGCTGATGGCGATCGGCCGCGGCGAGTGGTTCGGCGTCGGCCTCGGCGGCTCGGTGCAGAAGCTCGACTTCCTGCCCGAGGCGAACACCGACTTCATCCTCGCGGTCATTGCCGAGGAACTGGGCTTCGCCGGCGTGTGCGCGGTGATCGCGCTGTACACGCTGCTGGTCGGCCGTGCGTTCTGGATCGGCCTCAAGTGCGTGGAGATGCGCCGCCACTTCGCCGGCTACTGCGCGTTCGGTGTCGGCCTGTGGATGGGCCTGCAGAGCTTCGTGTCGATCGGGGTGAACCTCGGCCTGCTGCCGACCAAGGGTCTGACGCTGCCGCTGATTTCCTACGGCGGTTCCAGCGTGCTCGGCACCTGTGCCGCACTCGGCCTGCTGCTGCGCGTGTCGTACGAACTCGACCGCGCCGAACGCCAGGTCGCGCGCCTGCGCGGCGAGGCGGCGCAGAGCTACGCCGGCCCGATGCCCGACACTGCGCAGCCGCCCATCGCGACCGCGCCGTCGAACGTGTCGAAGCCGACGGCCGGTGCCACCGCGACGTCGACCGCGAATGCCGCGCGCGGCACCAGCCGCCTGCGCGATCGTGTGGAACCCACCTTCGGGAGGCGCGCATGAACGCGACGTCTCCGCAGACGACTTCGCAGGCGCCGGTGCTGATCCTCGCCGGCGGTACCGGCGGCCACATCTTCCCGGGCCTCGCGGTCGCGGCCGCGCTGCGCGCGCGCGAGGTGCGGGTGCTGTGGCTCGGCGCCGACGGCGGCATGGAAACGCGCCTGGTGCCACAGCACGGTGTCGCGATCGAGACCATCGCGATCTCCGGTGTCCGCGGCAAGGGCATCGGCACGCTGCTGCGCGCGCCGTTCCGCGTGTTGTCGGCCATTCGCGCCGCGGGACGCGTGCTGAAGGCGCACAAGCCGCGCGCCGTGATCAGCTTCGGTGGCTTCGCCGCGGGGCCCGGCGGCATCGCCGCGGTGCTGGCGCGGGTGCCGCTGCTGGTGCACGAACAGAACCGCGCGCCGGGCCTGACCAACCGCGTGCTGGCCCGCTTCGCCCGTCGCGTGCTCTGCGGTTTCCCCGATGCATTCCCGGGCAAGGAAACCGTGGTCGGCAATCCGGTGCGCAGCGTGATTGCCGCCGTGCCGCCGCCGCGCGAGCGCTTCGCCGGTCGCGATGGCCCGATGCGCGTGCTGGTGCTGGGCGGCAGTCAGGGCGCGCGCGCGCTCAACGACGCGGTGCCGAAGGCGATCGCGCAGTTGCAGGGCGCGGGCGTCGACGTGCGCCACCAGTGCGGCGAGAAGCTGCGCGACGACACCGCGCGCGCCTACGAAGCGGCCGGCGTGCCGGTGTCGATCGAACCGTTCATCGCCGACATGGCGGCCGCGTATGCCTGGGCCGACATCGTGGTCTGCCGCGCCGGTGCGCTGACGCTCGCCGAGCTGTGCGCCGTCGGCGTCGGCGGCCTGCTGGTGCCGCTGCCGACCGCGGTCGACGACCACCAGACCAAGAATGCCCAGTACGTCGCCCAGCGCCGTGCCGGTGTGGTGCTGAAGCAGGACGATCAGCTCGTTCCGAAACTGGCCATGGAGCTGCGCAATCTGGTGCTGGATCCGGATCGCCGCCTGTTCATGGCCGATGCCGCACGTTCGCTGGCGAAGGTCGATGCCGCCGAACGCGTGGCCGATGCCGTGCTCGAGGAGGCCCGCGCATGATCCGTCGTCTGCTCGACGCGAAGGATGTTTCCAAGGCGGATTTCGCCAAGTTGTTCCCGCGCGTGCATTTCGTGGGCATCGGCGGCGCCGGCATGAGCGGCATTGCCGAAGTGCTGTGCACGCTGGGCTACCAGGTGTCCGGCTCGGACAACGCCGACAACGCGACCACGCGCCGGCTCGCCGCGCTCGGCGCCACCGTCTCGCGCGGCCACGCCGCGGCGAACGTGCTGGGCGCGGACTGCGTGGTGGTGTCCAGCGCGATCAAGCGCGACAACCCCGAGTGGATGGAAGCGCGCGCGCAGCGCATCCCGGTGGTGCCGCGCGCCGAGATGCTGGCCGAACTGATGCGCTTCCGTCGCGGCATCGCGATCGCCGGCACCCACGGCAAGACCACCACGACCTCGCTCACCGCGAGCGTGCTGGGCGAGGCCGGGCTCGATCCGACCTTCGTCATCGGCGGCCAGTTGCTCGCCGCCGGTGCCAACGCGCGCCTCGGCAGCGGCGACTGGCTGGTGGCCGAGGCCGACGAAAGCGACGGCAGCTTCCTGCGCCTGAACCCGCTGGTCGCGGTCGTCACCAACATCGACGCCGACCACCTCGAGAACTACGGCGGCGACTTCGCGCGCGTGAAGGCCGCGTTCTCCGAATTCCTGCACCGGCTGCCGTTCTACGGCCTCGCCGTGCTGTGCATCGACGATGCCGAGGTCGCGGCGCTCGCCGCGGACACGCCGCGCCATGTCATTACCTACGGCTTCGACGCGAAGGCCGACGTGCGCGCCGAGGACGTCGAGCAGGCCGGCCCGGCGATGCTTTTCACGCTGTGCCTGCCCGACGGCTCTCGCACGCCGACGACACTGGCACTGCCGGGTCGCCACAACGTGCAGAACGCGCTGGCCGCGGCGACGATCGGCTGGCAGCTCGGCGTTGCGCCGGAGGTCATCGCGCGCGCACTGGAGAAGTTCGCCGGCATCGGCCGCCGCTTCAACCTGCTCGCAGAACTGCGCACCGCGCAGGGCGCGACCGTGCAGTTGGTCGACGACTACGGCCACCATCCGAAGGAACTGGACGCGGTGTTCAAGGCCGCGCGCGGCGGCTGGCCGGATCGCCGCCTCGTGGTCGCGTTCCAGCCGCACCGCTACAGCCGCACGCGCGATCTCTTCGATGATTTCGCCGCGGTGTTGTCGAATGTCGACGCGCTGGTGCTCACAGAGATCTATCCGGCCGGTGAAGCGCCGATCGCCGGTGCCGACGCCAAGTCGCTGGCGCGCAGCATCCGCGCGCGCGGCCGCATCGACCCGGTCGTGGTCGGCAGCGCCGGCGAACTCGCCGCGGTGCTGCCCGACGTGCTCCGCGACGGCGACCTGCTGCTGATGATGGGCGCCGGCGACATCGGCGCCGCCGCGCAGGCGCTCGCTGCGCAGGGTTTCCCTTCCGAACGCGCCGGGGAGGCGACGCCGTGACCGCCGTGTCCTCTGCCCGTTTCACCGATCCCGCCGTGTTCGGCCGCGTTGCCGTGCTCATGGGCGGCACCAGCACCGAGCGCGAGGTGTCGCTCGACTCCGGCCGCAACGTGCTGGAAGCGCTGCGTTCGCGCGGCGTCGATGCGCACGCCGTCGACGGCATCCCGGCGCTGATCCAGGCGCTGGCGATGCCGTCGGAAGCGCGTTTCGATCGCGTGTTCAACATCCTCCATGGCAACCGCGGCGGCGGCGAGGACGGCGTGCTGCAGGGTGCGCTGGACGCGCTGGGCGTGCCGTACACCGGCTCCGGTGTGCTCGGCTCCGCGCTGACGATGGACAAGATCCGCACCAAGCAGGTGTGGATGAGCGAAGGCCTGCCGACGCCGAAGTTCGTGCGCCTGCGCGCGGGCGATGACATGACGGCGGCGGCGCGGGCGCTCGGCCTGCCGGTGTTCGTGAAGCCCGCCTGCGAAGGCTCCAGCGTCGGCGTGTTCCGCATCCTCGCCGAAAGCGATCTCGCGCAGGCCGAGGCGTTTGCCGCGACCTATGCCGGCGAGCTGCTGATGGAGCAGATGGTGCAGGGCGAGGAATTCACCGTCGGCATCTTCGGCGACCTCGCGCTGCCGTCGATCCGCATCGTGCCGGCGGGCGAGTGGTACGACTACCACGCCAAGTACATCGCCGATGACACCCAGTACCTGTGTCCGGGTCTCGACGGCGACGACGAGGCCGCGATCCGCGATCTCGCGCTGCGCGCATTCCGTGCCGCCGCGTGCAGCGGCTGGGGCCGCGTCGACGTGATGCGCGATCGCCGACTCGGCTTCATGCTGATCGAGGTGAACACCGCGCCGGGCATGACCAGCCACTCGCTGGTGCCCAAGGCCGCGCGCCAGATCGGCATCGGCTTCGAGGACCTGTGCTGGCGCATCCTCGAAACCACCGTGGCCACGCTGCCGGAGGCCGCCGCACGATGAAGGCGTTCCTGCGACTGCTCGCGTGGGTGCTGGCGCTGACGCTCGTCGCGCTGCCGATCGTGGCCGTCATCCAGGGCTGGGCCGGCACCGAGCGCTGGCCGCTGCGCACGGTGAAGGTCGAGGGCCGGCTGACCCGCGTCACCGACGCGCAGATCGTCGCCGCGGTGCTGCCGCACGCGCGCCGCGGCTTCTTCGCCGTGCGCCTGGAAGACGCGCGCGCCGCGGTCGCCGCGCTGCCGTGGGTCGAGCACGCCGAAGTGCGCAAGCAGTGGCCGGACAAGCTGGTGGTGACGATCGAGGAACATCGTCCGTTCGCGTGGTGGGGCGCCGATCGCCTGCTCTCCGAGCGCGGTCGCATCTTCCCGGCGAAGGGCGTGTCCGTGCCGGACGGCTTGCCGCGTTTCGATGGTCCTGAAACGCGCATCGCGGACCTCGTGCGGCTGTACAACGAATCGCGCGCCGCCTTCGCGCCGACCGGGCTCGACGTGCGCACGCTGCGCCTCGACGACCGCGGCAGCTGGTCGCTGACGCTCTCCAACGACGCCGAACTGCTGGTCGGCCGCGACGACGCGAAGCTGCGGCTGCAGCGCTTCGCGCGCCTGCTGCCGCGGCTGGAAGCGCCGCAGGGCGAGACGCTCGGTCGCGCCGATCTCCGCTACACCAACGGCTTCGCGCTCACGTGGCGACCGGCTCCCGCGCTGGCCCCCGAAGCGCAGGCGCAGGACAGGACATGAACCGCAAAGGCGACAAATCGCTGATCGTCGGCCTCGACATCGGCACCTCGAAGATCGTGGCGCTGGTGGGCGAGTACGCCCCCGGCAACCCGGTCGAGGTCATCGGCATCGGCACGCACGAATCGCGCGGGCTCAAGCGCGGCGTGGTCGTGGACATCGAGTCGACGGTGCAGTCGATCCAGCGCGCGATCGAGGAAGCCGAACTGATGGCCGGCTGCGAGATCCGTTCGGTCTATGCGTCGATCTCGGGCAACCACGTGCAGTGCCGCAATTCGCCGGGCATTGTGCCGATCCGCGACGGCGAGGTCAGCTACCAGGACCTCGACCGCGTGCTGGAAGCGGCGAAGGCGGTGGCGATCCCTGCCGACCAGAAGATCCTGCACGCCATCCCGCGTGACTACGTGCTCGACGATTCGCAGGAAGGCATCCGCAACCCGGTCGGCATGACCGGCGTGCGCCTCGAAGTGCACGCACACCTCGTGGTCTGCGCGCAGTCGGCGGCGGCCAACATCAGCAAGTGCGTGCAGCGCTGCGGCCTGCAGGTGGACGACCTGATCTTCTCCGCTCTGGCCTCCAGCACCGCGGTGTTGACCAGCGACGAGCGCGAACTGGGCGTGGTGCTGGTCGACATCGGTGCCGGCACCACCGACATCGCGGTGTTCGTGCACGGCGCGATCTGCCACACCGCGTCGCTGCCGATCGCCGGCGACCACGTCACCAACGACATCGCGCACATGCTGCGCACGCCCACGCCCGAGGCCGAGCAGATCAAGGTCCGCTACGCCTGCGCGCTGGCGCAGCTGGCGACGGCCGAGGAAAGCATCCAGGTGCCCAGCGTCGGCGATCGTCCGCCGCGCCGGCTGCCGCGGCATGCGCTGGCGCAGGCGGTGCAGGGTCGCTACGAGGAGATCTTCGAGATGGTGCAGGCCGAATTGCGTCGCTCGGGCTTCGAGGAACTGGTGCGCGCCGGCATGGTGCTGACCGGCGGCGCCGCGAAGATGGAAGGCGTGGTCGAGCTGGCCGAGGAAATGCTGCAGATGCCGGTGCGCGTAGGCATCCCGCAGCACGTCAGCGGACTCGGCGAAGTGGTGGGCAATCCGGTGCATGCCACCGGCGTCGGCCTGCTGCTGATGGGCAGCCAGATCGAGCATCCGCGCCGCCCGGTGATCCCGGCGGGTCGCGCGGTCGGCCTGTTCAACAAGGTGCGGACCTGGTTCAAGGGAGAGTTTTGACCGGCGCGTCCCCCGGCGCATCGGTCGCGGCTTCGGAAAGCGGTTTCGAACACTGTTTTGAGGTTGGCTTCAGGACGATTCGGAAAGACGGTTCACGAAGGCGGAGCGGCAAACGGTTTCACGGCAACACGCGATCCAGACAACAGCGACACACATAACTAGACGAGGACACGGACATGGCATTTTTCGAACTGGTGGAAAAGATGGCGCCGAACGCGGTCATCAAGGTCGTGGGCGTGGGCGGCGGCGGCGGCAACGCGGTCGCGCACATGGTCAACGGCTGCATCGAGGGCGTGGAGTTCATCACCGCGAACACCGATTCGCAGGCGATCAAGAACTGCGGCGCCAAGCTCCAGCTGCAGCTCGGCAGCAACGTCACCAAGGGCCTGGGTGCGGGCGCGAATCCGGAAGTCGGCCGCCAGGCCGCGCTGGAAGACCGCGAACGCATCATGGATGCCCTGCAGGGCGCCGACATGGTGTTCATCACCGCGGGCATGGGCGGCGGCACCGGCACCGGCGCCGCGCCGGTCGTGGCGCAGCTGGCGAAGGAGATGGGCATCCTGACCGTCGCCGTCGTCACCAAGCCGTTCCCGTTCGAAGGCCGCCGCCGCATGCAGGTGGCGCTGAAGGGCATCGAGGAGCTGTCGCAGCACTGCGACTCGCTGATCACGATCCCGAACGAGAAGCTGATCACCGTGCTCGGCCGCAACGCGACCATGATCCAGGCGTTCCGCGCCGCCAACGACGTGCTGCAGGGCGCGGTGCAGGGCATCGCCGACCTGATCGTGCGCCCGGGCCTGATCAACGTCGACTTCGCCGACGTGCGCACCGTCATGTCCGAGATGGGCCTGGCGATGATGGGCACCGGTTCCGCCCGCGGCGACGACCGCGCGCAGGCCGCCGCCGAATCGGCGATCAACAACCCGCTGCTGGACGACGTCAACCTGGCCGGCGCCAACGGCATCCTGGTCAACATCACCGCCGGTCCGGACTTCACGATGGCCGAGTTCGACGAGGTCGGCCGCACGATCGAGAACTTCGCTTCGGAAGACGCGACCGTGGTCATCGGTACCGTGCTCGACCCGGAGATGCAGGACGAGGTGAAGGTCACGGTGGTCGCCACCGGCCTGAACCGCGCCGTCTCGCGCCAGTCGGTGCGCACCCAGGATCGCGACGAGGGCTTCGCCCAGGCGCGCCGTCCGCAGGTGCAGCTGATCAACACCCAGGGTCGCCGCGACGGCACCACCGGCATGATGATCGACGAGCCGATGGCGCCGGTGTCCCCGGGCGCCGGCATCGCCGCCCACCTGCGCGGTCGCGGCCCGGCGGATGCCGGCCAGGCCCCGGCGGCCGCCGATTTCGGCAGCGACAGCAGCTACCTGGACATCCCGGCGTTCCTGCGCCGGCAGGCGGATTGATCCGCGCCGGCGGCCGTCCACCAGCGGCCGTCGGCGACATTGCCATGTCCCTTTCCGCCGGACTCCGGTCCGGCGGGTTTTTCCGTCGGCGTCGGTGGCGGTACCACACGGTTGTTGCACCGCGGAAACAGAGCGTCGCTTCCGTTCAGGTTCAGCATCCTGCGTGCTAATCTCGCCCTCCGTTCGCAGGCGAATTCCTGCATTTCCCGTCTCTCCCGACGCGCAGGCACCCGACACTCCCATGGCCCGGCAACGCACCCTCCGCAACACGATCCGCGCCACCGGCGTGGGCCTGCACAGCGGCGAGAAGGTGTACCTGACCCTGCGACCGGCGCCGGTCGATGCCGGCATCGTGTTCCGCCGCGTGGACCTGGATCCGGTCGTCGAGATCCCCGCCCGCGCCGACCTCGTCACCGAGACCATGCTCTGCACCGGCCTCTCGCGCGACGGCGGCAAGGCGATGACGGTCGAGCACCTGATGTCCGCGCTCGCCGGCCTCGGCGTCGACAACGTCTACATCGATCTGTCCGCGCCCGAAGTGCCGATCATGGATGGCTCGTCCGGCCCGTTCGTGTTCCTGCTGCAGTCCGCCGGCATCGCCGAGCAGAACGCACCCAAGCGCTTCATGCGCATCGTGAAACCCGTGGAAGTGCGCGACGGCGACAAGGTCGCCCGGTTCGAGCCCTACGACGGCTTCCGCCTCGGGTTCACCGTCGAATTCAACCACCCGGCCATTCCCGCGGCGCAGTCGCGCGCGGTGGTCGAGTTCTCCACCGAGCGCTACATCCGCGAAGTCAGCCGCGCCCGCACCTTCGGGTTCATGCGCGACCTGGAGTTCATGCGCGAGCGCAACCTCGGCCTCGGCGGTTCGATGGACAACGCCATCGTGCTGGACGAGTTCCGCGTGCTGAACGACGACGGCCTGCGCTACGCCGACGAGTTCGTCCGCCACAAGATCCTCGACGCCGTCGGTGATCTGTACCTCGCCGGGCACCCGATCCTCGGCGCCTACGAGGGCTTCAAGTCGGGCCACGCCCTCAACAACAAGCTGGTCCGCGCCCTGCTCGCCGAGCAGTCCGCCTGGGAGTTCGCGACTTTCCCGGACGACGTGCCGGTGCCGGTCGTCTACGGCGCCCCGGCCCTCGCCTGACCTTGCCGGAGCTCGGCGGGTTCTCTGGAACGGATCATGTGGATTGCCCGATCCGTGACCTTGCGCCGAGCGTTTTACGATAATTTAACGAAAAAGCCCCGCATTTCTTAACCCCCCGGCCCGATGCGGCCGGTAGCATGCCGGCTTCGTGTCCCACGGACCGGCCCTTTACCCCCACGGCCGGCCCGGGACAGACCCTCAGGTCGGGTCCCCCTGCGCAGGTTCATCGCGGGCGGCGAGGGCAGCCGCGAAGGCTTCGCGCGCGGCGGCCGAAAGGGGAAGTGCGGTCGTCCTGGTCGACGTTCCGGTGCTTCGCGGCCGCATCGCCTGCGGTCCGGATGCCGTGCGCACCACCAGGTCGTCGACTTCCAGCCCGAGGGAGCGGGCGGCGTCGAGCAGGACGGTGGCGGTCAGGCGCATCCGCGCGTGCCACACCGGTGCATCCACGAGGTACACGAGCCTTTTGCGGTCGACGTTCGCCAGGCGCGCATGCGCGGCGAGCTGGGCCGGAAGGTGGGGACGGAGTTGCTGATCCAGCGTGTCCAGCCACAGCGCCCGCCGCAGCGAATGCGTGCCCGGGTCGCTGGCGTCGGTGCCCAGCAGGGCATCGAACGCATCCCGCGGTTTTGCGGGGCGCGAGGCGGGGGGCGTCGAGGGTCGTGAACGAGACATGAGACCGATGACTGTACACAGCTTCCTCCTGCTTGCGCAGCGTCACGCGATGACCGCGGCGCACGCCGTTCAGGCCACCGCGACGCACACCTGGGCACGGTTGCGTCCGCTGTCGCTGCGCGCACTGGCCGCGGGCCGCCGCGCGATGCGCGAGCAGCCCGCCTACGCCGCCGTCGCGCTGCTCACCCTCGGCGCGGTGATGGGCACCTTCGCCCAGAGCTGGCTGCGCGACGCGCAGTTCGATCGCCTGAAGGCCGACGTCATTGCCCAGCGCGACGGCCTGCGCAACACCCGGCTCGAAGCCCAGCGCGAAGTCAACGCGCTCGCGGCCCGGCTCGGCGAACTGCAGGCGGAGGCCAACCGCCTCAACGCGCTCGGCGAGCGCCTGACCCGCGTCGCCCAGCTCGGCGATGGCGAGTTCGACTTCGACAAGCCGGTCGGCGTCGGCGGCGCCGGCCCGGTGCACGACCTGCCGGCCACCGACCTGCGCAGCGGGCTGGACAGCCTCGGCACGCAGCTGCATCGCGCCGGCGGCCAGCTGTCGGTGCTGGAAGCGCTGCTGTTCAACCGCGAACTGGACCGCAACGCGACCCCGTCGCGGGCGCCGGTTGCGCACAGCTACATCACGTCCGGCTTCGGCGGCCGCGCCGATCCGTTCGGCGGTGGCGGCCAGTTCCACAAGGGCATCGATTTCGAGGCCAATACCGGCGATCCGGTGCTGGCGGTGGCCGACGGCGTGGTCACCTTCGCCGGCGTCCGCAACGGCTACGGCAACGTGATCGAGGTCGACCACGGCAACGGCTACGTCACCCGGTATGCGCACAACTCCCGTCTGATCGGCCAGGTCGGCGACCTCGTCCGTCGCGGCCAGGAGATCGCCAAGGCCGGCTCCACCGGCCGCTCCACCGGCGCCCACGTGCACTTCGAGGTCTGGGAAAACGGGGCGGTGGTCAATCCGAACCAGTTCCTGGGCGATGCCGGCGGTGCCGTCGCGCGCCCGGCCGCGAAAGGCTGACCGGCGGGGGGTTGATACCCCCGGGCTCCGGCACCAAGTACAATCGGCTGTTGCGGAGGGGCGCGCTGCGCCCCTTTTTGTTGCCGACGACCGCCCGGACGGCGGATGCGGCCCGATTCCTCCTTCGATCATTCCCGACCCATGTTCAATCGCCTGTTGACCAGCATCTTCGGCAGCCGCAACGACCGTCTGGTCAAGCAGCTCGGCGGCATCGTCAAGAAGATCAACGCCCTCGAGCCGCAGATGCAGGCGCTGTCCGATGCCGAACTCCAGGCGAAGACGCCGGAATTCCGGCAGCGGATCGAGAACGGCGAGGCGCTCGACAAGCTGCTGCCGGAGGCCTTCGCGGTCTGCCGCGAGGCGTCGAAGCGCGTGCTGGGCATGCGCCATTACGACGTGCAGATGATCGGCGGCATGGTGCTGCACCTGGGCAAGATCGCCGAAATGCGCACCGGCGAAGGCAAGACCCTCGTCGCGACCCTGCCCACCTACCTCAACGCGCTGCAGGGCAAGGGCGTGCACGTGGTGACGGTGAACGACTACCTCGCCCGCCGCGACTCGGCATGGATGGGGCGCCTGTACAACTGGCTGGGGCTGTCGGTCGGCGTCGTCTACCCGGGCATGCCGCATTCGGACAAGCATGGCGCCTATGCCGCGGACATCACCTACGGCACCAACAACGAATTCGGCTTCGACTACCTGCGCGACAACATGGCGCTGTCGAAGGAAGACCGCTACCAGCGCGGCCTGCACTACGCGATCGTCGACGAAGTCGACTCGATCCTGATCGACGAGGCGCGCACGCCGCTGATCATCTCCGGCCCGGCCGACGAATCGCCGGAGCTGTACGTCAAGGTCAACCGCATCGTGCCGCAGCTCAAGCGGCAGGACGTCGAGGACGGCGTCGGCGACTACTGGGTCGACGAGAAGGGCAAGCAGGTGCACCTGTCCGAAGCCGGCCAGGAGCACGCCGAGGACCTGCTGCGCCGCGCCGGCATCCTCGAAGGCGAGGACAGCCTCTACGCCGCGCACAACATCCACGTCGTGCACCACCTCAACGCCGCGATGCGCGCCCATGCGATCTACCAGCGCGACGTCGATTACATCGTGCGTGACGGCGAAGTGGTGATCGTCGACGAATTCACCGGCCGCACGCTGCCGGGCCGCCGCTGGTCCGACGGCCTGCACCAGGCGGTCGAGGCGAAGGAAGGCGTGCCGGTGCAGCGCGAGAACCAGACGCTCGCCAGCATCACCTTCCAGAACCTGTTCCGCATGTACGGCAAGCTCTCGGGCATGACCGGCACCGCGGATACCGAAGCCTACGAATTCCAGAGCATCTACGGCCTGGAAGTGGTGGTGATCCCGACCCATCGCCCGATGGTGCGCAAGGACCATCCGGACGCCGTGTTCCTCAACCGCGCCGGCAAGTTCCGCGCGGTGATCGGCGAGATCAAGGACGCGAACGCCAAGGGCCAGCCGGTGCTGGTCGGTACCACGTCGATCGAAGTCTCCGAGATGCTGTCCGAGCAGCTCAAGGCCGCCGGCATCGCGCACGAAGTGCTCAACGCCAAGCAGCACGAGCGCGAGGCGCACATCGTCGCGCAGGCCGGTCGTCCGGGCGCGGTGACCATCGCCACCAACATGGCCGGCCGCGGTACCGACATCGTGCTGGGCGGCTCGCTTGAAGCCGAGATCCAGGCGCTGGAAGCCGAGCAGGGTGAACTCAGCGACGTCGAGCGCCAGCGCATCAAGGCCGAATGGATGCAGCGCCACGACGCCGTGAAGGCCTCGGGCGGCCTGCACATCATCGGCACCGAACGCCACGAATCGCGCCGCATCGACAACCAGCTGCGCGGTCGTTCCGGCCGCCAGGGCGACCCGGGTTCGTCGCGCTTCTACCTGTCGCTGGAAGATTCGCTGATGCGCATCTTCGCCGCCGACTGGGTGCAGCGGATGATGGCGCGCATGGGCCTGAAGGAAGACGACATCATCGAAAGCCCGCTGGTGACGAAGCAGATCGCCGGCGCGCAGCGCAAGGTCGAGGCCCACAACTTCGACATCCGCAAGAACCTGCTCGACTTCGACGACGTCAACAACGACCAGCGCAAGGTGATCTACCGCCAGCGCGACGACCTGCTCGAAGCCGACAGCGTGAAGGCGAACATCGACGGCATCCGCGGCGACGTGGTCGCCGACCTGGTCGACCGTTTCGTGCCGCCGGATTCGATCGACGAGCAGTGGGACCTGAAGGGCCTGGAATCCGAGCTGGCGGCCGAGTTCGGCCTGCAGATGGCGCTGGAAGACCACGTCCACGCGCAGAAGGAAATCGACGCTGCCGGCATCGCCGCCTACGTTCAGGAGGCGGTGGCGAAGGTCTTCGAGGACAAGGAAGCGGCGGTCGGCGAAGAGACGATGCGCATGCTCGAGAAGCACATCATGCTGACCGTGCTCGACCAGAGCTGGAAGGAGCACCTCGGCCGCATGGACTACCTGCGCCAAGGCATCCACCTGCGCGGCTACGCGCAGAAGCAGCCGAAGCAGGAGTACAAGAAGGAAGCGTTCGAGCTGTTCAGCGAAATGCTGGAGAAGGTCAAGCGCGAGGTCGTGTCGCTGCTTGCCCGCGTGCGCATCCGCACCGAGGCCGAGATCGCGCAGGCCGAAGCCGCCGAGCGTGCCCGCGCCGAGGCGATGACGCGCCAGATGCAGTTCCAGCATGCCGACACCGGCGGCTACGGCAGCGACGAGGAAGCGGGTTCGCCCGACTACCAGCTCGCCGACGACAGCCTGCCGAAGGTCGGCCGCAACGACCCGTGCCCCTGCGGTTCGGGCAAGAAGTACAAGCACTGCCACGGCCAGCTGGCCTGACCGCCGCGCTGCCTTCGCACGAAAACGCCCGCGCAAGCGGGCGTTTTCCGTTTCGGTTCGCCGTGGTCTTGCCGCCGACATGCGGGGCCGGTAAAACGGAGCGCGCACGGATCCAGCGCGACCTTTCTTCCGCATGAGCGCCCCCGATCGAAGTCGACCCGAACAACGCATCCACGTCGTCGCCGGCGTGATCACCGACGCGCGCGGCCGCATCCTGCTGGCGCGTCGCACCGAAGGCCGCGATCTCGCCGGCCTGTGGGAATTCCCCGGCGGCAAGGTCGATCCGGGCGAGACGCCGGAGCAGGCGCTGGTCCGCGAACTGCGCGAGGAGCTCGGCATCGAGGCGCGCGTCGGCGCACCGGTGATCGCGGTGCCGCAGCGCTACCCGCACAAGCGGCTGTGCCTGGACGTGCGCCGCATCGCGTCGTGGACCGGCACGGTGAAGGGGCTCGACGGCCAGGCGTTGGTCTGGGCGCCGCCGCACAAGCTCGCCAGCTATGCGATGCCCGATGCCGATCGCCCGGTGGTCGCCGCGCTGCGCCAGCCGGCGCATTACCTGATCACGCCCGAACCCGGCGACGACGATCGCACGTGGCGCGCCGGCCTGCGTGCCGCGCTCGACGCCGGCGCGCGTCGCGTGCAGTTGCGCGCGCCCATGCTGGCGGCGGCCACACCCGCGCGCTGGCGTGCACTGATCGAAGCCGCGGTCGCCGACATCCGTGCGGTCGACGGCGAGGCGCTGGTGAACGATGACTTCGCGCTCGCCGACGCGCTCGGCATCGGCGTGCATCTGCCTGCACGGCATCTGCGCAGGCTCGACGCACGACCGCTGCCGCCGGATCGCCCGGTGATCGCCTCCTGCCACGACCTCGACGAGCTGCGCCACGCGCAGGCGCTGGGCTGCGATGCCGCAGTGCTCGGCCCGGTGCTGCCGACAGCCTCGCATCCCGGCGAGCCGGGCATTGGCTGGGAGGCGTTCGCGACCCTGCGTGAGGACGTCGCCCTGCCGATCTACGCCATCGGCGGCCTTGGCCGCGGCGATCTCGACCTCGCGCGCACGCATGGCGCGCAGGGGATCGCCGCGATCCGGGGACTGTGGCCGGAGACGTCCCCGGCCGGCCGGCGGCGCTAGACTCGCCTCTCCGGGCGATGTGCCCAGCCGGAGACGCACATGACCACGCGACGCGAGGTGCTCAAGGGACTGGGAGGCGCCGCGATCGCCTCCGTCTTCGCCGGTGCTGCCGGAGCGGCGAAGACGGCCCGGCGACCTGCCTGGTCGCGCTATGGCGCCGCGCCGGTGATCGACGGAGCCGGCGGCGTGGGGCTCGCCTGGTATGGACCGGACGATCCCGCGGTGCCGGGCGAACTCGCGGCGATCCGCGCCTCCGGCCTCACCGCCGTCGTGCTCACGCTGGCGCCGTCGGGACGCTTCTGGCTCGACGATGCCGCGTTCGAGAAGACGAAGTCGAACTTCGACACCTGGCACGCGATCGTCGCGCGCCATCCCGATCACCTGATGATGATCCGCACCGCCGACGATCTCGATCGCGCGCGCCGCGAGCATCGTCTCGGCTTGATCTGCACCTTCCAGGGCACCGAGTCGCTGGGGGAGGATCTCGATCGCCTGACGATGTTCCGCGAGCGCGGCCTGCGCGTGCTGCAGCTCACCCACAACCGCCGCAACCTGGTCGGCGACGGCTGCATGGAGCCGGGCAACGCCGGCCTCAGCAACTTCGGCCATGAGGTGATCGCACGGATCGAGGCGGAGAAGATCGTGCTCGATCTCGCGCACGGTTCGGCGCGGACCATGGCCGAAGGCGTGACCGCCGCGAAGCAGCCGATGCTGATCAGCCACACCGGCTGCCGCGCGCTGGCCGACCTGCCGCGCAACACCGACGACGCCACGCTGCGCGCGCTGGCCGGCAAGGGCGGCGTCGCCGGCATGATCTTCTGGCCCTACCTGCGCACCGACGCGCAGCCGATGGCCGAGGACCTGATCCGCCACATCGAGCATGCGATCGACGTCGCCGGCGAGGATCACGTCGGCCTCGGCACCGACGGCGGGGTCGCGCCGATCGCGCGCACGCCCGAATTCGAACAGGACAACCGCGAGTGGGTCGCGGCCTCGGTCGCTGATGGCATCTTCGGGCCCGGCCGCCCGCCGGATCTCTACACCTTCATCCCCGATCTCAACCAGGCGGATCGCTTCGATCGCCTCGCGTTCCTGCTGTCGAAGCGCGGCCATTCCGACGCGCGCATCGAGAAAGTGCTGGGCGCGAACTTCGCGCGGGTGATGCGCGAGGTGTGGGGCTGACATCGCCCCGACGACGCGCATCTTTCGCAGCGGCATGGTCGGCGGGCGCGGCGCGCGGGGCGGCCATTCGCGTGTGGACGTCGGATTCCGCAGTCGGACAGGTGTATCCGTCGGCGTTGCGCAGCTGGGGAAGGGGCAGCGGGCGCCGTGAGGGAGTGCGGGTCCATCGTCCGCGGCGATCGGCATCCTGCCGAGGCCGCCCGGGCGCTGCCGCGCCCGCCGTGGACACAAGATCGCATCCGCCCATCTCACGGACTGCGACCTTGCGGGTGCCGACGATGGATGATCAGCGCGTGGGTTGCAGTTTCGCCAGCAGCAACGCCCGCAGCTCTGCCTTGTCGCCGTCGTCGAGGCCGACCTCGCGCTGCTTCGCCTGCAGTTCGTCGATGCGCTGGTGCAACGTTTGCCGTTCCAGTTGCGCCATGGCGTCGAGGAATTCGTCGCGCCACTTCGCTTCCTCGCCGGGCATCGCCTGCATCGCGAGTTTCTGCAGGGCCGCGCCTTCCTCGCGCTCGGCGAAATGTTCGAGCAACGCGCCGGTGGTGATCTCCGGGCGCTCGCGGACCAGCGCGATCAGTTCGGCGAGCAGCGACACGCCCGGCTGGCGCAGCACGCTGAAGGTGTACGGCGGCTGCAGGTCGAGTGCGAGCGCGGGTTGCTGCAGCAGCAGCGCGATCGCGCTGCGCACGAGGCTGCGCTTCTGCGTTTGCGCAGGCGGCATGCGCGGTCGCGCGGGCGGCGCTTCGGGCATGCCCGTGCGCGCGGCGCCGACGCCGGTGAGTTCGGTCAGGCGCTGGCGCATCAGATCGCCGAACGCACCGTCGGGAATCTGCGCGAGCAGCGGCTTCGCGCGCTCGGCCATGCGCGCCTTGCCGTCGAGCGTGCCGAGGTTCACGTCCTTCGCGAGGTCGTCGTAGAAGAACTGCGAGAGCGGCACCGCCTGCGCCAGCCGTGCGTCGAAGCCTTCGCGGCCTTCGCTGCGCACCAGCGTGTCGGGATCCTCGCCGTCGGGCAGGAACAGGAAGAACGCCTGGCGGCCGTCCTTCATGCGCGGCAGCACCGATTCCATCGCCTTGCCCGCGGCGCGGCGGCCGGCGGCGTCGCCGTCGAAACAGAAGTACACGTCGGGCGCGTTGCGGAACAGCAGCTCGGCGTGATCGGGCGTGGTCGCGGTGCCCAGCGTCGCCACCGCCTGCGCGACACCGTGCTGGAACAGCGCGATCACGTCCATGTAGCCTTCGACGACGATCAGCCGTTCGATCTTCGTATTCGCCTGCCGCACCTGCCACAGGCCGTACAGTTCGCGGCCCTTGTGGAACAGTGCGGTCTCGGGCGAGTTGAGGTATTTCGGGCCATCGTCCTTCTCGAGGACGCGGCCACCGAAGGCGATCGTGCGGCCGCGGCGATCGTGGATCGGGAACATCACCCGGTCGCGGAACTTGTCGTAGACGTGGCCCTTGTCGTTCTTCGAGAACAGGCCGACGCGCTCCAGCAATTTCATCCGCCGATCGTCGGTGCCGAGAGAGTCCTTCAGCGCCGAATAGCCATCGGGTGCGTAGCCGAGGCCGAACTGCGCGCGGATCTCCGCGCTCACGCCGCGACGCTCGAAATACGCCAGCGCCTTCGGCGAGGCGGCGAGCTGGCGCTGGAAGAACTTGTTCGCCGCTTCCAGCGCCGCGTACTGGTCGATGCTGTCGGGATTGACGTTGCGCTGCTGCGTGTCGCGCGGCACCTCCATGCCGACGCGCTTGGCGAGTTCGTCGACTGCATCGAGGAATTCGAGGCGGTCGTAGTTCATCAGGAAGCTGATCGCGGTGCCGTGCGCGCCGCAGCCGAAGCAGTGGTAGAACTGCTTGGTCGGCGACACCGTGAACGACGGCGAGCGCTCGTCGTGGAACGGACAGCGCGCCGAGTACTCGCGCCCCTGCCGCTTCAGCGGCACGCGCGACCCGATCAGCTCGACGATGTCCGTGCGAGCCAGCAGGTCGTCGATGAAGGCGTCGGGGATGCGGGCCATGTCAGCAGCGGGTCAGTCGTTCGAGCAGCACGGTATCGAGTTCGCGCCGGCTGTCCAGCACGGCCACCACGAAGACCGAAGCGGCGTCCATGCGGTACAGCAGGCGCCAGGGGCGTTCGACCAGTTCGCGATAGTGGGTGATGCCGATCTCCCGCAGTTCGGGGACGATGCGTCCGCGTGCAGCCAGCGTCGCGAGGGTCGCGGCACGCGCTTGCAGCCGGTCCAGCACAGCCGATGCCGCAGCGACATCGTCCGCGGCGATGTGGTCGACGATCGCGCCGAGGTCCTCGATCGCGGTGTCGGTCCAGAGCACGGCGCCCGCGTTCATTCCCGGGTCGCGATGCGCTCGCGCAGACGCGCGAAGGCGTCGTCCTGCGCCGTCAGGCGGCCGGCACGCACGTCGGCTTCGCCCTGCGCCACCAGCTTCAGCATGAGCAACGCCTGCTGCTGCCGCTGGTAGCTCTCGAAGCTCTGGACGACGGCGCTGGCACGTCCGTTCTGGGTCAGCACGACCGTTTCCGAGGCGTCCTGAAGCCGCTTCAGCCATTGGCTGGCGTCGGCCTTGAAGTCGCTGAGGCTGATGATCGGGTCGCTCATGGGGCATGTCCTGTCAGACCGAATTCGGTCCGAGTATAGCTCAGGGTTGCAGGTGCCGGGAAAAACAACGCCCCGGCGGACCGGGGCGTCGGAGGGCTCGGCCTCTGAAAGAACTCAGTCCCTGAAAGAAGTGATGTCGTTCGGTGCCGTCATGGCGACCGCTGCGGAGGCAGCACTGTTTTGAACCTCCGGGTCGAGCCGCACGGACAGGGATCGTTGTGGCCCAGCTTCTCGACCAGTTCCTTGTCGCCGTGGACGAAGCGGCGGCCGCGCTTCACGCGGGCTTCGGACGGATAGCCCTTGCGGCGCTTGCGGGTGACCTCAACGGCCGGCGTGGCCTCGAAAGCACGGCGTGCGGCGGTTCTGCTTGCGGTTCATGGTGCACCTCCTGTCGGATGGCCCTCGAAGGGCGGAAAAAGCGAAGGCGTCAGCGGCCTTCGCCGTGGAACGGTTCGGCGACGACCTGCCAGTCGTCCTCGTGGACCACGTAGCCGGGGCGTGTGCTCCGGATGATGTCGACCGGCGTGTCGTAGCGGCCGAGAATGTCCGCGATTGCATGCAGGTGCCGCACGAACTCGGTCGCCGAAGCCTTGGCCCAGGACAGGCCGTGCGTTTCCTTGTGTCCCCCGTTGCGGCGGCGCGCGAACCGGGTCGGGATCGGCACGGTGCGCTGGATCCAGTCCAGATGCGCGAGCAACTGGTCGGTGTCGGCGACGTTCGCGTCGCCGGAATTGCGCAGCGCGTACGCCAGCGTCATCAGGCCGATCGGCTGGCCCGTGCGCGGATCGAGATCGTGGCCGACGAAACGCAGGAACACGGGCTCATCCCGCGTCCTGAGCGGCCAGCGCCGCGAGCGCGTCGCCCGTCACCCGCTGCACGGTCCATGCGTCCATGCCGACCGCGCCGAGGCTGCGGTAGAAGTCGATGGCAGGCGTGTTCCAGTCCAGCACCGACCACTCGAAGCGGCCGCAGTCGCGGTCCAGCGCGAGCTTCGCAAGTCGCACCATCAGTCGCTTGCCGAGCCCGAGCCCGCGGTACTGCGGGCGCACGAACAGGTCTTCGAGGTACAGCCCGGGCTTGCCGACGAAGGTCGAGAAGTTATGGAAGAACAGCGCGAAGCCCGCGGCCTCGCCGTCGACCTCGGCGATCAGCACCTCGGCGCGCGGCGTGTCGCCGAAGAGCTGGCGGGCGAGGCCGTCCTCGTCGGCGACGGCTTCGTGGGCGAGCTGCTCGTACTCGGCCAGCTCGCGGATGAAGGCGAGGATCCGCCCGGCGTCCTCGCGGACGGCCGGGCGGATGACGATGGCGGGCGAGGGCGCGGTCATCGCGGCGGGGCTCAGCCGGCGAGGCGCTGCTTGATCAGCTTCGAGACCTCGCCCATGTCGGCCTGGCCGGCGAGGCGCGGCTTGAGCACGCCCATGACCTTGCCCATGTCGGCCGGGCCGGCGGCGCCGGT
The DNA here is from genome assembly GCF_056313665.1 of Lysobacter sp. DMC104. Lineage (NCBI taxonomy): Bacteria > Pseudomonadati > Pseudomonadota > Gammaproteobacteria > Lysobacterales > Lysobacteraceae > Lysobacter > Lysobacter sp. DMC104. The sequence goes on along the minus strand of NZ_JBQUZW010000002.1, from coordinate 279,498 downwards.
CTCGGCGACGGCAGCCTCGATCGCGGCCTTGATCTCGGCCTCGCCCAGCTTGGCCGGGAGGTACTGCTCGATGATCGCCATCTCGGCGCGCTCGACCGCGGCCAGGTCGTCGCGGCCGGCCTTGTCGTACTGCTCGATCGAGTCCTTGCGCTGCTTGACCATCTTGTCGAGCACGGCCAGCACGCGGGCGTCGTCCATCTCGACGCGCTCGTCGACTTCCTTCTGCTTGATGGCGGCGTTGATCAGGCGGATGGCGGCCAGGCGCTCCTTCTCGCCGGCCTTCATCGCGGTCTTCATGTCATCGGTGAGGCGTTGCTTGAGGCTCATGGTGGGGCTCCGTGGGGTCGCGGTCCGCCGGGCGGGCGCGAGGAAAACAGGGAAAGCGGGATGCAGGGCGATCGCCGGAGGCCGGCGATCGGGAAACGCAAAAAGCCGGCTGCGCTGGGCGCGGCCGGCTTCGGGATTCGCAGCGGAACGCGACCTTGAGGGTCGCGCCGGGAATCAGTACAGACGCTGACGCTTGGTGGCGTCGCGCGAGGTGCGGCGGGCCTGGCGCTTCACCGCGGCGGCCGCCTTGCGCTTGCGTTCCTGAGTCGGCTTTTCGTAGAACTCGCGCTTGCGGACTTCGGCCAGGACACCGGCCTTCTCGCAGGTGCGCTTGAAGCGGCGCAGGGCAAACTCGAACGGCTCGTTTTCGCGGACTTTGACGCTGGGCATAGGAATCTCGTTAAGGAAGCCTGGCCCGGTCCTTCCGGGCGAGCCGCGCATGATAATGGCCCTCCCCCCGGTGGCGCAAGTCGCCGCCGGGCCGCTGCGGTGGGGCGGGTAGACTATCCGCCCCGCATTCCTCCGTTTCCGGTTGCCCATGAAGGTCCTCGGCATCGAATCCAGCTGCGACGAGACCGGCGTGGCCGTGTACGACACGGCCCGGCCCGGCGCGGCCGGGCTGCGGGCGCATGCGGTCTACAGCCAGATCGCGCTGCACGCCGAGTACGGCGGGGTGGTGCCCGAACTGGCCAGCCGCGACCACGTGCGCAAGCTGCTGCCGCTGATCCGCCAGACGCTGGCCGAGGCCGGGCTGTCGGTCCGCGACCTCGACGGGGTGGCCTACACCGCCGGCCCGGGGCTGGTCGGCGCCCTGCTGGTCGGCGCCGGGGTGGCGCGGTCGCTGGCGTGGGCGCTGGACCTGCCGGCGGTCGGCGTCCACCACATGGAAGGCCACCTGCTGGCGCCGCTGATGGAGGACGACGACCCCGTCCACGGCCGGCCGGAGCCGCCATTCGTCGCCCTGCTGGTCTCCGGCGGCCACAGCCAGTTGGTCGCGGTGGATGCCATCGGCACCTACCGGCTGCTCGGCGACACGCTGGACGACGCGGCCGGCGAGGCCTTCGACAAGTCGGCCAAGCTCATGGGCTTGCCGTATCCGGGCGGCCCGCAGCTGGCGGCGCTGGCCGAGACCGGCGACCCCGGCCGCTACCGCTTCCCGCGGCCGATGACCGACCGTCCGGGCCTCGACTTCAGTTTCAGCGGCCTGAAGACGCAGGTGCTGCTGGCCTGGCGCGATTCCGACCAGTCCGACACCGCCCGCGCCGACATCGCCCGCGGCTTCGAGGACGCGGTGGTCGACACGCTCGCGATCAAGTGCCAGCGCGCGCTCGACGCCACCGGTGCGAAGGTGCTGGTGGTGGCCGGCGGCGTCGGCGCCAACAAGCGCCTGCGCGCAAAGCTGCAGGCGATGGCGGCGAAGCGCGGCGGCCGGGTGTGTTTCCCGCGGCCCGAACTGTGTACCGACAACGGCGCGATGATCGCCTTCGCCGGCGCGCTGCGGCTCGAAGCCGGCCAGCGCAGCGACGCCGCCGTGCATGTCGTGCCGCGCTGGGACATGGCGACGCTGCCGGCGGTCGAGTCCGCGCCGCGCGCGTAGGGCGGGCCCAGGCCCGCCGTCGCGACCGTGCAGGTCGCAACGCACGACGATCGAAACCGTTCCGCCCATCGCGCGACGCGATCGGAAATGTCGCGATGTCGGGCCAGGGCCCGACCTACAATGTCGCCTCCCCGACGCCCGGACGTTCCTGCATGGACAAGGTTTTCATCGAAGCCCTCGAGATCGAGGCGCTGATCGGCATCTACGACTGGGAGCGACGCATCCGCCAGCCGCTGCTGTTCGATCTGGAAATGAGCTTCGACAACCGCAAACCTGCGTCGACCGACGACATCGTCGACACGCTGGACTACAAGGCGGTGAGCAAGCGCCTGATCGAGTACGTCTCGGCGTCGTCGTTCGGGCTGGTGGAAACGTTGGCCGAGCGCTGCGCGGAGATCGTGCTGGCCGAATTCGCGGTGTCGCACGTGCGCCTGAAGCTGAGCAAGCCCGGCGCGGTGCGCGGCGCGCGCGCGGTGGGCGTGATCATCGAACGCGGCCGCGCCTGAGGACGCATCGATGGGCAAGGCCTACCTGAGCCTCGGCAGCAACGTCGAGGCCGAACGCAATCTGCGTTCGGCGTTCGCGGCGCTGCGGGCGCGCTTCGGCGACATCGTCGCTTCGACCGTGTATCGCTTCCCCGCAGTCGGTTTCGACGGTCCCGATTTCCTCAACGCTGCGGCGGTGATCGACAGCGATCTCGACCCGCAGGCGCTCAATGCGTGGCTGCACGCGCTGGAGGATGCGCACGGGCGCGATCGCAGCGGGCCGCGCTTCGGCGATCGCCCGCTGGACATCGACATCGTGTTCTACGACGACCTGGTGCTGTCGGGGCCCGGGCACCTGCAACTGCCGCGCGACGAACTGCGCCATGCGTTCGTGCTGCGGCCGCTGGCGGAGATCGCGCCGGACTTCGTCGATCCGCGCAGCGGATGCACGCTCGCTGCGCTGTGGAATGACTCGCCGGAGCGCGACGTGCCGTGCGCGCCGGTGTTCGACGCCGGCGGCGATTGAGCGGTTCGACGCGCGCAACGTTATTGCATAGCCGGTGACTTCCTGCGCTTGCGGCGTGTGGGGGCATCGCGGACGATGCCGCCTCCACACACCGTGTCCGGGGAGGACGCAGGCGATGTTCGAGAAGTTCTCGCGCAGTTGGAACCTGGTGAAGGCCAGTGCGTCGGTGCTGCGCGCCGACAAGGAGCTGATGCTGTTCCCGGTGCTGTCGTCGCTGGCGACGCTGCTGGTGCTGGCGACGTTCGCGCTGCCGGTGTTCGCGCTCAAGCTGTTCGACCACGGGTTCAACGTCGTCGGTGCGCTCGTGGGCTTCGCCTTCTATTTCTGCCAGTACGCGGTGATCGTGTTCTTCAACAGCGCGCTGGTGGGCGCGGCGTCGATCCGGCTGGAAGGCGGCGATCCGACGTTCTCCGACGGCATCCGCATCGCCCGCGGCAAGTTGCCGGCGATCCTCGGCTACGCCGCGATCGCGGCCACCGTCGGCGTGGTGCTGAAGTCGCTGAAGGACCGCGACAACAATTTCATCGTGCGCATGATCGGCAGCGGCCTGGGCGTGGCGTGGACGCTGGCGACGTTCCTGGTGGTGCCGGTGCTGGTGAGCCGCGACATCGGGCCGGTCGACGCGCTGAAGGAAAGCGTGGCGCTGCTGAAGAAGACCTGGGGCGAGAACGCCATCGGCCACGTCGGCATCGGTGCGGCGTTCGGCCTGATCGCGACGTGCATGGTGCTGGCCGGCATCGCGGCGACGTTCCTCGCTTGGCAGGCCGCGCCGGCGGCCGGCATCGCGGTGGCGGTGATCGCAGTCATCGCGCTGCTGGTGCTGGCCACGATCCAGTCGGCGCTGGGCGGCATCTATTCCGCCGCGCTGTACCGCTATGCGGTCGCGGGCGAGACGCCGTCGGCGTTCCGCGGGCTGGCGCTGGAATCGGCGTTCGTGCCGAAGCGCTGAAACGTCGCGGCAAGCGCCGAACGCGTCGCGAAAACACGGGCCGGCGCCGCAAGACGCCGGCCCGTGTCGTATGCGATCAGCGCGTGAGCAGCCGTCCTCCGTCGACGCGGAGGATCTGCCCGGTCGTGTAGGTCGCGTCCTGCAGCAGCCAGCGCACGGCCTCGGCGATCTCGTCCTCGGTGCCGGTGCGGGCTAGCGGCGTCTTCGCGAGGATCGTCTCCTTCGCGGACTCGGGCTTGCCTTCCGGCCACAGGATCGCGCCCGGCGCGACCGCGTTCACGCGCACCTGCGGCGCCAGTTCCAGCGCGAGCGCGTGGGTGGCGGCGACCAGCGCGGCCTTGCTCATGCCGTAGACGATGTGGTCGCGCAGCGGTCGCTCGGCGTAGATGTCGACGAGGTTGACGATGGCCCCGCGGGCGTCGCGCAGGTGCGGCGCGGCGGCCTGGGCGAGGATCACCGGCGCGCGGGCGTTGACGAGGAATTGCGCGTCCCAGTCGGCGGGCGTGATCGTGCCCAGCGGCGTGGGCGAGAAGGCCGAGGCGTTGTTGACCAACGCATCGAGCCGGCCGAAGCGGCCGACGGCCTGCGCCACCAGTTCGGGCAGGCGGTCGTACTCGGCAAGGTCGGCGCGCACGGCGAGCGTGCTGCCGGGGCGATCGCGTTCGAGCGCGACGACCAGCCCGGCCATGTCGTCGCCCGAATCGCGGTAGTGCAGCGCGAGGTCGTGGCCGGCGGCATGCAGGCGGCGCGCGATGGCGGCGCCCAGCCGACGCGCGGCGCCGGTGACGAGGGCGACGGGACGGGAGTCGGACATGGCAGGGTCTCGGGGCGCTCGAAGCGAGGGGCGACGGGGCATTTGACCACAGTCAAACGCGGCTGCCGGCGCAGGCGCATGCTGCCGTGCGCCATCCCCAGCGGAGCAACGCAATGGATCCGATCATTTCCGAACTTTTCGCCAAGCCGGTCGGCTGGATGACCCTCGGCGGCCTTGGCTTCATCGTCCTGATGGGCGGTTACATCTGGTGGTTCGCGCGCAAGAAGATGCGCGAGGAAGAACAGGCCCAGAAGGCCGGGCAGGCCCCCCGCTGAGCGGGATTCGTTATCCTGTGCAGCCCCGCAACGGAGCTGCCGCATGGTGATCGACGACGAGTTGGACCCGGACGCCCGTGCGCACAGCGAACAGCTGGCGGAGGTCATCCGGGACCAGATCGCGAGCAACGGCGGCGTCCTGCCCTTCTGGCGGTTCATGGAGCTGGCGCTGTACGCGCCGGGGCTCGGCTACTACAGCGCCGGCGCCACCAAACTCGGTCCAGGCGGCGATTTCGTCACCGCCCCCGAGCTCGGCAGCCTGTTCGCCGAATGCGTGGCGGATGCGCTCGCGCCGGTGCTGAAGCAGGTCGGCGACGAGGCGGTATTCGTCGAAGTCGGCGGCGGCAGCGGCGCGTTCGCCGAGGCCGCGCTGCGCCGGCTCGAGGCCGTGGGCGCGCTGCCGGCGCGCTACGCGATCCTCGAGCCCAGCGCCGACCTGCGCCAGCGCCAGCAGGTGCGCCTGCGCGAGCGCCTCGCGCCCGAGGTCTTCGCCCGCGTGTCGTGGCTGCAGATGCCGATCCACGAACCGTGGAACGGCGTGCTGTTCGCGAACGAGGTGATCGACGCGCTGCCGACCTCGCGTTTCGCGATCCGCGATGGCGAGGTCTACGAGGAACACGTCGCGCTGGACGCCGATGGCGGTTTCGTCCGCGTCGATCGTCCCGCCGATGCGCTGCTGTCGGCGGCGGTGCGGCACGTCGAACGCCAGTGCGGCACGTCGTTCCGCGACGGCTACCGTTCCGAAGTGCTGCCGCAGTTGCCGTACTGGTTGCAGGCGGTGCTCGGCGGCCTCGGCACGGGCGCGGTGCTGCTGACCGACTACGGATATCCGCGCCGCGAGTACTACGACCCGCGTCGCGAGGACGGCACGCTGCGCGCGTTCCATCGCCACCGGCTGGTGGACGACGTGTTCGCGCGCGTGGGCTTGCAGGACGTCACCGTCTCGGTCGATTTCACCGCGCTGGCCGAAGCCGGCACCGGCGCGGGGTTCGACTTCGCAGGCTACTGCTCGCAGGCGAGCTTCCTGATCGGCAACGGCCTGGAGCAGCGGCTGGCCGAGCAGGAATCGCACGCGCCCGACGAGGCCGCGCGCTACGCCCTGCGGCAGCAGGCGAAGCAGCTGACCCTGCCGGGCGAGATGGGCGAGCGCTTCCAGGCGATCGGCTTCTCGCGTCGAGCGGATCTCGACCATGCCTTCCTGGCGGGCGACCTGAGCCATCGGCTCTGACGCCGTGGCCGGGTATCGCTACGGCCGTTCGCTGAAGCCGTTCCGGCGGCCATGGCTATGGTCGCTGCTGTGGATGGCGGCGGTGTCGACGGTGGTCGCCTTCTCGCTGCTGCCGTCGTCGTCGCTGCAGACGTTGCCCAGCGCGAACGACAAGCTCGAACACTTCCTCTCGTACGCCGTGCTCGCGGCCGGCGCGGTGCAGCTGTATCCGCGCTGGCGCTCGCTGTCGATCGTCGGCCTCGGCCTGGTGCTGATGGGCATCGCGCTGGAATACGCGCAGGGCGCGATGGGGCAGGGGCGGATGATGGACCGCATGGACGCGCTGGCGAACACGCTGGGCGTGATCGCCGGCCTCGGCACCCGGCTCACGCCGCTGCACGATCTGCTGTTGCGGCTCGATCGCCGCGACGACGCGGCGTCGCGCTAGGACGCGTCCGCGTCCTCGGCGTCGCCGCCCGTCCTGCGCTCCGCGGCGATCGCCGCGATCCGCGCACGCCGCAGCGCGTCACCGATCGCAAGGCCATCCATGCCCGGACGGACCACGTCGCGTCCCTGCACGGCAATGGCCGCGGCATGCAGACGCACGAGGTCGGCGCCCTGCGGATACGTGCTGTCGGCCATGCCGCCGCGACCGCGCTTGTCGGCTTCGCAGGCGACGGCCAGCTGCGCGATCCGCTGCGGCTGGCGGAAGCCGTCGCAGCGCGCGATCAGGTCGTGGATCTTCGCGCTGCGCAGTTCGGCGATGCGATGCACGTTCAGATGTTCGCGGCAGGCGGCGCGGGCGAGATCGCGATGCATCGCCGGCACCTTCAGCCGCGCGCACAGCGCCTCCAGCGGTTCGAGGCCGCGCTGCTCGTGCAGGATGTGCTTCGGCAGTTCTTCCGCTGGCGTCAGCGCCTTGCCGAGGTCGTGGGTCAGCGCGGCGAAGCCGATGAGCTCGTCGCCCGGCGCCAGTCGCGCGGCCATGTCGCAGACCATCTCCACGTGCACGCCGGTGTCGACCTCGGGATGGAATTCGGCGCGCTGCGGCACGCCGTACAGCGCATCGACTTCCGGCAGCACGACCTTCAGCGCGCCGCAGTCGTGCAGCGTGCGCAGGAACGCCGACGGGCGCGGGGCGCGCAGCGCGCCGGCGAGCTCCTTCCACACGCGCTCGGCGGTGAGGTCGGCCAGTTCGCCGGCCTCGGTCATCGTGCGCATCAGCGCCATGGTTTCCGGCGCGACGGTGAAGCCGAACGGCGCCAGCCGCGCCATGAACCGGCCCGCGCGCAGCACGCGCAGCGGGTCGTCGACGAAGGCCGGGCCGACGTGGCGCAGCACGCGCGCGTCCAGATCGCGCGCGCCGCCGTGCGGATCGACCAGCGTGCCGTCGTCGGCCTGCGCGATCGCGTTGATGGTGAAGTCGCGGCGCAGCAGATCTTCTTCCAGGGTCACCTCCGGCGCGGCGTGCACGACGAAGCCGCGATGCCCGCGCGCGGATTTGCGCTCGGTGCGGGCTAGGGCATATTCCTCGCCGGTGTCCGGATGCAGGAACACCGGGAAATCCTTGCCCACGGTCTTGAAGCCGGCGGCGAGCATCGACTCGGGCGATTCGCCGACGACGACGTGGTCGCGATCGTGCACGGGCAGGCCGAGGAGGCGGTCGCGCACAGCGCCGCCGACGAGATAGGTCTTCATGCCGGCAGTGTACGTAGGGCGGGCCCCGGCCCGCCACCCGGGTTGCCGGCGCCGCATTGCGCCGATACGTGGCGTGTCGCCTCAGCGCGCCGCGTGCTGCGCCAGCAGCGCGACGATCGCCTGCGAGCCGCTGCCGCGGCCGAGGTGCAGTTCGATCGGTGCCGGCTGCCCGGACAGCCAGATGCGCAGTTCGGATTCCAGATCGAAATGGCCTGCCGTCTCCAGCGAGAACATCGTGACCGCGCGGTACGGGATGCTGCGGTATTCGGTCTTCTTCGCGGTGATGCCCTGCTTGTTCACCAGCATCACGCGGCGGTCGGTGAACACGATCAGGTCGCGGATGGTGGAGAACGCGCGTTGCAGCGATTCGCCGGGCGCCAGCAGCGGCGCGAATTCCTCGGCGAGCTTGTCGACCGGCGTTTCGCCGGCGTGGCCGAGCAGGCCGTCGATCAGTCCCATGGGCGTGTCCTCTTTGTCGAAGTGGAAGCGGGGTGCGGGCGGCCGCGCGTCAGGCGCGCATGCCGAGGATTTCGGGCAGTTTCGCGCGGACGTCGGTGGGCGCGATGCCGAGCTTCGGCAGGCCGTTGTCGTCGCTGGTCGAATCGCGTTGCAGCGAACGCCAGTTGTCGCGACTGATCGGCTTGCCCGGCAGGTGTTCGCCGACTTCGGCCTGCACCCGGCCGAGCGCGCCGGGCAGCGGCAGCACGAAGCGCGACCAGCCCTTCGTCTTCGCGGTGAGCTTGACGATCCCGCCGAGCGTCATCACCTCGGGGCCGACGAGGTCGTAGCGCCGGCCGATGGTGGCGTCGTCGACCAGCGCGCGGGCGAAGGCCTCGGCCACGTCGCCCACCCACACCGGCTGGAAACGCACGCCGGCGCCGCCCAGCGGCAGGCCGGGCGCGAAGCGCAGCAACTGCGCGAAGCGGCAGAACAGGCCGTCGCCGGAGCCGGCGATCACCGACGGTCGGAACAGCGTCCAGTCAAGGCCCGAATCGACGACATGCCGTTCCGCTTCGCCGCGCGCCTGCAGGTAGTGGCTGGCGCCATCGCCGGCATGCAATGCGCTCATCTGCAGCAGGCGGCGCACGCCGGTGGCGCGCATCGCGTCGATCACGCTGTCGCCCAGTTCGACGTACACCTTGCGGAAGCCGCGGCCGTCGTCGCCGCGCTCGTTGAGGATGCCGACGAGGTTGACCACGGCATCGGCACCGGCGAACGCGTCACGCAGGAACGCGGCGTCGTGCACGTCGCCCGCGCGATGCGTGGCGCCCGGCGGCACGCGCTCGCGCGTGGCCGCGTCGCGCGAGAGCACGTCCACGCGATGCCCGTCCGCGAGCAGGCGCGCGACCAGCGACCGGCCGACGAAGCCGCTGCCGCCGAGGATGACGACACGCTTGCTCATCTCCGCGTCCCGCCCGCGCTCCCGGTCGCTGCAGGCGGCGCCGGGCACACGAACTGTTTGCGCGTCTCCACCATCCGCCCGGCGAGGCGGTCGGTGATCGGCAGTGCGTTGCCGTTGAGCCGCCAGTCGTAGATCACGCTGAAGGCGAGGATGCGCGCGACGTAATCGCGGGTTTCCTTGTAGCTGATGGTCTCGATCCAGAAGTCGGCGTCCATGCCCGGGCGCTGCGTCTGCCAGCGCGCCACCGGCGCCGGGCCGGCGTTGTAGGCGGCGATCGCGACGTAGGTCATGCCGTACTTGTCTTCCAGTTCGCGCAGATAGGCGGTGCCCAGCGCGATGTTGAACTCCGGCTCGTACAGCGCCTCGCCGCCGCTCCACGGCAGGCCGAGACGTCGCGCCAGACCGGCGCCCGTCGACGGCAGCACCTGCATCAGGCCGCGGGCATCGGCGCCGGAGCGCGCGCGCGGATTGAACACGCTCTCGGCGCGGATCTCGGCCGCGACCCAGGTCGGGTCGATGTTCTGTTTCGCCGCCTCGCGCCGGATCGCGGTGTCGTGGTGCAGCGGGAAGCGCAGCGTGTACAGCTGCGATTCCTCGGGATAGCTCTTGCCGCCCACGTTCACCAGCCCGAACACGCCGCGGTCGAACCAGCCGTTGTCCTGGGCGATGCCGACGGCGATGCGGCGCTGCTCGGGCGTGAACCGCGACAGTGCGTCCTTCCACTCGCGTTCGGCCCAGGCGGCGCGGTCGAGGCGGTACAGCAGCATGGCGCGGTTCATCGACGGATCGTTGCCGACTGCGGCCTTCGCGGCGGGCGTCGTCGCCGGCGTCGACGGGCACAGCGCATACGGCGCGCCGATGCGGTCGGCCGCGAGGAAGCCGTGGAATTCCGGCTTCATCGCCGCGTCGCGGTACAGCGCCTGGGCCGTGGTGCGGTCGCCGCCCATTTCCAGCAGCCGCGCCTCGAAATAGCGCCAGCGCGAATCGCGGCGCTGGGCGTCGGGCATGGCGCGGATCGCCGCCAGCGCCGACTTCCAGTCGGAGCGGGCCATGGCCTCGCGCACCTGCCACTCGTGCAGCTTGTCGTCGTAGGCGACGTCGGGCACCGCGGCCAGCCGGCGGGCGGATTCGGGGCCGTAGGAGGCGACCGTCCACAGCGCGGCCTGGTACAGCGCACGGCCGCGCTCGGCATCGTTCAGGCCCAGCGCTTCCGTGATCTTCGGCAGCCGCGCTTCCGCCGCCGCCGGGTTGGCCTTCGCCAGCTTCGCCAGCCCCTGCGAGGCGACCAGCCGGCTGCGCGGCGTCTTGGGCCAGCCGAGCGCGCGGTCGTGCGGGGATTCGATGAAGGCGGCGTAGTCGTTCGCCAGCGCGAAGTCGTCTGCCGGCAGGCCGCGGGCGGCGGCGCGCATCACGCCGGGCTGCCATTCGGCCGCGGCCTTCTCGATCCGCTCCCAGCGCAGGGCCGGGGTCAGGCCGCCGCGGGCGGCGAGCACCGCCATCGGCGCGTCGCAGCCGTCGGGCAGCGAACGCCCGGTGCTGCGCCACAGCGCCTGGGCGTCGGCGGTCCAGTCGGCGTCGGTCAGGCCCAGCGCCTGCCGGGCGTTCAATTCGGCGCAGCGGAGGGCGGTGCCCTTGATGGACGACGACCACGCCGCACGGAAGGCCGGCCAGTCCTCGCGCCGGGCCAGTGCCGCCAGCCAGTCCTCGCGGAAGGCCTCGGCCACGGGCTGGCCGGCGTAACGGGTCAGGAAGGCCTGACCGTCGCCAGCGGGCAGGGTGTCGAGGGTGCGACGCAGGCCGGCGTATTCGACCCAACCGGCGAGGGCATGCCCGGCGGGCAGCGGCGCGGCGGGGACCAGCCCGCGTTCGGCGGCTTCGAGGGCGGCCCGGGCGCGGAGCAGCGCGGGGGTGTCGTTCTGCGCGCGGCAGGCGGCGGGGGAGATCGCGACCAGCAGGGTCGCGACGAGGGACAGGTGGGGGATGCGCATGCGGGGACTATAGCGAAGCGCGATGAACCATCGGCGGCCACCGCGGGTGCGGTGACGGGGGCGACGGCGCGGCCTGGCGGGGAGGCCCTGCAGGCCCCTGCCGGAGGTCCGGGGACCGGCCGGCATCTTGCCGCGCCTTCACATTTTGTTTACAAAGCCCGGGTGCCGCTCCGGGAGGGGGCCCGGGCGGTGGCCGCTGCGACACTTTAGATATTCAATTTCAACGGAGAGAACCCATGAGCAAGCTGCGCCGTAATCGCCTGACGGCCGCTGTCCACCTGACGCTGCTCCTCGCGCTGCCCGGCATCGCCGCGGCGCAGGACGCGCAGAGCGACAAGAGCACCCTCGACACGATCAGTGTCACCGGGTCCCGCATCAAGCAGACCAATGCCGTCACCGCCCAGCCGGTGTACGTCATGGACCGCGCCAAGATCGAAGAGACCGGCGTCGCCAGCGTTGGCGAGCTGCTCCAGCAGCTGACGGCCAGCGGCAAGGCCCTGAACGCCAAGTTCAACTCCTCGGGCAACTTCGGCTATCCGCCGGACGGCGGCGGCATCGGTGCCGGTTCGGCCCAGGTCGACCTGCGCAACCTCGGCTCGCAGCGCGTGCTGGTCCTCGTCGACGGCATCCGCTGGGTCAACGAATCCTCGGCCTCGGGCGTCAGCGGCAGCGCCGACCTCAACACCATCCCGCTGGCCATCATCGACCGCGTCGAAGTGCTGGAAGACGGCGCCTCCGCGATCTACGGCTCCGACGCCATCGCCGGCGTGGTGAACATCATCACCCGCAAGAGCTTCAAGGGTGCCGAGCTGCACACCTACTACGGCGAATACAGCCGTGGCGGCGAGACCAAGGACGCCTCCTTCACCATCGGCACCGGCGGCGACCGCTGGAACGCCGTCTTCGCGGCCAGCTACTACAAGCAGGACCGCATCAGCTCGGGCGACTGGGGTCAGTCCTCGTTCCCCGAACCGAATGCCGGCCTTGCCGCGGGCAGCTCGGGCACCCCGCAGGGTCGTTTCGTGTTCTTCGATCCCACGGGCACGAACTTCTACAGCATCACCCTGAACAACGGCACCACCTCCCCGGTGTTCGTCCCGGGCAACCCGAACGGCGGCACCTACCACCAGTTCACCGGTGCCGACCGCTTCAACTTCGCGCCGTACAACCTGCTGCTGACGCCCAGTGAGCGCAAGGCCCTGTTCGCCAGCGCCACGATCGACATCAGCGACAACACCCGTCTGCACTTCAAGGGCCTGTTCAACAACCGCCAGTCGACCAACCAGGCCGCGCCCGAGCCGATCTTCGTCGGTCCCGGCGCCGGCACCGGCGGCATCGCCGACACGATCTCGATCCCGGCGAACCATCCGTACAACCCGTTCGGCTTCGCCCTGGACGCGAGCAACAACTTCGTGTTCATCGGCCGCCGCCCGCTGGAAGTCGGGCCGCGCATCTTCACGCAGAACGTCGACACCTGGTATTTCAACGTCGGCCTCGACGGCCTGTTCGACATCGGCGACCGCAACTTCGGCTGGGACGCGAACTACGTCCACAGCCGCAACTCGGCGACGCAGCGCTTCACCAACGGCTACAACGTGGCCCATATCCGCACCGCGCTGGGCGATCCGGCGGTGTGCGCCGCGACCCCGGGCTGCGTGCCGCTGGATATCTTCGGTGGCCAGGCGCGTCCGTTCACCCGGCAGATGATCGACTACATCATCACCAACCAGCGTGACGCCAGCACCCAGGTGCTCGACTCGTTCTCGTTCAACCTGACCGGTGACCTGTTCGCGATCGCCGACCGCAACGCCGGCTTCGCCGCCGGTGCCGAGTACCGCAAGTACAAGGGCGACTTCAATCCCGATCCGCTGCGCCAGACCGGCGAGTCGCAGGACTCGTTCGCTTCGCCGATCTCCGCCAGCTACGACGTGAAGGAAGTCTACGGCGAGTTCAACTTCCCGGTCCTCGCCACCCTCGACCTGACCGCCGCCGTCCGCTGGTCCGACTACTCGACCTTCGGCAGCACCACCACCGGCAAGGTCGGCTTCCGCTGGCAGCCGATCGAGGACGTCGTGGTCCGCGGCACCTACTCGCAGGGCTTCCGCGCCCCGAACCTGGGCGAGCTGTACGGCCTGACCCAGTTCGGTGCCACCCTGACCGACCCCTGCGGCCCGACCGGCGCGCCGGTGGTCGACCGCACCAACGGCGTCTCGGCCGGCCTCGAGGCCGCGTGCGTGGCCGCGGGCGTCCCCGACAACTTCGAGCAGGCCAACACCCAGATCACCACCTTCACCGGCGGCAACCGCGATCTGGATCCCGAGAAGTCCGACAGCTGGACGATCGGTGCGGTCTACAGCCCGGGCTGGGCGGAAGACCAGTCGTGGTCGCGCAAGCTTGACTTCGAAGTCGGCTACTACGACCACAAGATCGACGGCGCCATCCTGTCGGCCGACCTGCAGAGCCTGCTGGACGCCTGCTACACCACGGGCAACGGCACGGATCCGAAGGTCTGCTCGCCGTTCACCCGCGGCAGCAGCGGCAACCTCAACCCGCCGAACAACTTCCTGCAGAACTTCGGCACGGTGAAGACCAGCGGTGCGGACCTCAAGATCAACTGGCTGAGCCCGGAATGGGGCTTCGGCAGCCTGAGCGCCGCGCTGCAGACGACCTGGGTCCGCGAGTACAAGGCGGTCGACGGCGACGGCAACGTCAGCTCGCGTCGCGTCGGCATCGAAGTCGGCGACAGCGCGATCCCCGAGTGGCAGACCAACGCCCAGCTCGGCTGGCACAAGGGCAACTTCGACGTCGCCTACGGTCTGCGCTACATCGACTCGGTCGAGGAAGACTGCAACAACGCGACGATCTCCACCGTCCCGAACTGCCTGAACGCCCGTGTGGTCAACAAGCTCGGCGCCGTGACCTACCACGACGTGCAGTTCTCGTGGAACAACGCGCTGTTCGACGGCCTGAAGCTGTCGGTGGGCGGCAACAACGTGTTCGGCAAGGAACCGCCGATCTGCGTGACCTGCTCGCTGAACGGCTACGACGCCGGCACGTACGACCTGCCGGGCGCCTTCTGGTACGTCAGCGCCGACTACCGGTTCTGATCGATCCGGTCGCGACAACCCGGTCCCGGCCTCGTGCCGGGGGCGGTCCCGGACGAAGGGGCGGAGCGATCCGCCCCTTCTTCTTTGCCTGGCCCCCTTGAAAGCCGCCGGGCGCCCCCCATCTCCCGCCCGTCCCGGCATGCCGGGCGCACTTTTTGCCGCGGTTTTGGCAGTCTCGGGTCGAGAGTGCTAAGATCGCCGCCCTTTCCCAATCCAATCAACCACTTGCGAGGGTTCACATGAATCTCAAGCCGCTCTACGATCGCGTGATCGTCAAGCCGATCGAAGCCGAGGAAACCTCCATCGGCGGGATCATCATCCCCGACGCCGCCAAGGAAAAGCCGACCAAGGGCGAAGTCGTCGCCATCGGCGAAGGCAAGTTCATCGACGCCACCGGCGGCCTGCGCGCGCCGAAGGTCAAGGTCGGGGACAAGGTGATCTACGGCCAGTACTCGGGCTCGGCGTACAAGGCCGACGGCGTCGAATACAAGATCATCAAGGAAGACGACATCCTCGCGATCGTCGGCTGATGCGCGCGGGCGGGCGCATCGCCCCGCCGCACGCGTGCTGACGCATCGCTGTCGCAACGGCGGGCCGAGGCCCGCCCTACGAACACCTCATTTTTCCGGAGTTTCAGACCATGGCTGCCAAAGACATCCGTTTCGGTGAAGACGCCCGCTCGCGCATGGTGCGCGGCGTGAACGTGCTCGCCAACGCCGTGAAGGCGACCCTCGGCCCGAAGGGCCGCAACGTCGTGCTCGAGAAGAGCTTCGGCGCCCCGACGATCACCAAGGACGGCGTGTCCGTCGCGAAGGAGATCGAACTGGCCGACAAGTTCGAGAACATGGGCGCGCAGATGGTGAAGGAAGTCGCCTCCAAGACCTCCGACAACGCCGGCGACGGCACCACCACCGCGACCGTGCTGGCCCAGGCGCTGATCCGCGAGGGCATGAAGGCGGTCGCCGCCGGCATGAACCCGATGGACCTCAAGCGCGGCATCGACAAGGCGGTCGCCACCGCCGTCGCCGAACTGAAGGCCATGAGCAAGCCGACCGCCGACGACAAGGCGATCGCCCAGGTCGGCACGATCTCGGCCAACTCCGACGAGTCGATCGGCAACATCATCGCCGACGCGATGAAGAAGGTCGGCAAGGAAGGCGTGATCACGGTCGAGGAAGGCTCGGGCCTGGACAATGAACTCGACGTCGTCGAGGGCATGCAGTTCGACCGCGGCTACCTGTCGCCGTACTTCGTCAACAACCAGCAGTCGATGGCCGCCGAACTCGACGACCCGTACATCCTGCTGCACGACAAGAAGATCTCGAACGTCCGCGACCTGCTGCCCGTGCTCGAAGGCGTGGCCAAGGCCGGCAAGCCGCTGCTGATCGTGGCGGAAGAAGTCGAGGGCGAAGCCCTGGCGACGCTGGTGGTCAACACCATCCGCGGCATCGTCAAGGTCTGCGCCGTGAAGGCCCCGGGCTTCGGCGACCGCCGCAAGGCGATGCTGGAGGACATGGCCATCCTCACCGGCGGCACCGTGATCTCCGAGGAAGTCGGCCTGTCGCTGGAGAAGGCCACGATCAAGGATCTCGGCCGCGCGAAGAAGGTGCAGGTCTCGAAGGAGAACAGCACGATCATCGACGGCGCCGGCGACACCTCGGCGATCGAGGCCCGCATCAAGCAGATCAAGGCCCAGATCGAAGAGACCTCGTCCGACTACGACCGTGAGAAGCTGCAGGAGCGCGTCGCCAAGCTCGCCGGCGGCGTGGCCGTGATCAAGGTCGGCGCTTCGACCGAGATCGAGATGAAGGAAAAGAAGGCCCGCGTCGAAGACGCCCTGCACGCCACCCGTGCGGCCGTCGAGGAAGGCATCGTCCCGGGCGGCGGCGTCGCGCTGATCCGCGCCAAGACCGCGGTCGAAGGCATCAAGGGCATCAACGAAGACCAGAACCACGGCATCCAGATCGCCCTGCGCGCGATGGAAGCCCCGCTGCGCGAGATCGTCACCAACGCCGGCGAAGAGCCCTCGGTCATCGTCAACAAGGTGAAGGAAGGCACGGGCAACTACGGCTACAACGCGGCCACCGGCGAATTCGTCGACATGGTCGAGGCCGGCATCCTGGATCCGACCAAGGTCACCCGCACCGCGCTGCAGAACGCGGCTTCGATCGCCGGCCTGATGATCACGACCGAAGCGATGGTCGCCGAAGCGCCGAAGAAGGACGAGCCGGCCCCGGGCGGCATGGGCGGCGGCATGGGCGGCATGGGCGGCATGGATTTCTGATCGATCGATCCCGATCGATCAACCCGGGGTTTGCTTCGCTCACCCCGGGCTACGGTCCAGGCGAAGGCCTTCCATGGCCTTCGCCCGCTTCGCCGGAAGCCGTCAAACGAAGAACCCCGCGATCGCTCGCGGGGTTTTTCTTTGCGCGGACGGCAGCGGAGGGCGCTGTCAGTGGCAGGTCGTGTAGCAGGAAATCGCGCCGAAGGCGTAGTCGTCGGCGGCTTCGGTCCATTCGTCGCCGCAGGCGCCCAGCTGCGAGTTGTGGTCGCGGTTGCAGACGTCGTGGTCGAGGCAGTCCTGGTACCACGCGCCGAGGCCGTCGCCCACGCCGCAGCCCGCGCCGCAGCGGCCCGCGCAGGAACTCGCGCCGCAGCCATAGGCGACGGTCTTGCTGGTGTAGCCGTGCGTGGGGCAGAAGTCGTGCGCCGACGCGCGGTAGTACACGCGACCGCTGAGGCAGACGTCCGCGATGCTGTGCAGGTTGGTGAAGCTGCCGCCGCTCTGCTCGTTGCACGTCGCCTTCTGCGGCGGGCTGTCGAGCCGCGGCAGGTCGCCGTTCGCGCCGGCATTCGCGAGCGTGGCGCCGGGCAACAGCGGTTTCGCGTCGGTGCGGCGGATCGTCCACGTCTGCTTCAGGCGATGGCCCAGCGGCACTTCGGAATACATCTCCGACAGCCGCCACAGCAGGTCGAGCGATTTCGGCGTGCTCTTCGCCGAGCCCTGCATCAGCAGGCTGCGGCCGAGTTCGGTCTGGAAGGTGCGCAGCACGGCGCGGTCGCTGGCATCGATCACGACGCCGGCCTCGGTGCTCACTACCAGCGTGCCGGCGGCGTAGTCGATCTCGTGGTCGATCACCGCGCCGTTCACTTCGAGCCGCGCCTGCACGCGATCCGGCGCGGCGCCGGCCGCGGTGCGCTTGCCGGCGGTGGACAGGCTGCGCGTGGTGAACGTCATCGCGCCGGAGGGCGTGACGAGCTGGCCGGTGACGTCGTCGCCCAACGCCTTGGCGATCTTCAGCTGGCCGGGCTGGACCAGGTCTTCGGCGGTGTCGGCATTCTGGCGGGACGCGGATTCGGCGACGGGACGCGCGGCGTGCGCGACGCCGAGGGAGAGCAGGCCGGCGCAGGCGATGGCCGCCAGCCGGGATTTCAGGGTGCGATGCATCGGGAACCACTCCTTGGAAACGGGATGAAAGACGTCGCGTCCGCGGACCGGTGCCTCCCCGGGCGATCCGGACCCTTCGACGCCGCGGATGGAGACGCCGGACGCAGTGGTCCGGCGTCCGCAGTATGCCGGTCGATGGCCGCGCACGAGGGCGTTCCGTGTCGCGATGGCGCGTCCCTCCGGGGCGCTTAAATGTACCGTCGGGTTCTTTTTTGCACCGCAGCGTGCTTTGTCCTAACGCATCCTTCACGATGCGCCGGCATCCCGACGTGGGGGAGGGAGCAGGCCCGCTACCGGTTCGACCGGGGCGGGCTTTTTATTGCCCGTCATTCCTTCCGCTGCTCCCGCCGGACGGTGCCGTGCCGTCGGTCGTCGCGCAGTCGGTCATCACGCCGGGATGCCAGAATCCGCGGATGACGTCGCCGCTTCCGCCCGATCCTTCCGATGCCGTGCTCGACCGCGCCCTCGCGCGGTTGTGCGCCGTCGTGCCCGCACTGGCCGATGATCCTTCCGCCGCGGCGCGCGTGCGCCGGCTCGTGCAGGCCAGCGATTTCGCGGTCGATGTCTGCCTGCGCCAGCCCGCGCTGCTGCCCGCGCTGCTGGCCGACGACGGTGCGTCGCCGCTGCCGGCACCGGTGCTTTCGGCCGAACAGCGCGGCGAATGGCCGACGCTGCTGCGACGCCATCGCCAGGCCGTGTCGGTGCGCCTGGTCTGGCGCGACGTGCATGGCCTCGACACGCTGGACGACACGCTCGCCGGCACCAGCGCGCTGGCCGACGACTGCCTGCGCATCGCGCTCGACGCGCTCGAAACCGAGTTCGCGCAGCGCTTCGGCGTCGTGCGCGATGCCGACGGCGCGCCGGTGCGGCTGGTGGTGTTCGCGCTGGGCAAGCTCGGCGGCGGAGAGCTCAATTTCAGTTCCGACGTCGACCTCGTGTACGCCTACGCCCGCGATGGCGAGAGTGACGGCATGCGCGCACTGGCTGCGGAGGACTACTTCGCGCGACTGGGTCAGCAGCTCGCGAAGCTGCTCGACGAGACCACGGCGGAAGGCTTCTGCCATCGCGTCGACCTGCGCCTGCGTCCGTTCGGCAGCGCCGGTCGCATCGCGCTGAGCTTCGCGGCGATGGAGCAGTACTTCCAGCGCGAAGGCCGCGACTGGGAGCGCTACGCCTGGCAGAAGGCGCGGCCGGTGGCGGGCGACATCGTGGAAGGCGGACGTTTCCTCGACGCGCTGCGGCCGTTCGTCTACCGGCGCTACCTCGACTACGGCGCGCTGGACGGCCTGCGCGAGATGAAGGCGAGCATCGCCGCGGAAGTCGCGCGCCGCGACATGGCCGACGACATCAAGCGCGGTCCGGGCGGCATCCGCGAGGTCGAATTCCTCGCGCAGGCGCTGCAATTGATCCGCGGTGGTCGCGAGGCGGCCTTGCGCGAGCGTCGCCTGCAGCCGGCGCTGCGTGCGCTGCGCGACGCCGGTCACCTGACCGCCGACACCTGCGACGCGCTGCTGGCGGCGTACCGCTTCCTGCGCGTGCTGGAAAACCGGCTGCAGATGCTGCGCGACGCGCAGACCCAGCGCCTGCCCGAGGACGCGCACGACCGTGCGCGCATCGCACGCGGGCTGGGCTTTGCCGACTGGGCCGCGCTGTCGATCGAACTGGAGGCGCACCGGGCGCGCGTCGCCGGCGAGTTCGCGGCCCTGCTCGCGCCGCGCGGCGAGGTCGCGCGACCGGATGCGCTGGTCGCCTACTGGCGCGCGCTGCGTGCGGAGAACGGCACGGACACGGCCGGCGACGCCGGTGCGTTGCAGGACGCCGGCTTCGCGGACGCAGGCGGGGCCGACACCGTGCTGCGCGACTTCGCGCGTGCGCCGGGCGTGCGCGAATTGTCCGATGCCTCGCGTGCGCGGCTCGATCGGATCATGCCCGCGCTGTTGGCCGGCATCGCCGTGTCCAGCGAGCCGCCGCTGGCGCTGCGGCGCGCGCTGGCGGTGCTGCAGACGCTGCTGCGGCGCGCGAGCTATCTCGCGCTGCTCGACGAACAGCCGGCGGCGCTGTCGCGGCTGGTCGACACGCTGGCGCGCAGCGCGCTGCTGGCCGATCGCCTGGCCAAGCACCCGCTGCTGCTCGACGAACTGCTCGACCTGCGCGTCGCCGGGCCGCTGCCCGGCGACAAGTCCTTCGCCGATGCCGCGGCGGCGGCGCTGCGCCACGACGACGGCGAGGCCGCGCTGCTCGCACTCAATGAGGCGCGGCAGACGCTGGGCTTCCGCATCGCGCTGGCGGTGCTCGATCGTCGCGTCGAAGCGGTCGAGGCTGCGCGCCGGCTGGCGGCGCTGGCCGATGCGCTGCTGGTCGCCGTGCATACGCTCGCGCTGCGCGAACTGGAGGCGCAGCACGGCCGGATTGCCGGCCTGCGCTTCGGGGTGCTGGGTTACGGCAGCCTCGGCGGACGCGAGCTGGGTTTCGGCTCCGATCTCGATCTCGTCTTCGTCCACGACGCGCCGGCCGACGCGATGAGCGACGGCGCGCGCGCGCTCGACGCCCCGCGCTGGGCGGCGCGGCTGGCGCAGAAGATCGTCGCGCTGCTGGGTGCACCCACCGGCGCCGGGCGGTTGTACGAGGTCGACGTGCGCCTGCGCCCCGACGGCGCCAAGGGCCTGATGGTGTCGACACTGGCGAGCTTCGAGGACTACCAGCGCCAGCGTGCGTGGACCTGGGAGCACCAGGCACTGGTGCGCGCACGGGCGGTCGTGGGCGATGCCGCGCTGTGCGAGGCGTTCGAGCGCACCCGCGCCGACACGCTCGCGCGCCCGCGCGACGCGGACGCACTGTGCGAGGAGGTGCGGGCGATGCGCGCGCGCATGCGCGGCGAGCTGGATCGCTCGACCGGCGAACGCTTCGATCTCAAGCAGGGCGAGGGCGGGCTGGTCGATCTCGAATTCCTGCTGCAGTTCCTCGTGCTGCGCGACGCCGCACGCGCGCCGGCGCTGCTCGCGCCGCGCGACACGCCCGGACTGATCGCTGCGCTGCGCGACGCCGGCGCGTTCGACGAGGGCGCCGCCGCTTCGTTGCAGGGTGCGCATGCCGCGCTGGTCGCCGCCGGTCTGGCGTGCACCCTCGACCGGCGCGCACGGATCGTCGTGCCGGATGCAGCGGTGGCCATGGCGCGCGCGGTCGTGATCGCGGCCACGCGCCGCGTTCTGCATGGCGACGACACCGATGCAGGCCCGGATCGCACGACGATGGCTGCGTCCTGAATACCGAAGCCCGGCCGCGCCCCGGGCGCGCTATGCTGCGCCCACGATGTGCCGGCCGGTGCATCCGCGCGATCCTCCCCCGGTCGCGATCCACATTCCCCTGCCAAGGAGACGCTCCATGTCGAAGAACCACTATCTGGACACCGAAGAACTCGTCACCGACGCGAAGGTCGTGCTCGACGACGTCGAGTCGATCCTGGAAGAAGCCGCGTCCGCCACCGGCGAGCGTGCGCAGGCGCTGCGTGCGCGGGCCAGTGAAGCCCTCGGTCGCGCCCGTGCGCGCCTGCAGGACGCGCAGGCCTCGGTCGCGCGCAACACCAAGGCCGCGGCCCGTGCCACCGACGACTGGGTGCACGAGAACCCGTGGGGTTCGATCGGCATCGCCGCCGGCGTCGGCTTCCTGGTCGGCCTGCTCGTCTCGCGCCGCTGAGGGCGCGTCCGGCCATGGCATCGCCGCTGCAGTCCCTGCGCCGCGTCGGCACCGCCGCGCTCAACCTGCTGATGTCCCGCGCCGAATTCGCGAGCCTGGAGCTCGCGGAGGCGCGGGCGCAGTTGCTGCGCTGGTTCCTGCGCGGCCTGCTGGCGATGCTGCTGGCCGTGTTCGCGGTGGTCACGGCCACCGCGCTGCTGGTCGCGCTGCTGTGGCCCCATGTCGGCCCGTGGTCGCTGCTCGGGTTCGCCCTGCTGTACGCCGGCGTGGCGCTGGCGATGCTGGGTTCGCTGAAGCGCGAGATCGATGCGGCCCCGGCCCCGCTCGCCGAAACCCTGCGCCAGCTCGCCGAGGATCGCCGCGCGATCTTCGGCGCGGCGGGCGAGGGCGGTGATGCCCAGAACACCGTCGCCGATGGCGACGACCCGGAGATCTCGGGATGAGTCGCGACCCCCGTTCCGAAGTCCGCGCCTTGCGCATGGAACTGTTGCGCATGCGTGCATCGATGCAGCGCGACGAACTGGCCGGCGCCGTGGCCGAGCTGCGTCACGGCACCGGCAACGTGCGCGGCGTGATGTCCAGCCTCGGTGGCCTGGGCGCCGGCGTGGCCGCGCGCAGCGGCTGGATCGGACTCGCCGCCAGCCTGATGCGGCGGCCGTGGGCGGCCGCGATGGCGCTGTCCGCCGTGCGTGCGCTGAAGCGTCGGCCCGTGCTCGGCACCGCCACGGTCGTCGCCGGTCTGGCGGCGTGGGGCGCGTTCCGGATGTTCCGCCCCGACGTCGATCGCGACCCCGCGGCGCGTCCCGCGAAGCCGGCGCCTCGTCGCCCGGCATCCCGCCGCTAGTTCGCGACGACTGGTTCGCGACGACTTAGATCCGCGACGACGCTCAGGCCCGCGGCGCCAGCCCCAGCCGCGCCGCCACTTCGGCCGCCGCCCGCGACGATTCGCGCAGCGGTTCCACCTCGAACGTCGCCAGCGCGGTGTCCATCGCGCGGATGCGGCCCTTCGCCAGCAGCGCATCGAGGAAGCGTCGCGGCCGCCCGCGTACACGGCCGGGATCGAACACGTACACCGGCACCCGCGTGGCGCAGGCTTCGGTGACCATGTTGACCGAGTCCGGCGAACACACGATGCGATCGGCCCAGGCCAGCAGCCCGGCGTAGGGATTCGGGCCGTCGCGCTCGCTGCGCCAGACCACGCCCGGCGTGCCGTCGTAGCGGTGCGCCAGCACGTCGCGCAGTTCCTTCGGCGTGCGCCGCGAGGCCGTGAGCAGCACGCTGCCGCCGTCGCGGGCGAGGGCGACTTCCAGCTTCGAGCCCAGCACCTCGAAGGCCATGCGGTCGAAACGCGCGTGGCGCGTGCGCCCGCCCAGCAGCACCGCCGTGCGCGGGCGGGGCAGGTCGGCGAAGGCCGGAAAATCGGCGCGGGCCTGCGCCAGCCAGCGGTCGTCGATCGGATGCAGGCTGCCCAGCACCGGCACGACGTTCGGCCCGCGCAGACGGTCGTGTTCGGGCACCACCACCACGTCCCAGTGCGATGGATCGATCCGCGGATCGAGGATCTGCACGGCTTTCGCGCCGCGCGCGCGCAGCAGGCGCGTGGCCAGCGCGGCCTGCCTGCCGCAGCCGACGACCACCGCCGGCGGGGCGTCGAGCAGCGCGGCGAACGCCGGCCCGAAGGCGCGTTCCGCGTTCGGCCATGCCCGCGGGGCGGCGAGGCGCCAGGGCAGGCGCGGGGTCAGGGTGACGGTCCGGATCGGGGCGCCGCGGGCAAGCGCCGTCGCCAGCGCGACCGCCTGCCGGTCGTTGCCGGCACGGCCGTCGCTGACGGCACAGATTTGTGGTGAATCGGCGTCGTTGGTCGCCATCGTTCCGGATTTGACTCGATACGTTCCCGGGGTGCGGCTGTCCATCGCCGCAACGAACTCTACACTGCGCCCCTCGTTCACATTCTCACACGCCGGGATTCACCCATGTCCGCATCGCTCGACGCCCCCGCGCTGGACCAGCTGTTCCGCACCGCCCGCACCTACAACGCCTTCTCCGGCGAGATCGACGACGCCACCCTGCACCGGCTGTACGAGCTGCTGAAGTGGGGCCCGACCGCCGCCAACGCCTGCCCGGCCCGCTTCGTGTTCGTGCGTTCGCCCGAGGCCAAGGCGAAGCTGGGCCCGGCGCTGGACGCCGGCAACCGCGAGAAGACCCTCGCCGCGCCGGTGACGGTGATCGTCGGCCATGACATGGCCTTCTACGACAAGCTGCCGGTGCTGTTCCCGCACACCGACGCGCGCAGCTGGTTCGCCGGCCGCCCCGAGCCGGTGCTGGAAACGGTGGCGCTGCGCAACGGCAGCCTGCAGGGCGCGTACCTGATCCTCGCCGCCCGCGCGCTGGGCCTGGATTGCGGCCCGATGTCCGGTTTCAACAACGCGATGGTCGACGAAGCCTTCTTCGCCGGCACCGCGATCCGCTCCAACTTCCTCGTCAATCTCGGCAAGGGCGACCCGGCCTCGCTGTTCCCGCGCTCGCCGCGGCTGGGCTTCGACGAAGCCTGCCTGATCGCCTGATCCCCGCTCGACGGCAGGGGCGCGCAACCGTCGCCGCCCCGGTCGCCTCTCTGCTGCATCGCCACCCGCCCGCATCCCACAGGAGTGTTCCCATGAAACGCACGCTGATCGCCGCCGCGCTCGCCCTGGTCTCCACCATCGCCTTCGCCGCGCCGACGTCCTACAAGATCGACCCCAACCACACCGACGTGGTCGCCAGCTGGAGCCACTTCGGCTTCTCCAATCCGATCGCCAATTTCCTGAAGGCCGACGGCGTGATCGTCTACGATCCGGCCAACGTCGCCGCCTCGAAGGTCGAAGTGACGCTGCCGCTGGACGGCCTCGACGCCCAGGTCCCCGACTTCAACGACCACCTGCGCAGCGCGGACTTCTTCGACGCCGCCCAGTACCCGACGATCACTTTCAAGAGCACGTCGGTGAAGGCTGCCGGCAAGAACAAGCTGATCGTCGTCGGCAACCTGACGATCAAGGGCATCACCAAGCCGGTGACGCTGAACGTGACCATCAACAAGCTGGGCGTGCATCCGCTGGGTCAGCGCGAAGCCGCGGGCTTCAGCGCGACGGCGACGGTGAAGCGTACCGACTTCGGCCTGGGCAAGTACGCGCCGAACGTCAGCGACGAGGTGAAGCTGACGATCACGACCGAGGCGATGGTGCCGAAGGCGCAGTAATCCGCCCTCGCGGGCGCTCCTCCCCCGGACCTCCCCGTCGCGTTGCGGCGGGGAGGTTTTTTGTTGCCAGCGGCGTGGGCGACGGTCCGGGCGAGCCGCGGGTCAGCGCGTCGCGTCAGGCGGCGGTGCGTCGAAGCGGTAGGGCGTGGCTTGCGCCGAGGGGCGCTGGCGGAAGGCGTCGGCGAAGGCCATGAGGCGGGTCAGGTGCGAGAGGTCCATCGGGTTGCGGAACGGGATGTGTTCCAGCAGCGCGAACAGGCCGAGGTCGAACACGGCGATGCGGTCGGCCGGCAGGGTGGCGCGGATGGCGTCCCATTCGGTGTCGAACCAGGCGAGCGAATTGACTAGGCTGGCGCGGCGCTTGTGCGAGGCGACGTCGGGCGGGCGCTTCGAGACGAGTTCGTGGAAGATGACCTCGACGTGCACGGCCATCGCGTGGGCGAGGACCTCGTGCGCGTTCATGCAGAGCGGGTCTTCGGCGTGCTCGGGCAGGAACACCCGGGCCTCGCCGCCGCGCGCGTGCCGCGCCAGCCAGCGGCAGAGGTTGGCGCTGCCCCAGAGTACGGTGTCGCCGTGGCGCAGGGCCGGCAGCTTGAGCGCCGGGTTGCCGGCGAAGGTCGCGGGGTCTTCGCTCATCAGGTCGAGGATCGGCGACAGCGTGTACGCGATGCCCAGTTCGTGGGCGAGCATCCCCACCTGGCGGGTGTAGTGCGAGGCCTCGCGGCCGACGATTTCGACGGTGGGTCCGGTGGCGCTGTCCATGGCGTGCGGCCTCTGCGGGGTGGGTGCCGGCATGCTAACGGCGTCGGACGGCGGGCTCTGGGCTAGAATGCCGGTTCCGCGCAGGACAGACCGTGCCATGACCGCCCAGCCCGCCACCGCCAATGCCCAGCAACGCTACGAAGTGCATCGCGGCGACCTGCCGCTGAGCTGCCCCTCGCCCGCGATGGCGCTGTGGAACTCGCATCCGCGCGTGTATCTGGCGATCGAGGCCGAGGGCGGCACGTCCACCTGCCCGTACTGCGGCGCGCAGTACGTCCTGATCGATTGACCGCGGCCGCCGGCGCCGTGTCGCGCCGCCTCGTCGTCGTCCAGCTGCTGCCGGCCCTGCATTCGGGCGGCGTCGAACGTTCCACGCTCGAGATCGCCGAGGCGCTGGTCCGCGCCGGGCATCGCGCCGTCGTCGTGTCTGCTGGCGGCCGGCTGGTGCCGACGCTGGAAGCGCTCGGCGCCGAGCACGCCGCCCTCGACATCGGCCGCAAGTCGCCGCTGACCTTCCGCCATGTCCGCACGCTGCGCCGGCTGTTCGCGCAGGTCGGCGCCGACCTCGTGCATGCGCGCTCGCGGCTGCCGGCGTGGGTCGGCTGGTTCGCGCTGCGCGGCATGCCGGCCGCGACCCGACCGCGCTTCGTGACCACGGTGCACGGCCTGAATTCGCCGTCGCGCTACAGCCGGATCATGACCCGCGGCGAGCGCGTGATCTGCGTGTCCGCGACGGTGCGCGACTACGTGCTCGAACACTATCCCGACACCGATCCCGCGAAACTGCGGGTGATCCCGCGCGGGATCGACCCCGACGCCTTCCCGCGCAGGCCGCGGCCCGACCGCGCGGCGCGGGCGCAGGTCGCCGCCGAGCATCCCGCGCTGGGCGGCGACGGCCCGCTGCTGCTGCTGCCGGGGCGGGGCACGCGGCTGAAGGGCCACGGCGACGCGCTGGCGCTGCTGGCGGCGCTGCGCGGCGACGGTCTCGACGCGCGGCTGTGGATGCCCGGCGTGCGCGAGCCCGGCCGCGAGGCCTATCTCGCCGAACTGGAGGCCGAAGCCGCGCGGCTCGGCATCGCCGGGGCGCTGGCGATGACGCCGCCGACCGCCGCGATCGCCGCCGCGTACGCCGCCAGCGACCTCGTGCTGCAGGTGTCGCGCAAGCCGGAGGCGTTCGGGCGCACGGTGGTGGAGGCGGTGTCGACCGGCCGGCCGGTCGTCGGCTGGGCGCACGGTGGCGTCGGCGAACTGCTGGGCGACCTGTGCCCGGCGGGTGCGGTGGCGCCGTTCGACGTCGACGCGCTGCATCGCGCGGCGTGCGCGCTGCTCGAAGCCGGCGCGTCCGTTACGATGCCGGCGTGGCCGCTGCCGCATTCGCTCGCGGCGATGCAGGCCGCGACCCTCGCCTGCTACGACGAACTCCTCGCTTCCTCCGCCTGATGCCGATCGCCCGCTTCCGATGACCGACGCTCCGACCGCCGCCGCAGAACCGCGCGTGCCTGCCGGCTGGCGCTGGGCGCCGTTCTGGGTGCTGGCGTTCGTCGCACTGTGGCCGGCGAAGGGCGTGCCGCAGGCCGTGCTGGCGCTGGGCGCGCTGATCGCGATCGGCCGCCTGCTGTACGTGCGTTTCCGTGGCGGCGGGGCGCTGCTCAGCCCGCAGGCGTGGGCGCTGACCAGCGTGCTGTTCTTCGCCTACTGGCTGCCGGAGCTGTTCGCGGCGGTGGACGCGATCGACCGTGTCGACGCCCTGCGCGCGGTCGCCGTCGACCTGCGCTACCTGCCGTTCCTGTGGCTGGCCGCGGCGGCAGTCGCGGATGCGCGCGGCCGGCGCGTCACCTTCACCGGGCTCGCGCTCATCGTCGGCGCGTGGACGGTCGATGCCCTGATCCAGGCCGTCGCGGGTACCAGCCCGATGTTCGCGGCGCTCGACGCCGCCAAGACCGCGATCAGCGGCCACGGTTACTGCACCGCCGACGAGGTCGCCACGCTGGACCGCCTCAGCGGCGCGTTCGGGCCCTGCAACCTCAAGCTCGGCGTGATCCTCGCCAGCCTGTCGCCGTTCGCGCTGATCGCCGCCGCGCAGCGCTTCGGGCGCATCGGCTGGCTCGTCGCGGCCGGCGCGGTCGGCATCGCGATCCTGCTCGCCGGTTCGCGCGCGTCGTGGATCACCTATGGCCTCGTGCTGCTGCTGTCGGGCTGGCACCTGCTGGGCTGGCGCCGGCTGCTGGCGGTGTTCGGCGCGGGCGCGGCGGTGCTGGTGGCGCTGACCTTCGCCTCGCCGCAGGTGCGCGAGCGCATCGAGCGCACCGCGTTCGCGCTCAGCGCCGACGCCGAGGGCGTCGACAGCGCGCTGTCGGGGCGCGGGCGCATCTGGGGTGCCGCGCTGTGCATGGCGAAGACGCATCCGTTCAACGGCGTCGGCCCGCGCCAGTTCCGGCAGGCGTTCCCGGCCTGCGACCCGGCGCCGACCGAGCGCGCGGCCTGGGGCATCGGCCCGGCCTACCACGCGCACCAGATCGTGCTGGAGATCCTCAGCGAGACCGGCGCGTTCGGCCTGCTGCTGTGGCTGGCCGGCGTCGCGCTGGCGCGGCGCGCGTGGCGCTACGCCGAACCCGCGGCGCGCGAGGCGGCGTATCCGGCGATGCTGGCGCTGGCGGTGACGGTGTTCCCGTTCAACACCCACCTCGCGTTCTATTCGAGCTTCTGGGGCAGCGCGATGCTGCTGTTGGCCGCGTTCTACGCCGGCAGCCTGCTCGGCCGCGAGGCGCCGCCGGCGGAGGCGTGAGCGGCTGCTTCAATCGTCGTCGCCGAGCAGGGTGATCGACGGTTCCGCAGCGAGGATGCCCTGCAATGTCTGCCGCAGCGCGTCGACCGCGGGCGTCGTGTCGGGACGCGCGAACAGCCGCTTCAGCAGCGGCATCTCGGCGGTGACGAAGCAGACCCAGACGATGTCTTCCGCGGCTGGCGGCGGTTCGACCGGCGGCGCGATGCCGCTTTCGTTGCCGCAGCCGATCCACAGCAGGAACGGGTCGCGTCGGCACATCAGGCAGCGGCCCCAGTCTTCGGCGATGACCGGTTCGACGGCCTCGCCGGCCTCGATCAGGCGCGCGCGCAGCCAGTCGGCGAGCTGCCGGCCGTAGATTCCCGGATTGATCTCCGCGTCCTCGCCGGGTTCGACCCGGAAGCGTGTCGAGCGGAAGCGGATGACGTCGTCCATGCGCGTGTTCCCGTGTCGGGGTCAGTCGTAGACCCGGCTGCCGTCCGGCCGGCGCTTGAAGCGGCGGTGGATCCACAGGTACTGCTCGGGCGCGGTGCGCGCCATCGCTTCGATCGCGGTGATCACGCGCGCCGTGTCGGCGGTGGCGTCGTCGGACGGGAAGTGCTCGAACGCCGGCCAGAAGCGCAGCGTGTAGCCGCCGTCGTCGCGGCGGATGTGCTCGAACATCACCACCGCCGCGCCGGAGAGCCGCGCCAGCTGGTGGGTCGAGGCCAGGCTCTTCGCCGGCTGGCCGAAGAACGGCACGAACACGCTCTCGCCGCGGCTGGGGTCCTGGTCGGGCGCGTACCAGAGCAGGCCGCCGCGCTTGAGGTGCTTCACCGCGCCGCGCACGTCCTGCTTGGCGAACATCGCCGCGGCGTAGCGCGAGCGCCCGCGCAGCACCGCCCATTCCATCGCCGCCTGCGGGTAGGGCCGGTACATGCCGGCCAGCGGCACCGCATCGCAGGCGAGGCGGGCGCTCATCTCCAGCGTCGTGAAATGGCCGGAGACCACGATCACCCCGCGGCCGGCGGCGCGCGCGGCGTCGAGGTGCTCCACGCCCTCGATGCGCAGCCCGCGGCGTTGCGGCTCGACCGAGCCCCACCAGGCGCGGCCGAACTCGAACAGGGCGATGCCCAGCGCGCGGAAATGCCGGCGCAGCAGCGCCGCGCGTTCGCCGGCGTCCAGCTCGGGGAAGCACAGTGCGAGGTTGCGTGCGGCCACGCGGCGGCGGTCGCGCAGCAGCAGGCGCAGGGCATCGCCGGCGACGCGGCCCAGCGCACGCTGCAGCGGCCACGGCAGCCGCGCGAGCAGTGCCAGCACGCCGATCCCCAGCCACGCGGGCCAGGTGGCGGGCGAGCGCGGTGGCGGGGCGTCGAACGCGAAGGACATGCGGCATTGTAAGCGGCCATGCCGCGGGCGTCCGTCGCGTGGCACGGACATGCGCCACGGGCGTGCGGTCGGCCGGGCCGGTTATCCTGTGTGGATGCGGGCCGGCTTCTTCGAACGCGCGATCGAACGCACCCTGCGCGGCCTGTATTCGGCGGCGCTGTACGTGCTGCTGCCCGTCACCCTGTACCACCTGGTCTGGCGCGGTTTCCGCCAGCGCGCCTACCTGCTGCGCTGGCACGAGCGCTACGCCCGCTACGGCGACGTGCCCGCGCCCGATGCGCCGCACCTGTGGGTGCACGCGGTGTCGGTGGGCGAGGTCAACGCCGCCGCGCCGCTGATCCATGCGCTGCTGCGCGAACGGCCCGATCGCCGCCTGCTGGTCACCACGATCACGCCCACCGGCTCCGAACGCGTGAAGATGCTGTGGGGTGATCGCGTCGCCCATGTCTACCTGCCCTACGACCTTACCGGTGCGGTGTCGCGTTTCCTGCGCCGGTTCCGGCCGCAGGCGGGGCTGATCGTCGAAACCGAGCTCTGGCCGAATCTGCTGTTCGCCTGCCGCGACCACGGCGTGCCGACGTACCTGGTCAATGCGCGGCTGTCGGAGCGTTCGCTGCGCGGCTATCGCGTGCTGCGTCCGCTGGTGGGCCGGGCGCTGCGCACCTTCCGCACCGTCGCCGCACAGTCCGAGGGCGATGCCGACCGCTTCGCGCGACTCGGCGCGCGTCCGGACCAGCTCGCGGTGCTCGGCAACCTCAAATACGACGTGCGCATCGATCTCGACGGCATCGCCCATTTTGCTGCGGCGTTCCGCGCGGCCGTGCCGGGACGGCCGACCTGGATCGCCGCCAGCACGCATCCCGA
The DNA here is from genome assembly GCF_056313665.1 of Lysobacter sp. DMC104. Taxonomy (NCBI): domain Bacteria; kingdom Pseudomonadati; phylum Pseudomonadota; class Gammaproteobacteria; order Lysobacterales; family Lysobacteraceae; genus Lysobacter; species Lysobacter sp. DMC104. Next base: position 248,971 of record NZ_JBQUZW010000002.1, on the reverse strand, counting down.
CGAGGAAGCGCAGGTGCTGGCGATCGATCGCCAGTTGCGCGCGCGCTGGCCCGACCTGCTGCTGTTGTGGGCGCCACGCCATCCCGAACGTTTCCGCCCGGTCACCCAGCTCGCGGTCGACGCCGGCCTGCGCGTGGCCACGCGTACGCTCACCGTGCATCCGGACGGCGACGACGCGGTGTTCGTGATCGATACGCTCGGTGAACTGCAATCGTTCTACGCCTGCGCCGACGTGGCCTTCGTCGGCGGCAGCCTGCAGCCGGTCGGCGGCCACAACCTGCTCGAACCCGCGGCCGTCGGCGTGCCGATCGTCACCGGCCCGCACCTGCACAACTTTGCCGACATCGCCGAACAACTGCGTCGCGTCGACGCGGTGCGCATCGAGGCCGATGCCGCGGGCGTGGCCGGCGCGCTGGAGGCCCTGCTCGCCGATCCGACCGGGCGTGCGCGCATGGCCGAGACCGGTCGCGCACTCGTCGAACAGGGGCGAGGCGCGCTGCGGCGCACGCTGGATCTCATCGCGACGGCCTCGCGCTGACCGCCGCGCGCACGCATCGTGCGTGCGCTGCGGCACGCATCGCGTGCTCCATCGCAATGCGCGGATCGATCGCGATCGCCGATGCGACCGTGCATTTTCCCCGGTCGCTTCAAGGGCGCCTATGCGCCGCGCGGAATCCATCGAAACGTCGTCGCTTGAAGGGAAATCCGCGTGACGAGGGTCAATTCCTGCCGTTTCCCGCGGGACTACAACACGCACGCGGGGCCCATCGCCATCGCGCGCCGGTCTCGCGTCGACTCACGTCACTTCAGGAGACTTCCCATGTCACGCGCTTTCCTCACCGCGCTCGCCGCGGTCGCGTTTGCCTTCGGCATCACGTTCTCCACGCCCGTCTCCGCGGCGACCCTCCCGGCATGCAACAACGACAACCTGTGGTCGGTCGAATGGATCCAGACCGATTTCCCGACGGGCTTCACCATCGATTACTACCTCTGCATGCCGGATGGCTGGCTGCTGGTCGGCAGCATCGTCTGCCTCGATGGCAACTGCAGCGCAGATTGAGTTTGCGCGTTGAGTTTGCACGTCCGCAAACGACGACGGGCCGCATGCGCGGCCCGTCTCCGGAAACAGCTTGTCGGCGTCGATCAGGGCGCGGTCTTCGGCGCCGCATCCACCGTCAGCAGGCGGTTGACGTCCTTCAGGTCGTCGACGTCGAGCGTGCCCGCGGCCTGCTCCAGCAGCAGCCGGTTCTGCAGGAAGTTGTAGCGCGACAGCGCGTATTCGCGTTCGGCGTTGAACAGCGTCTGCTGGTTGTTCAGCACGTCCAGCACGGTGCGGGTGCCGACTTCCAGCCCGATCTGCGAGGCCTCGTAAGCGCTGCGCGCGGCGAACACCGAGGCTCGGCGGGCCTCGACCTCGCTGATGCCGGCGACCAGCGACTCATAGGCGCTGCGCGTGCTGCGCACGAGGGCGCGTTTCTGCTGTTCGAACTGGTCTGCCGTGATGTCGCGCTGCGCCAGCGCCGAACGCACCTGCGACTGGGTGGCGCCGCCGGAGAAGATCGGCACCGACAGGGTCAGGCCGATGCTGCGCGACTTGCTTTCGTTGTCGAACGCGGTGGTGGCACTGGTGAGGTTGTTGGTCTGGTCGCCGTCGGTGCGCGTCTTGCCGTAGTTGGCGCCGAGGTACAGTGTCGGCAGGTGGCCGGCGCGGGCGCTGGTGATGTCGCTTTCGGCCGAACGCAGCTGGTATTCCTTGGCCTTCAGCGCGGGGTTGTTGTCCAGTGCGGCCTGCACCCAGCCGTTGACATCCAGCGACGAGGGCAGTGCGGGCTGGAAGTCCGCCGGCAACGACTTGAGCACGCTCGCGTCCTTGCCGGTGATCTCCGCGAGGGCGCGGTAGGCATCATCCAGTGCATTGCGGGTGACGATGGTATTCGCGCGGGCGGCTTCGTACTGCGCCTTGGCTTCATGCACGTCGGTGATCGGCGCCAGACCGACTTCCAGCCGCTTGTCGGCGAAGTCGTACTGCTTCTTCAGCGCCTGCTCCTGCGCTTCGGCCGCGGCGAGGGTTTCCATCGCCACCAGCACGTTGAAGTACGCCGCCGAAGTGCGGGTCATCAGCGAATCGCCCGCCGACTTCAGCTGGAAGTCGCCGGCGGTGGCCAGCGCGTTCTGGCTGCGCACGCGGCTGAACAGCCCGCCATCCCACACGACCTGGCGCAGGTTCACGCCGTAGTCGCGCGCGGTCGTGGTGCTGTCGGAATCGCTGGTGACCAAGGTGTTGGCAAAGACCTGCGAGCCGTTGCTGTTACCGTGCGAGCGGTTGTACGACGCGCTGCCGCTGAGCTGCGGCAACAGCGCCGCGCGTGCCTGCACCGCGCCCTCCTTCGAGAGCAGCTGGGTGGATTCGGCGGCGGAGAACTGGGGATCGCTGTCGCGCGCGAGTTCGTAGGTCTGCAGCAGGTCGTCCGCATGGGCGGCGAGCGGCAGCAGGGTGGTCAGGGCGATGGCGAGCGTGTGGGCGAGGGGGCGGCGAGTCATGGGCATCCTTCGGGTTGATCGGTCCGCTGCATCTCCGGCATCGCGGTCGGTCGGTTACAGTTGGAATTGCGGTGCCGGCGCGCCGCCGGCGAGATAGGGCAGTTCGGTTTCGAACAGCGATTCGATCGCGAACCCGGCGGTGCCGTCGGCGGGGCGCACCAGCGCGGCCTCCATCGCCGGGGCGTGGCCATGGACGATGAACATCCGGCCGCCGGGACGCAGCCAGCGCAGGAAGCGCGCCGGGATGGCGTCGACCGCGCCACCGACGCAGATCGCGTCGAACCGGCGGTCGGAGTCCCAGGCGTAGGCGTCTGCGGTCTCGATGCGGACGTTCGCGATGCCCTGCGCCTGCAGGCGCGCGCGGGCGGCCTCGGCGAAGTCGGCATGGCGTTCCAGACTGACCACGTCGCGGGCCAGTGCGGCGAGGCAGGCAGTCAGGTAACCGCTGCCGGTGCCGATCTCCAGCACGTCCTCGCCTGCACCGATCGCCAGCGATTCCAGGGTGCGGCCTTCCAGCACCGGCTTCATCATCTGTTCGCCGTGGCCGATGGGCAGCGCGAGATCCGCGTACGCCAGTGCGCGGTGGGACTCGGCGACGAAGCGCTCACGCGGCAGCCGCCCCAGGGTTTCGAGCACGCGGGGCTGGAACACGTCCCAGGGGCGAACCTGTTGTTCGACCATGGTCTCTCGGGCTTTGGCGAAATCGATCGTCATCGTGGGGTCTCTCGCGATGGGCACAGCGGGTGGAGGGCGGGAACAACCGTCAAGTGTACCGGGCGCGCCGTCGCATCGCAGGCGCAGGATCGCCGGTGCAGGGGGGCGCGACTGAGTGCCGGAAGTCACCGGGACGACCGGAGCGCCGGGCGCAGGCACGCCACGCAGCGTCCACGGGCGACCGGGGATTCACGCGGCGGCCTCGGTGGCGTAGGCACGCAGGAAGAAATCGACCGTCGAGTCGATGTGGGCCTCGATGTCGGTGTCGGGGCCGCTGCACGACATGCCGCAGAGCAACTGCATGTGCAGGTCGCCCTTCACGAGGCAGAGGAACTGCGACGCCGCGCGGGGCACGTCCGCGATGTCCAGTTCGCCGCGCGCGACGCGCCCGCGCAGGAACTCCGAGAAGACGTCCTTCACCTGCTGCGGGCCTGCCTGCCAGAACAGTTCGCGCACGTTCGAATCGCCGGTGCCCGGCGCCATCATCATCCGCTGCATGGCGACGGCTTCCTCGCTGGTGATCAGGGCGAGGAAGGCACGTGCGATGGCGGTCAGTTGTTCGCGCAGGCTGCCTTCCAGCCCGGCCAGGAACAGTGCCGACGGCAGCTGTTCCTCGCACTTGGCGCGGATGGCGGCACTGAACAGGGATTCCTTGTCGCCGAAATGGCTGTAGACGGTGAGCTTCGACACGCCGGCCTCTGCGGCGATCTGGTCCATGCTCACGCCGTCGAAGCCGGATTGGGTGAACAGGCGCTTGGCCACGTCCAGGATCGCGGCACGCTTGCCGAGATCCTTGGGGCGGCCCGGGCCGGCCTTCGCGGGCTCGGCGGGGGCGGTGCTGGGGTGGGACGCGCTCATGGAATGAATACTAGACTAATTGGTTTGTTATTTATACGATACCTGCCAGTTCATTAATTCCGGATGATCCGGAACCGGCGAGGCGATCATGGCGATGCACGCGGGAAGAAGCGTCCGGGCGGCGACGCTGCTGGCGATGGTGGCGGGGTTGGCGGCTTGCGGCAACCAGGGTGCGGCGCCCGAACCGCCCCGGCCGGTGCTGGTGGCGCACCCGGCCGAGGCCGGGCCGGCAGGCGCGTTCGGCACCACGGCCTACGCCGGTGAAATCCGCGCCCGCGAGGAAAGCACGCTGTCGTTCCGGGTCGGCGGCAAGCTGGCCCGCCGCTTCGTCGACGCCGGCGATGTCGTCCACGCCGGCGATCTCCTGGCCGAGCTCGATCCGGACGATCTCCGTCTCCAGACCGACGCCGCGCAGGCGCAACTGGCCGCTGCCGAAGCCCAGCTTGCCCGCGCCCGTGCCGACCACGCCCGCTTCGCCGCGCTCGCCAAGGACCAGCTGGTCAGCCGTTCCGCGCTGGACCAGCAGACTGCGGCCCTGCGTGCCGCCGAAGGTCAGGCCCGGGCCGCGCGTGCCCAGCGCGACGTGGCCTCGAACCAGAGCGGCTACACCCAGCTGCGCGCACCAGCCGACGGTGCGATCGGTCAGCGTATGGCCGAAGCGGGGCAGGTGCTGGGCCCGGCGCAGGGCGTCTTCACTTTCGTCGCGAACGGCGAGCGCGAAGTCGCCTTCGCCCTGCCGGAGGCGAACATCGCCGATTTCCACGCCGGCCAGCCGGTGCTGATCGAACCCTGGAACGACAAGGGTCAGCGGCTGCAAGGTCGGATCCGCGAGATCGCACCGGTCGCCGACCCGCTCACCCGCACCTACGCCGCGCGCGCGACGCTCGCACCCGACGGCGGCCCGACGCTGGCGATCGGGCAGAGCGCCCGCGTCTACATCGGCGCGCCCGGCGACGCCACCGTCCCCCTGGCGGTGCCGCTGGGCGCCCTGCAGCGCGATGACCAGGGCCGGACCGTGGTGTGGGTGGCCGATCCCAAGGCGCAACGTGCGCATCCGGTTCCCGTCGCCGTCGGTCCGTACGGGGCCGATGCCGTGCCGGTGCTGTCCGGCCTGAAGGCGGGCGACTGGGTCGTGGTGGCGGGCGGGCACCTGCTGTACCCGGGCCTGCCGGTGCTGCCGGTCGATCGTGCCAACCGCCCCGTCGGCGCACAGTGACCCGGAGACCCTGACCATGCGGCGCTTCAACCTTTCCGAATGGGCGCTCGCGAACCGGGCGCTGGTCCTCTACACCATGCTGTTGCTGGCGCTGATCGGTGCGTGGTCGTACCGGCAACTGGGCCAGTCCGAAGACCCGCCGTTCACCTTCAAGGTGATGGTGGTGCGCACGCTGTGGCCCGGCGCCACCGCCGAGGACGTCTCGCGCGAGGTGACCGATCGCATCGAGAAGAAACTGATGGAGACCGGCAACTACGAGCGCATCGCCTCGTACTCGCGTCCGGGCGAATCGCAGGTCATCTTCATGGCCCTCGATTCGATGGAAAGCCGTGAATTGCCGCAGCTGTGGTACCAGGTGCGCAAGAAGGTCGGCGACATCCGCCAGACGCTGCCCGAAGGCGTGGTCGGCCCGTTCTTCAACGACGAATTCGGCGACACCTTCGGCAACCTCTATGCGCTGACCGGCGACGGCTTCGACGACGCGGTCAAGAAGGACTACGCCGAGCGCCTCGAACTGCAACTGCAGCGCGTGCCGGACGTCGCCAAGGTCGACCTGCTCGGCCTGCAGGACGAGAAGATCTGGATCGAGCTGTCGAACACCAAGCTCGCGACCTTCGGCATCCCGCTGGCGGCGGTGCAGGAAGCGCTGTCGACCCAGAACGCGGTGACGCCGGCCGGGTTCTTCGAGACCGCGACCGACCGCGTGCAGTTGCGCGTCGACGGCGCGTTCACGTCGGTGCAGGCCATCCGCGATTTCCCGATCCGCGCCGGCGGCCGCACCTTGCGCCTCGGCGACATCGCCACGGTCACCCGCGGCTACGCCGACCCGGCGCAGCCGCGGATGCGCTTCATGGGCAAGGACGCGATCGGCATCGCGGTGGCGATGAAGCCCGGCGGCGACATCGTGAAGCTGGGCCAGGCGCTGGACGAGGAAACCGTGGTGCTGCAACGCCAGCTGCCGGTGGGCCTGGAACTGCATCGCGTCGCCGACCAGCCCGCGGCGGTGCGCGATTCGGTCGGTGAATTCGTGCGCGTGCTCGCCGAGGCCGTGATCATCGTGCTGCTGGTGAGCTTCTTCTCGCTGGGCCTGCGCACCGGCCTGGTGGTGGCGGTCAGCATCCCGCTGGTGCTGGCGATGACCTTCGGCGCGATGCACTACTTCGACATCGGCCTGCACAAGATCTCGCTCGGCGCGCTGGTGCTTGCGCTGGGCCTGCTGGTGGACGACGCGATCATTGCGGTCGAGATGATGGCGATCAAGATGGAGCAGGGCTTCACGCGCCTGCGCGCGGCCGCGTTCGCGTACGAGACCACGGCGTTCCCGATGCTCACCGGCACGCTGGTGACGGTGGCCGGCTTCCTGCCGATCGCGACCGCGCAGTCGGGCACCGGCGAATACACGCGCTCGCTGTTCCAGGTGGTGGCGCTGGCGTTGCTGGTGTCGTGGGTGGCGGCGGTGCTGTTCATCCCGTACCTCGGCGACAAGATGCTGCCGGACCCGCATGCGTTGCCGAAGCCCGGTTCGCTGTCGGGCCGCCTCCGCGCGTTCCGTGGGCGGCTGGCCGATCGCTGGCCGCAATACGCCGGCGTGCTCGGTCCGGCGCCGATCGTCGCGCCGGGCGCGCACGCGCACGATCCCTACGGCACCGGCTTCTACCGGCGCTTCCGCGGTCTGGTGCGCGCCTGCGTGCGCCATCGCTGGGCGGTGATCGGCACGACCCTGGCGATGTTCGTGCTGTCGATTTTCCTCTTCCGCTTCGTGCCGCAGCAGTTCTTCCCGGATTCGACGCGGCTCGAACTCATGGTCGACGTGGAGCTGGCCGAAGGCAGTTCGCTGAAGGCCACCGACCATGTCGTGCGCGAGATCGAGAAGCGCCTGGCGACGCGTCGCGACATCGACAACTATGTCGCGTACGTGGGCACCGGTTCGCCGCGCTTCTACCTGCCGCTGGACCAGCAGTTGCCGCAGACGCACTTCGCGCAGTTCGTGGTGCGGGCGAAGGACATCCACGGCCGCGAGGTGCTGCGCGACTGGCTGATGGGCGAAGTCCGCCACGATTTCCCGACGCTGCAAATGCGCGTGACCCGGCTGGAGAACGGTCCGCCGGTGGGCTATCCGGTCCAGTTCCGCATTTCCGGCGAGCACATCGACCGCGTGCAGGCGATCGCGCGGCAGGTGCTGGCGAAGGTGCGCGCGAACCCGAACACGATCAACGTCAACCTCAACTGGGACGAGCCGAGCAAGGTGGTGAAACTGGTCATCGACCAGGACCGCGCGCGTGCGCTGGGCGTGTCGTCGCAGCAGGTCGCGGCGTTCCTGGCGAGCGCGCTGTCCGGCCAGCACATCAGCACGTACCGCGAGGACAACGAGCTGATCGAGATCCTGCTGCGCGGGCCTGCCGACGAGCGTGAGCGGCTGGAACTGCTCGGCAGCCTCGCGGTGCCCACCACAAACGGCGGCACCGTGCCGGTGATGCAGATCGGGCACCTGGAATCGACCTTCGAGAACGGCGTGATCTGGCACCACAACCGGTTGCCGACGGTCACCGTGCGCGCGGACATCGTCAATGGCCCGACGCCGCCGACCGTGGTCGACCAGATCCTGCCGACGCTGGAAGACATCCGGAAGACGCTGCCCGACGGCTACCTGCTGGAGACCGGCGGCACCATCGAGGATTCGGCGCGCGGCCAGGACTCGATCAAGGCGGGCATGCCGCTGTTCGTGCTGGTGGTGTTCACGCTGCTGATGCTGCAGCTGCGCAGCTTCTCGCGCGTGCTGCTGGTGGTGTCGACCGCGCCGCTGGGCATCATCGGCGTGACCTTGTTCCTGCTGGTGTTCCGCGTGCCGTTCGGCTTCGTCGCGATGCTCGGCGTGATCGCGCTGATGGGCATGATCATGCGCAACGCGGTGATCCTGGTCGACCAGATCGAGCAGGACATCGGTGCGGGACTCGATCGCTGGACCGCGATTGTCGAGGCCACCGTGCGCCGTTTCCGGCCGATCGTGCTGACGGCGCTCGCCGCGATCCTCGCGATGATCCCGCTCACCCGCAGCGCGTTCTTCGGGCCGATGGCGGTGGCGATCATGGGCGGCCTGATCGTCGCCACCGCGCTCACCCTGCTGTTCCTGCCGGCGCTGTACGCCGCGTGGTTCCGCGTGCGGCCCGAAGAGGTCGGCGCGACCGCCGCGCATTGATCCGCGCGGCAGTCCCGTCTTCGCATCCGGGCCGCCTGGCGGCCCTCCCCCTCCCACCGCGGGCGGCCCGGGTCGCGAAGTGTCTGCACCAAGCCCCGCTTAAGCCGCGACGCGCACGCTGCCTGCATCCTCCGATGAAAGGCGCCGTACCATGCATCCCGAACTCGCCCGTTTCCTCCGCCAACTCGCGCGCGTGGCAGTGCTCTGCGGCATCGTCATCGCGACGTTCGTGTTCGTCACCTTGCCCTGGAGTCTCGGTCGGTCGCCCGGCACCGTCGTGCTGACAGGGATCGAACGCCACATGACCTGAGCGCAGGCGGCGCGTGGCCGCTTGCGCCATGCGTCATCGCATCAGGCGTCGAGCAACCGCGCGCGCAGTGCCGCGTCGTCGGCCGCGAGGGCTTCGCCGTGCGCGGGTTGCGCGAGGCATTCGGCCAGCGCCGGCGGCACGTCGACGGCATGGCCGACCAGCGGTTCGACGATGCTGTCGAACTTCGCCGGATGCGCGGTCGCCGCGACCGCCCACGGGCGCGTGTCGCCGGCTGCGCGGATGCCTTCGAGCACGTGCAGGCCGCAGGCGGTATGCGGGCAGGCGACGATGCCGTGGCGTTCCGGTGCGGCCGCGATCGTGGTGCGGATGGTCGCGTCGTCGACCGATTCCGCCCGCAGCGCGGCGCGCAGCGCGGCGTCGTCGGCGAACCAGTGGCGCAGGCGTTCGAAGTTGCTCGGCGCGCCCACGTCCATCGCGTTGGCGAGCGTGGCCTTCGTCGCTTCGGGCGCGTAGTCGCCGCCGGCGAAGAAGCGCGGCAGCACGTCGTTGGCGTTGGTCGCCAGCACAAGATCGCCGATCGGGAAGCCCATCCGCTTCGCCACCAGCGCCGCCGCGGCGTTGCCGAGGTTGCCGGTGGGCACGACGAGGTTGAGCGGCGCGCCGTGCGCGGCGAAAAAATTGCGCGCGGTGTGCGCGTAGTACGCCAGCTGCGGCAGCAGGCGGCCGAGGCTGATGCTGTTGGCCGAGGTCAGCGCCATGCGCTCGCGCAGGTCGCGGTCGGACAGCGCCGTCTTCGCCATGCGCTGGCAGTCGTCGAACGTGCCGGCCACGCGGAACGTGCGCACGTTGTCGCCCCAGCATTCCAGACCGTGGGCCTGGCGTGGCGAGACGCGGCCGTCGGGATAGAGGATCACCACCGCGAAGCCGGGCCGGCGATGGAACGCGCCGGCGACGGCCGCGCCGGTATCGCCGGAGGTCGCGACCAGGATCGTCGTCTCCGGCGCGTCCGGCGCGCGCAGCGCCGACAGGCATTCGGCGAGGAAGCGTGCGGCGTAGTCCTTGAACGCGGCGGTGGGGCCGTGGAACAGCTCCAGCAGATGGTCGCCGTGCCCGTGCAGCGTGCGCAGCGGGGCATCGAACGAATACGCCCGCGCGCACAGCGCAGGCAGCGCATCGCGCAGCGACGAGTCGGCGAAGTACGGGGCCAGCGCTTCCGCCGCGGTGGCGGCGAGCGATGGCGAGGCCGCATGCGCGGCGACCGCGTCGAACGTCGGAATCGACTCGGGCACGTACAGGCCGCCGTCGGGCGCGAGGCCGGCGATCAGCGCGGCGTCGATGCCGGTGGGCGGGGTACCGCCGCGGGTGCTGACGAACTTCATGCGATGTCCTCCGGCAGCACGTCGGCGCGCGGTCCCGCGACCGGCGAGACATGCGCGCGCGAGTCGTAGCCGGCGTCGCCGAACGCGGCGCGCATCGCCGGCGCGGCGGCTTCGGCCTGTGCCTTCGACGCGAACCACGCGAACACGCTGGGGCCGGCGCCGGAAATGCTCGCGCCGAGCGCGTCGTGCGCGAGCGCGGCGGCCTTCACCGCGTCGAAGCCGGGGATCAGCGCCGCGCGTCGCGGTTCCACCAGCACGTCGTGCAGGCCTTCGCGGATCAGGGCGAGATCGCCGCGCTGCAGGCCGGTGAGGAACAGCGCGAGATGCGTGCTCTGCGCGACGAACTGCGACAGCGGGTAGGGCTCAGCCAGTGCGGCGCGGGCGCGGCGCGTCTCCAGCACCTGGTCGGGATGCACGACCACGCAGTGCAGCGCGTCGGGCACGGCGAGCGGGATCATGCGGTCGAGCGTCGCCAGCACCACGCCGCCGAGCAGCATCGGCGCGACGTTGTCGCCGTGCGCGCTGCCGCTGGCGACGGCTTCGCCCTGCAGCGAGAACGGATACAGCGCCTCGCGCGACAGTGGCGTGTCGAGCAGCGCGTTCGCCGCGACCAGCGCGGCCACGCACGACGCCGCGGAGCCGCCGAGGCCGGAGCCCAGCGGAATGCCTTTCTCGAGTTCGACCTCGAAGCCGAACGGCAGCGCCAGCGCCTCGCGCAGCGCGATCAGCGCGCGCCCGGCGGTGTTCGCCTCGGCGGCCAGCGGGAGTTGGTCGACGCCGGGCACGTCGCCGCGGATCGCGGCGATGCGGACTTCGAGTTCGTCGATGCGACGCACCGTCGCGATGTCGCGCGGACCGGCGATCGCATGGCCCAGCAGGTCGAAGCCGACGCCGATGTTGCCGACGCTGGCCGGCGCGAACGCGCGCACCGCGCCTTGTTGCCGTGCCGTCATGCCGCGACTCCCGACGGGCGCGCGCCGAGGGTGGCGGCGATCGCGAGGATGTCGCCGAACACGCCCGCGGCGGTGACGTCGGCGCCGGCGCCCGGGCCTTGCACGACCAGCGGGTTGTTGGCGTAGCGGCGGGTGCGGAACTGGATCAGGTTGTCGGTGAGCCGGCTGTGCAGGCTGGCGTGGCCGGGTTCGGGCGAGGCCAGGCCGACGCGCGCGCGGCCGTCGGCGCCGAGGCGCGCGAGGTAGCGCAGGCCGCGGCCTTCCGCGCGCGCCGCCTCCAGCCGCGCCTGCATCGGTGCGTCGAGTTCGGACAGGCGGGCGAGGAATTCGTCGCGCGACACCTCGCGCAGTGCTTCGGGCACGAGACTCTCGATCTCGACGTCGCTGAGCGACAGCGTGCCGCCGGCTTCGCGCGCCAGGATCACCAGCTTGCGCGCGACGTCGGTGCCGCTGAGGTCGTCGCGCGGATCGGGTTCGGTGTAGCCCAGCGCCTTTGCTTCGGCGACCAGTTCGGAGAACGCCACGCTGCCGTCGTAGCGGTTGAACAGCCATGCCAGCGTGCCCGACAGCACGCCTTCGATGCCGGTCAGTGCATCGCCGGTGTCGAGCAGCGAGCGCAGGGTCTGGATCACCGGCAGGCCGGCGCCGACCGTGGCCTCGTAGCGGAACAGCGCGCCGTGCTGCACGGCGTCGCGGATCGCGCGGTAGCGCGTCCAGTCGCCGCTGCCGGCGTGCTTGCTCGGCGTCACCACGTGGATGCCCGTGGCCAGCCATTCGGGATAGCGCGCGGCCACGGCGTCGCTGCCGCTGCAATCGACGATCAGCGCGTGCGGCAGGTGTTCGGCGCGGACGTGCGCGACGAAACGGTCGAGATCCAGCGCTTCGCCATCGTCCAGCGCGGCCACCGCCTGCGTCGGGTCGAGCCGGTCGGCGAGCGCCATGCGCTTGCTCGACGCCACCGCGCGCAGGCGCAGGTCGAGGCGATGGTCCACGCGCGGTTCGCTGGCGAAGCGCGGCATCGCTTCGGCGAGCTGCGCCAGCAGCGCGCGGCCGACGTTGCCGGGGCCGATCACGCCCACCGACAGCGTTGCCGGCGACAGCCAGAAGGCGCTGTGCGCCGCGCGCAGGCCGCGCACGGCGTCGGCGTCGGCGACGGCCACGGAGATGTTGCGTTCACTCGCGCCCTGCGCGATCGCGCGGATGTTGACGCGTGCGCGGGCGAGGCCGGCGAACAGCCGCGCCGACACGCCGGGCTGGCCGACCATGCCGTCGCCGACCGCGGCGAGCACCGCGATGTCGCGGGTGACGCCCACGCCTTCGACCTGGCCGTCGGCGATGGCTTCGGCGAACGCCGCGCCGACCGCTTCGCGGCCGCGTTCGGCGTGCGCCGCGGGCACCACGCAGCAGATCGAGTGTTCGCTGGAGCCCTGCGAGATCATGGTGACGGAGACACCGGCCTCGCGCAGCGCGGCGAACATGCGCTCGGCGGTGCCGGGCACGCCGATCAGGCCGGCGCCGGTGAGTTCCAGCACGGCCATGTCGCGGACCACGCTCAGGCCCTTCACCGGCGCGTCGTGGTCGATGATCGCGTCGGCGGCGATGCGCGTGCCCGGAGCGGCCGGATTGCGTGAATTGCGGATCACGATCGGCAGCCCCGCCTGCATCGCCGGCGCCATCGTCTGCGGATGCAGCACCTTCGCGCCGAAGTAGGCGAGTTCGCAGGCTTCGGCGTAGGACATCGACGGCAGGCAGACGGCGTCGGGCACCAGCCGCGGGTCGGCGCTGAGCACGCCGTCGACGTCGGTCCAGATGATCAGTTCGCCGGCATCGAACAGCACCGCGAAAATCGCGCCGGAGTAATCGCTGCCGTTGCGGCCCAGCGTGGCCGGGCGTCCGGCGTCGTCGCGGGCGACGAAACCGGTGACGACGACGTCGGTCTCGGGATGGCGTTCGCGCCAGGCGGCGAAGCGTTCGCGGGTGCGCGGCCAGTCGACCGCGACGCCGAGTTCGCCCGGATGCACGACCAGTACGTCGCGGGCGTCGAGCCGGCCCCAGCCGGCAGCCTCGCCGCCGAGCGTGGCCTGCAGCAGCCGCGACGACCAGACTTCGCCCAGGCCCTGCACCGCGGCGAGGTCATGGGCGGGGAGGGCGCTGCCGGCGCGATCGTCGGCGAGCCGGCCCAATACCGCCGACAGCGCGGAGAATTCGGCGTCGAGCCAGGCGATCAGCGCGTGCGCATCCTGCGGATCGAGCTTGCGCGCCTCGGAGAAATGACGGTCGCGCAGTCGCGACCAGCCGTCCAGCCAGTCGCGGCCGGCGGCGGCGTCGGTCGCGAGCGCGGTCAGCGCATCGGTGACGCCCTGCATCGCGGAGACCACGACGGCCCGAGGTGCGGGCGCATCGCGCAGCAGCGCGGCGACGTGGCGGTAGCGTTCGGCGTCGGCGACGCTGCTGCCGCCGAACTTGTGGGCGAGCGGGCGCGACAGCCCGGGGCTGGCGGCGGGAGAAGCTTGCGGGGCGTCCATTGGGGCTTGCGAATCCATGAGAAAGGCTCCTTATGGGGAACCCCGCGGCCCGAAGTGCGCGGCGACGTGCCCCGCACCCCTGGGAGGGTGCGGGGCGCGGGGTCGAAGGGGATCAGTCCGTCTCGCCGCCGCAGCCCGCACCACCGGTGGTACCGGTCGTGCGGATCGTGGTGGTGGTGACCATCGCAGGCGTGGCGAACGGGGCGACAGCCGCCGACGCGACGGCGATCCCGCGGGAAGCGCGGGAGGCGGCGACGGCGAAGGCGGCGACGACGGACATGGTTCAGGTTTAAACGATCGGGCGGCGGGGCGTCAACACGTCTTTTGTAGCACCGTGTCGGCCGCGTTCCCGGCGGCCGACGCCCGGTGGGATCAGTCGCGCAGCACCACCGCGGTGCAGTCGATTTCAAGCTGCGCCACGATGGCGGCGGTCATCGATTCGGTGTTGATCGCGGTGCCCGCCGGGGCCAGGTCCGCGGTCAGCGCGCCATGGTCGATGGCCGCGGCCACCGCCTTCTCGATGCACTGGGCCTCGGCCTCCAGTCCCAGCGAATGCCGCAGCAGCATCGCCGCGCTGAGGATCGCGCCGCAGGGATTGGCGATGCCGCGGCCGGCGATGTCCGGCGCGGAGCCGTGGATCGGTTCGTACACACCGAGCTTGCCTTCGCCCAGCGACGCCGACGGCAGCAGGCCCATCGACCCGGCGAGCATCGACGCCTCGTCGGTGAGGATGTCGCCGAACATGTTCTCGGTGACGATCACGTCGTAGTCGCGCGGCCGCGAGATCAGGTGCATCGCCATGCTGTCGACGAGCTGGTGCTCGATCGTCACGTCGGGGAATTCGTCGCGGGCGACGCGGGTGGCGACATCGCGCCACAGCCGCGAGGTTTCCAGCACGTTCGCCTTGTCGACCGAGACGACGTGCTTGCGACGGCCGCGGGCCAGTGCGCAGGCGCGGCGGACGACGCGCTCGATCTCCGCGACCGAGTATTCGCACAGGTCGCTGGCGGCGGCGTCGGTGCGGGTGCGCGCACCGAAGTACACGCCGCCGGTGAGTTCGCGCACCACGATCATGTCGACGCCTGCGAGCAGGTGCGACTTGATCGGCGAGGCCGACAGCGTGACCGGATGCGTGCGCACCGGGCGCAGGTTGGCGTACAGCCCGAGCTCCTTGCGCAGGCGCAGCAGGCCCTGTTCCGGGCGCACCGTGCCGGTGCCCCACTTGGGGCCGCCGACCGCGCCCAGCAGCACGGCGTCGGCCTTGCGGCAGGCGTCGAGCGTGGCGTCGGACAGCGCGGTGCCTTCGGCGTCGATGGCGGCGCCGCCGATGAGGCGGGTCTCGAAGCGGAACGTGTGGCCGTAGCGGCGGGCGGCGGCCTTCAGCACGGAGACCGCGGCGGCGGTGACTTCCGGGCCGATGCCGTCGCCGGGCAGGGCGACGATGTCAGCGTGCATGGCGAAGAGTCTCTCTCTGGGTGGTTTCGAAATGCTGGATGTGCGGCAGCTGCTTCAGCAGGTAGCCGAGCTGGTCGACGCCTTCGAGCAGGCAGGTGCGCGCGAAGCCGTCGATCGGGAACGCGAACGCGCGGCCGTCGGGCAGCGTGACCGTGGCCGCGGCCACGTCGATGTCGAGCGTCAGGCCGGGCTGCGCCAGCAGTTCGTCGACGACGGCTTCGTCGAGCACGATCGGCAGCAGTCCGTTCTTCAGCGCGTTGCTGCGGAAGATGTCGGCGATCTCGGCGCTGATCACCGCGCGCAGGCCGGCGTCGCGCAGTGCCCACGGCGCGTGCTCGCGCGAGGACCCGCAGCCGAAGTTGCGGCCGGCAATCAGGATCTCCGCGCCCTGTGCCTCGGGCCGGTTGAGCGGGAAATCGGGATCGGGCGAACCGTCCTCGCGCCAGCGCCAGTCGTTGAAGGCGTGGCGGCCAAGCCCGGCGCGCGTGGTCGTGGTGAGGAACCGCGCCGGGATGATGCGGTCGGTGTCGATGTTGCGCTCCGGCAGGCAGACGGTGCGCGACTGCAGGCGGACCAGGGCTTCGGCGCTCATGCGGCATGCTCCCGGGCGGCGTCGCGCACCAGCAGGCGCGGGTCGACGACATGGCCCGCCACCGCGCAAGCGGCGGCGGTGATCGGCGAGGCCAGCACGGTGCGCGCATCGCGTCCCTGGCGGCCCTCGAAATTGCGGTTGCTGGTCGACACGGCGAGCTGGCCGGGACCGACGAGGTCGCCGTTCATCGCGATGCACATCGAGCAGCCGGGCTCGCGCCATTCGGCGCCCGCGGCGCGGACGATGCGGTCGATGCCTTCGGCCTCGGCCTCGCGCTGCACCTGTACCGAACCGGGCACCACCAGCATCCGCACCCGCGGATGCACGCGGCGGCCGCGCAGCACCTCGGCGACCTGGCGCATGTCGCCCAGGCGGCCGTTGGTGCAACTGCCGACGAACACCACGTCGACCGGCTGCTCCAGCAGCGGCGCGCCGCCGGCGAACTTCATGTAGTCGAGCGCGCGCCGGGTGTCGGCGTCGTGCGCCACCGGCACGACCGCGTCGATCGCGACCACCTGCCCGGGATGCGTGCCCCAGGTGACGGTGGGCGCGATGTCGGCGGCGTCGATGCGCACGGTGCGGTCGAACGCCGCGCCCTCGTCGCTGCGCAGTTGCGACCAGCGCGCGACCGCGGCCTTCCAGTCGGCGCCGCGCGGTGCGCGCGGGGTCTTCGCCAGCCACTCGAACGTGGTCGCGTCCGGCGCGATCAGGCCCGCGCGCGCGCCGGCTTCGATCGACATGTTGCAGACGGTCATGCGTTCCTCCATCGACAGCGCGCGGATCGCGCTGCCGCGGTATTCGATGACGTGGCCGGTGCCGCCCGCCACCCCGATCGTGCCGATCACGTGCAGGATCAGGTCCTTCGCGGTGACGTCCGGCGCCAGCGTGCCTTCGACCTCGATCGCCAGCGTCTTCGGCTTGCGCTGCAGCAGGCACTGCGTCGCCAGCACGTGGCCGACCTCGCTGGTGCCGATGCCGAACGCCAACGCGCCGAACGCGCCGTGCGTGGCGGTGTGGCTGTCGCCGCAGACGATGGTCGTGCCCGGCTGGGTCAGGCCCAGCTCCGGCCCGATCACGTGGACGATGCCGCGATGGTCGCTGCCGAAGTCGAACAGCTCGACGCCGTGCTTCGCGCAGTTCGCGCGCAGCGTCTCCACCTGCTTCTGCGCGTCGGGCGTGTAGTAGTCGTGGCTGCCGTCGGCCTTCGCCGGCGTGGTCGGCGTGCTGTGGTCCAGCGTGCCCTTGGTGCGATCGGGGCGGCGCACGGTCAGCCCGCGCGATTCCAGTTCGGCGAACGCCTGCGGCGTGGTGACTTCGTGGATGAGGTGCAGGTCGATGTAGAGCACCGCGGGGGCATCCGCGGTCTCGGGGACGACGACGTGCGCCTCCCACAGTTTGTCGAACAGCGTCTTGGGCGTTTGAGCTTGCGGCATGGGGACGGAGGACTTGGGGAAGGGGAGGGGAAGGAACGATCAGGCGGTGGCCGCGATCGGCGGCACGGCGGCCGCGCGCACGGCGACGCCGCGGCGATGCAGGCGGTTGACGATGTCCAGCCACGCCAGCGCGCTGGCTTCGAGGATGTCGGTGCTGGTGCCCGAGCCGGTGATTTCCTCGCCGTCGATGCGCGCGGTCAGGCTGGCCTGGCCCTGCGCGTCCTCGCCGGTGGTCACGCTGGAGACCTGGTAGCTCTCGATGTCCAGGTGCAGGCCGGTGCCGCGCGCCAGCGCGGCGAAGATCGCGTGCACCGGGCCGTCGCCGGTCGCCGCCTCCGTGCGGCGCTCGCCGTCGGGCGAACACACTTCGACGCTGGCGGTCGGCAGGATGCCGTCGCCCACGCCGGTGCTCACGTGCAGGCGATGCAGGCGCCAGCCGCCGACGGTGGCGGTGCCGCCGGCGCTGCTGTCGATGCCCAGCGCCAGCGCTTCGAGGTCGGCGTCGAACACTTCGCGCTTCTTCTCGGTCAGCGCCTTGAAGCGGCCGAACACCTGGTTCAGCTGCGCCTCGTCGAGCGTGAAGCCCAGTTCCTTCAGCCGATCGGCCAGCGCGGCGCGGCCGCTGTGGCGACCCATGATCATCTGCGACTTCGCCCAACCCACGGCCTCGGGCCGCAGGATCTCGTAGGTGCCGCGATGCTTGAGCATGCCGTGCTGGTGGATGCCGGACTCGTGCGCGAACGCATTCGCGCCGACGATCGCCTTGTTGCGCTGCACGTGCATGCCGGTGATGCGGCTGAGCAGGCGCGAGGTCGGTACCAGCCGGCGGGTGTCGACGCCGGTGGTGGCGTTGAACCACGCGCCGCGCGTTTCCAGCGCCATCACCAGTTCTTCCAGCGCGCAGTTGCCGGCGCGCTCGCCGATGCCGTTGATGGTGCATTCGACCTGTCGCGCGCCGCCTTCGATCGCGGCCAAGCTGTTGGCGACCGCCAGGCCGAGGTCGTCGTGGCAGTGGGTGCTGAACACCGCCTTGTCGGCGTCGCGCACGTGCGTGCGCAGGTGCTCGAACAGTGCGCGGATCTCCGCCGGCGTGGTGTAGCCGACGGTGTCGGGAATGTTGAGCGTGCGCGCGCCGGCGGCGATCGCGGCCGAGCAGATCTCGACCAGGAAGTCGGGCTCGGTGCGCAGCGCGTCCTCGGCCGAGAACTCGACGTCGTCCACGTACTGGCGCGCGCGCTCCACGCCGGCGACGGCGCGCGCCAGCACTTCGTCGCGGCTCATCATCAGCTTGTGTTCGCGATGCAGCGGGCTGGTGCTGATGAACACGTGGATGCGCGGACGTTCGGCGTGTTCCAGCGCGCGGGCGCAGGCGTCGATGTCGCCGGGATTGCAGCGGGCGAGCGTCGCCACGCCGGCGCCGCGCACTTCGCGGGCGATCGCGGCGCAGCCGTCGAGATCGCTCTGCGAGCTGGCCGGGAAGCCGGCCTCGATCGTGTCCACGCCGAGTTCGGCGAGCGCATGCGCGAAGCGCAGCTTCTGCACGGCGGTCATGCTGCAGCCGGGCGATTGCTCGCCGTCGCGCAGCGAGGTGTCGAAGATCGCGACCCGGGCGGGTGCGGACGGTCGAACGTCGGTGTCCATCAGGCGATGGCCTCCAGGGCGGGAGCAGGGAAGATCGCCGCGGCCGCGGAGGCGGGCAGCGGCAGGGGGGAGACGTTGCGGGCGCGCACGGGTTTGGCCTTCGCCGTGACGGCGGCGGCCTCGTCGTGCGCGCGGCGGCGCGGCTTGCGCGGCGCGCGCGGACGCACGTCCGCGAGCAGCTGCGCGAGCACGACCGCATCGATGTTGCCGCCGGAGACGACGGCGCATTTGCGCTTCCCTGCGACACGCCGGCCGGCGGCCAGCGCGAGTGCGCCGGCGCCTTCGGCGATGAGATGTTCCTCCAGCGCCAGACGCACCAGCGTCTCGCGCAGTTCGGCCTCGCGCACGATCACCAGATCGTCCAGCAGACCGGCCAGCACCTGCCGGGTGAGCACGCCGGCTTCCTTCACGCGCACGCCGTCGGCGAGCGTGGCGGCGGGCATGATCGGCGACGCATCGCCCTTCAGCGCGCGATGCATCGCGTCGACGTGTTCGACCTGCGCACCGACGATGCGCACGCCCTGCGACTTCAGCGCCAGCGCGACGCCCGCGGCGAGGCCGCCGCCGCCGATCGGCACCAGCACCACGTCCGGCGCCAGCGGCGCGATCTCCATGCCCACCGTGCCCTGGCCGGCGATCACGTCGGGATCGTCGAACGCGGACAGGAAGCGGTAGCCGTTCTTCTCGGCCAACTGCATCGCGAACAGGCGAGCTTCGTCGAAGCTGTCGCCGTGCAGGCGCACGGTCGCGCCCCAGTGGGCGACGCCGGCGATCTTGGTGTCCGGCGCGCCGTGCGGCATGACCGCGATCGCCGGCACGTTCAGCCGGTACGCGGCCCAGGCCAGGCCCTGCGCGTGGTTGCCGGCGGAGGCGGCGATGACCGGGCGGTCGTCGCCGCGTTCGCGCGCGGCCAGCAAGGCATTCAATGCGCCGCGCACCTTGTACGACCCGGTGCGCTGCAGGTTCTCGAGCTTCAGCCAGCAGCCGAAGCGTTCGGCGTGGTGCAGCGGCGTCGGCGGCAGGTAGCGCCGCAGCCGCGCCTGCGCGGCGAGGATGTCGCCGGCCTGCACGCTGGGCGGGGTGGGAACCGGGCCGACGTCGCTGTCCATGTTCAGACCTCGGTCAACCACGCCGAAGCGTGGCTGTCCTCGCCGCGCACGGCCTTCGCGTAGGCGGCTGCGATGTCGCGCGAGACCGGGCTGCCTTCGACATACGTGCGGCCGTCGATCTCGGCGATCGGCGACACTTCGGCGGCGGTGCCGCAGGCGAACACTTCGTCGGCGTCCAGCAGTTCGGCCACGGTCACCGGGCGCGATTCGGCGCCGGTCAGCGCCAGCAGCGTGTCTCGGGTGATGCCCGGCAGCGCGTCGCGGTGCTCGACCGCGGTGACGCGGCTGTCGCGGACCAGGAACAGGTTGGCGCCGGTGCACTCGACCACGAAGCCGGCGT
Source organism: Lysobacter sp. DMC104 (assembly GCF_056313665.1). NCBI lineage: Bacteria > Pseudomonadati > Pseudomonadota > Gammaproteobacteria > Lysobacterales > Lysobacteraceae > Lysobacter > Lysobacter sp. DMC104. The sequence continues at coordinate 228,748 of NZ_JBQUZW010000002.1, read as the reverse complement.
CGTCGATGAACATCGCTTCGTCGAAGCCGCGCGCCTTCACTTCGCGCTTGGCGAGGATCGAATTGACGTACGCGCCGCAGAGCTTCAGCGGCGGCAGCGCCGATGCCGGATTGCGCCGCCACGACGAGGCCGACACGCGCGTGCGGTTGCCGTTGAGATGCACGTTGGTGGACGAGGTGGCGACCATCAGATGCTGCGGATGGCCGGCCACGTCCAGGCCGAAGCTGCCGTCGCCGTACCACGCCAGCGGGCGGATGTAGGCGTCGCTCTGGCGGTTCGCGCGCAGCGTCGCCAGTACGGCTTCGGTGGCGACGGCGGGATCGAAGGTCATGCCCAGCAGCTCGGCGCCCTTGCGCATGCGCTCCAGGTGCTCGGGGAGGCGGAACACCGCGGCGCCGCGCTTCGTGGCATAGGCGCGGATGCCCTCGAACACGCCGCTGCCGTAGTGCAGCGCATGCGTGTGCACGGTCGCCTGCGGCGTGCCGGTGTCGATCAGTTCGCCGTCGAACCACAGCTTCGGCGTCGCGGGGACGGCCTGCGGCTGCGCGGCGGGACGCGAAGCGACGGCGCTCAGCTGCATGGTTGCACCTGCACGTCGAGGCAGTCGTAGAGCTTCGCGAGCTGCTGGTGCAGGCCTTCCGCCGGGCGTTCGCCCTCGACGGTCATCTGCAGGTGCCAGCGATCGCCGTCGGCGCGGGCTTCGCCTTCGACGGCCAGCGGCCGGAAGCCGCGGCGTTCGGCGGTGCCGAGCACCCGGGTCAGTGCGCCTTCGGACTGGCGCAGGGTGAGATCGAGTCGGTAACGCATGGGGGCGTGACTCCTCAGGAAGCGGTGGGGGTGGAATGCGGGGACGGCGTGTCGGTGGCGGCGGGCTGTGCGCTGGCGTCGGGCGAAGCCGGCTGTGCAGCCGCGGCCTGCGGTGCGGGCGCGCTCGCGGGGACGCGGGCGACCGGCGTGCTCGCGGCCTGCAGCGCGGCGATGTCCGGATCGTCGGCGTCGACCAGCGCCTGCACGGCGTCGGCATCGTCGTTGGCGTCCAGCATCTGTGCGTTGTTGTGGTTCGGCGGCACCAGCGGCCACACGTTGGCGTTCTGGTCGATCGCCACGTGCAGCAGCGCGGGGCCGGGCGCGGCCAGCAGCGCGTCCAGTGCGGCATCGACGTCCGCGGCGCGGTCCACGTGCATCGCCTGCAGGCCGAACGCCTGCGCCAGCGCGAGGAAATCCGGGTTGTCGGACAGGTCGATCTCGGAGTAGCGGCGCTCGAAGAACAGCTCCTGCCACTGCCGCACCATGCCCAGCGCCTGGTTGTCGATCAGCACGATCTTGATCGGCAGGCGGTAGCGCGCGACCGTCGCCAGCTCCTGCACGTTCATCAGGAACGAGCCGTCGCCGCTGACGCAGATCACCTGCGCCGTCGGGTCCTGCATCTGCGCGCCGATCGCGGCGGGCAGGCCGAAGCCCATCGCGCCCAGCGCGCCGCTGGTCAGGTGCTTGCGCGGATGGTCGAACGCCCAGTGCTGCGCCACCCACATCTGGTGCTGGCCCACGTCGCAGGCGACGATCGCGTCGGGCGCGCGCGCCGACAGCCGCTTCAGCAGCGACGGTGCATACACGCCGTCGCCGGGCGCGTCGTAGCGCGGCGCGGTCTTGGTCTTCACCGCCGCGCAGGCGTCGCGCCACGCCAGGCGGGTGGCGCCGTGGCGCGCGTGCAGGTGGGCGGCGGCCGCGGCCTGCATGCGTCGCATGCTGATCGCGACGTCGCCGCGCACCGGCGCATCGGCGAAGCGCAGCTTGCCCAGTTCGCAGGCGTCGACGTCCAGATGCACCACGCGGGCGTTCGGCGCGAACTCGGCCAGCTTGCCGGTGGCGCGGTCGTCGAAGCGCGCGCCGACCGCGAACAGCAGGTCGCAGGCCTGCACCGCCAGGTTCGCGGCGCGGCTGCCGTGCATGCCGAGCATGCCGAGGTTCAGCGGATGCGCATCCGGCAGCGCACCCAGGCCCTTCAGCGTCAGCACGGTCGGGATCTGCGCGGCCTCGACGAATTCGCGGAACGCCTCCACCGCATTGCCCAGCGCGATGCCGCCGCCGGCGTAGATCAGCGGCTTCTTCGCCAGCGCCAGCTGCGCCAGCGCCGCGTGCAGCGAGGCGTCGCTGGCGCCGGGCACGGCATCGACCGGCGCCGGGGTGTGCGCCGGCAGGTGCGAGGCATCGGACACCTGCACGTCCTTCGGCAGGTCGATCAGCACCGGGCCGGGACGCCCTTCACGCGCCAGCCGGAACGCTTCGCGCAGCACGGTCGGCAGTTCGTTGACGCTGCGCACCAGGAAGTTGTGCTTGACGATCGGCAGGGTCATGCCGAAGACGTCGAGTTCCTGGAACGCGTCGGTGCCCATCAGGTGGGTGGCGACCTGGCCGGTGATGCAGACCATCGGCACCGAGTCCAGCATCGCGTCGGCGATGCCGGTCACCAGGTTGGAGGCGCCCGGACCGGAGGTCGCGACGCAGACGCCGACCCGCCCGCTGGCCCGCGCCCAGCCGTTCGCGGCGAACGCGGCGCCCTGCTCGTGGCGCACCAGCACGTGTTTGAGGGGCGATCCATGCAGGGCGTCGTAGAAGGGCATGATCGTGCCGCCGGGATACCCGAACAGCGTGTCCACGCCCTCCGCCAGCAACGCCTGCACCAGCCAGCGGGCACCGTTCATCACGCAGTCTCGGCAATGGGATTGGGTTTGGTCGGAGTGGCGGCCGGCTGCGGCGCGGCCTGGCCCTGTTGCAGCCACTGCATCTTCGCGCGCAGTTCCTTGCCGACCTTCTCGATCGGATGGTCCTTGTCGGCCTGCTGGTAGCGCTTGTAGTTCGGCAGGCCGGCGTCGTATTCGGCCACCCACTTCTGCACGAAGGTACCGTCCTGGATCTCGCTCAGGATGTCCTTCATGCGCGCCTTGGTCTCGGCGTTGATCACGCGCGGACCGCTGACGAAATCGCCGTACTGCGCGGTCTCGGAGATGAACTCGAGCATGCGGGTGATGCCGCCTTCGTAGAACAGGTCGACGATCAGCTTCAGTTCGTGCAGGACTTCGTAGTAGGCGATCTCCGGCTGGTAGCCGGCCTCGACCAGCGTCTCGAAGCCGGCCTGCACCAGCGCACTGGCGCCGCCGCAGAGCACGGCCTGTTCGCCGAACAGATCGGTCTCGGTCTCTTCCTTGAACGTGGTCTTGATCAGATTGGCGCGCGCGCCGCCGAGGCCGCCGGCATAGGTCTTCGCCAGTTCCTCGGCGCGACCGCTGCGATCCTGGTGCACGGCGTAGATGCAGGGCACGCCGCGGCCGATCTCGTACTCGCGGCGCACCAGCGCGCCCGGGCCCTTGGGCGCGACCAGCACCACGTCGAGGTCGGCGCGCGGCGAGATCATGCCGAAGTGCACGTTCAGGCCATGCGCGAACAGCAGGCAGGCGCCCTGCTTCATGTTCGGCGCCAGCACGTCGGCGTAGAGCTTCTTCTGCACCATGTCGGGCGTAAGCACGGCGACCAGGTCGGCCTGTGCCGCGGCTTCGGCGGGCGACTTCACGGTGAAGCCGTCGGCGAGCGCCTTGACCTCGGTGGGGCCGCCCGGACGCAGGCCGACGACGACGTCGAAGCCGGAATCGCGGAGGTTGAGGGCGTGGGCACGGCCCTGGCTGCCGTAACCGATGACAGCGATCTGGGGCTTGGCGGAAGCGTTCATGGCGAGGTCTCGTTGAAGGTTGGAGAAGAACGGGGGGAGGGAGAGGCGGGGAGGGCGCGGCAGGAGAGGTCAGGCGGGTTCGGAGGCGACGAGTGCGGCGTCGATGCGCTTCGCGTCGGCCGCCGCGGCGTCGAGCAGGCCGGGCGAGGTCACTGCGCCGCGCGAGGCCGAGCGCACGTCGCGCGCGTACTTCGCCAGCACGCCGTGGCGCACGCGCGGGGCGATGCGTTCCGGTGCGCGCGCGGCGAGGTCGGCGGCCACGTCGAGGCGACGCGCGACGACGTCGATCGTCACGATGTCGCCGTCGCGCAGCCGCGCGATCGGGCCGCCGTGCGCGGCTTCCGGCGAGATGTGGCCGACCATGAAGCCGTGGGTCGCGCCGCTGAAGCGGCCGTCGGTGATCAGCGCCACGTCGTTGCCCAGGCCCTGGCCGACCAGCGCCGCGGTCACCGCCAGCATCTCGCGCATGCCGGGGCCGCCGGCCGGGCCTTCGAAGCGGATCACCACCACGTCGCCGGCCCGGATCTGTCGCGCCTGCACCGCGGCGAACGCGGCGTCCTCGCTGTCGAACACGCGCGCCGGGCCGCTGTGCTTCTCGCGGCCGTGGCCGGCGAGCTTCACGATGCAGCCTTCCGGCGCGAGGTCGCCGTAGAGGATCGAATAGCCGCCGCGCGGCTTGATGGGATCGGACACGGGACGCACGACATCCTGCGTGGGGGAGGTCGTCGCGGCGTTCGCGTCCGCAAAAAAGCTGCGGCCGGCGACCGTGGGGATATCCTCGATCAAGCCGGCCGCGATCAGCGCCTGCGCCACCAGTGCGGTGCCGCCTTGTTGGAACATCTCCGCCGCCGTGTAGCGGCCGCCCGGTTTCAGGTCGGCGATCACCGGCGTGTTCGCGCTGGCGGCCTCGAATTCCTCCAGGTCGAACGCCACGCCGGCCTCGTGCGCGATCGCCAGCAGATGCAGCGCGGCGTTGGTCGAGCCCGCCGTCGCCGACACCGCGCGCGCGGCATTGCGCAGCGCGGTCGGCGTCAGCAACTGGCGCGGCGTCGGGCCGCCGTCGCGCAGCAGCTGCATCACGCGCTCGCCGCAGCGCTCGGCGGCCTTCGGCTTGTCGGCGTGCACCGCCGGGATGTCGTTGTCGCCCAGCGGCGACAGGCCGAGGAAGGTCAGCACCATCGCCATCGTGTTCGCGGTGAACTGGCCGCCGCAGGCGCCGGCACCGGGGCAGGCGCGACGCTCGATCTCGCCCAGTTCGGCATCATCGATGCGGCCGGCCGAATGCGCGCCCACCGCCTCGAACACGTCCTGCACGGTCAGCGCACGCTCGCCTTCGCTGCCGTCGGCGTGCTTCGACTTGCACTTGCCCGGCAGGATCGTGCCGCCGTAGAGGATCACCGTCGGCACGTCCAGCCGCGCCGCCGCCATCGCCGCGGCCGGGATGGTCTTGTCGCAGCCCACCAGCAGCACCATCGCGTCCAGGCAGTGGCCGGACACCGCGAGTTCGATCGAATCGGCGATGGTCTCGCGCGACGCCAGCGAAGCACGCATGCCATCGCTGCCCATCGCGATGCCGTCGGTCACGGCGATGGTGTTGAACTCGATCGGCGTGCCGCCGGCGGTGATCACGCCGCGGCGCACGTCCTGTGCCAGGTCACGCAGCGTCAGGTTGCACGGGGACACGTCGGACCAGGTGTGGATCACGCCGACGAAGGGTTTGGCGATGGCGGCATCGTCCAGCCCGGTCGCGCGCAGCATGGCGCGGGCGGGAGCGCGGGCGGGGCCGGATTTGATCGCGTCGCTGTGCATCTGACTCTGGATCCTTCGGAACGATTCGGAAAATGCCGGGCCCGATAAAGCAAAACCCCCGCGCCTTCTCAGGTGCGGGGGTTTCGTCTGAACCCGGGGTTGTGTGTCGCGCAACCCTATCCCGCACCTGGTGGCGTGGTAATAAGAACGACGACAAGAACGAGGACGACCAGCGCGGTCCCTGCGAGGAAGAACCTTGCGCGCACCGCTTCCGCGTGGTCGCGCATCGCCGCGATGGCGATGGGGCGAGGCGGGCGGTGGATGTTGCGCTGCGTCATGTCCGCAGAGAAACATGCTTCTCTGCGGAATGTCAACCCCCGGTCTCGTGACGAATCGGCATATGGGGTCGGGTGCCCCCGCGGGCAGGATGCAATCCCATGCGAATCAATGCGCTAGCTGTTCGCGACGTGCACTCGACGATGGTCGAATGCGGGTTTTCCGGGCGGGTGGGAGCGTGTGCTGAAACCGTATGCAATCGGGGCGCTGCGCGAAATCGCGGTCGGCATCGCAGCGCATCGCCCCACGTGACGACGCCCCGAGCCGGGGGCTAGACTCGCGCTGCAGTGCGTTGACCGACGCTCTCGGTCGGAAGCCAGCATGAGGTCGCAGTGAAGCCGACCGATCCACAGGACCCGAACACTTTCCATCGGGTCGTCGATTGCCAGTGGGCGTGCCCCGCACATACGCCAGTCCCCGAGTACATCCGCCTGATCGCCGCCGGCCGCCCGGCCGACGCCTACATGGTGAACTGGCGCAGCAACGTCTTCCCCGGGATCCTCGGCCGCACCTGCGACCGGCCCTGCGAGCCGGCCTGCCGGCGCGGGCGGGTCGAGGAGAACAACGGTGAGCATCCGGAACCGGTCGCGATCTGCCGGCTCAAGCGCGTGGCCGCCGACCTCAAGGGCGACGTCTCCGCGCGGATGCCGAAGCCTGCGACCCGGCACAACGGCAAGCGCATCGCCTGCGTCGGCGCCGGGCCGTCCTCGCTGACCGTGGCCCGCGACCTCGCGCCGCTGGGCTACCACGTGACCGTGTTCGAGGCCGATCCCAAGGCCGGCGGCTTCATGCGCACCCAGGTGCCGCGCTTCCGCCTGCCCGAGGAGGTCATCGACGAGGAAACCGGCTACGTGCTCGACCTCGGCGTCGAGTTCATCGGCAACCACCGCATCGAATCGATGCGCGACCTGCTGGCACAGGGCTTCGATGCGGTGTTCGTCGGCAGTGGTGCGCCGCGCGGGCGCGACCTCGACATCCCCGGCCGGCAGGAGGCCGCGGCGCAGATCCACGTCGGCCTCGACTGGCTGGCGAACGTCTACTTCGGCCACGTCACGAAGGTCGGCAAGCGCGTGATCGTGCTCGGCGGCGGCAACACCGCGATGGACTGCTGCCGCTCGGCGCGCCGGCTCGGCGGCGAGGACGTGAAGGTCATCGTCCGCTCCGGTTTCGACGAGATGAAGGCCAGCCCGTGGGAGAAGGAGGACGCGATGCACGAAGGCATCCCGATCCTCGACTGCCGCGTGCCGAAGAGCTTCGTCCACGCCAGCGGCCGGCTCACCGGCATGACCTTCGAGAAGGTCCGCGCCGAGTACGATGCCAACGGCCGCCGCAAACTCGTGCCCACCGGCGAGCCGGAGGAGTTCCACGCCTGCGACGAAGTGCTGATCGCGGTGGGCCAGGAAAACGCCTTCCCGTGGATCGAGCGCGACCTCGGCATCGACTTCGACCAGTGGGGTATGCCGGTCGTCGACACGGTCACGCACCAGTCGACGCTGCCGCACGTGCTGTTCGGCGGCGACGCGGCGTTCGGGCCGAAGAACATCATCTGGGCGGTCGCGCACGGCCACGCCGCGGCGGTCAGCATCGACCGCCTGCTGCACGGCGAGGATCCCAAGCTGCGGCCGGCGCCCGACGCGACGCTGGTCTCGCAGAAGATGGGCATCCACGAGTGGAGCTACGACAACGCGGTCTCGCCCGACGAGCGCTACAAGGTGCCGTGGTCGGAAGCCGCGAAGAAGCTCGACAGCATCCGCGTCGAGGTCGAACTGGGCTTCGACGTCGCGACCGCGCTGAAGGAAACCCAGCGCTGCCTCAACTGCGACGTGCAGACCGTCTTCACCAAGGACAAGTGCATCGAGTGCGATGCCTGCGTCGACATCTGCCCGACCGACTGCATCACCTTCACGCCCGACGGCGACGAAGCCGACCTGCGCGGTCGCCTGACCGCACCGGCGCTCAACCTCGAACAGCCGCTGTACGTCGCCGGCCCGCTGAAGACGCACCGGGTGATGGTGAAGGACGAGGACGTCTGCCTGCACTGCGGCCTGTGCGCCGAGCGCTGCCCCACCGGCGCCTGGGACATGCAGAAGTTCCTGTTGCTGGAAACCCACGCCGGCCCGCGCTGCCGCGACGTCAAGAAGAAGGAGGCGGCATGACGGCCGGCCACGCTCCACTGCAGTCGATCAACGATTTCGTCGTCAAGTTCGCCAACGTCAACGGTTCCGGTTCGGCTTCCGCCAACGAGCTGTTCGCCAAGTCCATCCTGCGCATGGGCGTGCCGGTCAGCCCGCGCAACATCTTCCCGTCGAACATCCAGGGGTTGCCGACCTGGTACGAGGTGCGCGTCTGCGAAGCCGGCTGGCTGGGCCGGCGCGGTGGTGTCGACCTGATGGTGGCGATGAACCCGCAGACCTGGGACGCCGACATCGCCGAGATCGAAGCCGGCGGCTATCTCGTGTACGACAACAGCAAGCCGATGCCGCGCTCGAAGTTCCGCGACGACGTGCAGGTGATCGGCATCCCGCTGACCGAGATCTGCAACGCGACCTACAGCGATCCGCGCCAGCGCCAACTGTTCAAGAACATCATGTACGTCGGCGCGCTCAGCGCGCTGCTGGACATCGACCCGGCCGAGATCGAGCGGCTGATCGGCGAGCAGTACAAGGGCAAGGAAAAGCTGCTGAGGCCGAACGTCGAAGCGCTGCATCTCGGCCGCGACTGGGCGCTGCAGCACCTGTCCTGCCCGATCGGCCTGCGCGTGCAGCGGTCCGACAAGGTGGGCGACCGCATCTTCGCCGAAGGCAACGCCGCCGCCGCGCTGGGCTGCGTCTACGGCGGCGCCACGGTGTGCGCGTGGTATCCGATCACGCCGTCATCGTCGCTGGCCGAGGCGTTCCAGAAGTACTGCCAGAAGTACCGCCACGACGAGGACGGCGCGAAGAAGTACGCCATCCTGCAGGCCGAGGACGAGATCGCCTCGATCGGCATGGTGGTCGGCGCCGGCTGGAACGGCGCGCGTGCGTTCACCGCGACCTCGGGCCCGGGCGTGTCGCTGATGAACGAGTTCATCGGCCTGGCGTACTTCGCCGAGATTCCGGTCACCATCATCGACGTGCAGCGCGGCGGCCCGTCCACCGGCATGCCCACGCGCACGCAGCAGTCGGACATCCTCGCCGCGGCGCACGCCTCGCACGGCGATACCAAGCACGTGCTGCTGTTCCCCGAGGACCCGCACGAGTGCTTCACCTTCGCCGCCGATGCGCTCGATCTCGCCGATCGCCTGCAGACGCCGGTGTTCCTGATGACCGATCTCGACATCGGCATGAACCAGCGCCTGTGCGCGCCGTTCGTCTGGGACGACCGTCGCGTCTACGACCGCGGCAAGGTGCTGAGCGCCGAGGACCTGGACGCAGGCAAGGAGTTCGCGCGCTACAAGGACATCGACGGCGACGGCATCCCGTACCGCACCTATCCCGGCACGCATCCGGACAAGGGCGCGTACTTCACCCGCGGCACCTCGCGCAATCCGCAGGCGCAGTATTCCGAGCGCGGGCCGGACTACGTCTACAACATGAAGCGGCTGCTGCTGAAGTTCGACACTGCGCGCAACCTCGTGCCGCAGCCGGTGTTCGACCGCGGCGACGTGCCGGCGCGGCACGGTGCGCTGTTCTTCGGCTCGACCAGCCCGGCGATGGCCGAAGCCGTCGACCGTTTGCGCCGCGACGACATCGCGATCGACACCGTGCGCGTGCGCGCTTACCCGTTCCCGGACAGCGTGCGCGACTTCATCGCCGCGCACGAGACCGTGTTCGTGGTCGAGCAGAACCGCGATGGCCAGCTGCGCACGCTGCTGATCGACGCGTTCGGCATCGATCCGGCGCGACTGGTCGCGGTGCTGCATTACGACGGCACGCCGATCACCGCGCGCTTCATCGCCGACGCCATCGCCGAGCGGATCGGGCGCAGCGGTGCGCGGCCGGAGCGCGCGGCGTGATGCAATGGACCTCGGGCCCGGCGGGCCCGCGCGGCGATGCCGCGCCGATGCAGGACGCGCGCGAACGGCTGGCGCTCGCGAACCAGTTGCTGGCCCGGCATCGCTACGGCACGCCGGAGCACGAGCAGGGCTACGCGCTGTTGCGTGCCGCGGCCGAGGCGCCGGGTGGCGCACGGGCACAGTGGATGCTGGGTGCGTATCACTTGCAGGTCGTGCAGCGCCCCGGCGCTTCTGCGGAAGCGCTGGTCTGGCTGCGCCGTGCCGCCGACGCCGGTGTCGCGCCGGCGCTCGATCGCCTTGCCGATGCGCTGCTGCAGGACATCGCGACGCCGTTCTCGATCGCCGCTGCGCTGCCGCCGCTGCGCCTGCTGGCCGAGCACGGCCATCCGCCATCGGCGTGGCAGTTTGCCTATCTCGCCGGGCAGGGTGACGCGCCCGACCTCGGCGTCGCGCCGGCCAGCCTGTGGCTGCGCGCCTGCGCACTGGGTTTCGGGCCGGCGTATTACGGATTGGGGCTGCGCATCGCAACCGGCGACGGCGTGCCGCGCGACGCCACGCTCGGGCGCACGCTGCTGCTGCGCGCCGCGGACGCGGGCCTGCGCGATGCGCGCGCAGCCGCGGACGAGTTCACTGCCGACGCCGATTCCGCCGCGACCGCGACGTTGCACGCCGCGCTCAAGGCCAATCTCGCCGCTGCGCAGCCGCTGCTCGCTTCGGTCGGCCGCGACGAGGTCATCCCGACGCGCGGCGTCGATCCGCGCGTGCAGCGGCTCGAAGCGCATCTGGTCGCGATCGGGCACCCGGCGTTCTTCGTCGATGCCGACGGCCGCGCCGCGGTGCGTGATGCCGTGCGTCCCGCGGCGATGGCGATGCCGCAGTGGCGCTGGTCCGACGGTCGGCCGCGCGTGGGCACGGCCGACGCCTTCGCCACGCGCGAGGAATGCGCATGGCTGATCCACAAGGTCGCCGATTCGCTGCTGCGCCCCGACCAGAGCGGCAGGCGTCACAGCGCCAACGATGCGTCCGAGATCGAACAGTTCGACGGCCAGGTACGTCCGCTGCGCCCGCTCGAAACCGATGCCGTCGTCCGCCTGCTCCAGCATCGCGCGGTATCCACGCTGGGCTGGCGTGCGCGTGATCTCGAACCGAGTTCGGTGATCCGCTACGCGCCGGGCAACGCCTACGACGTCCACGTCGACTACTTCACCGATGAGCAGATCGCGCTGAACCGCGAGCATGCCGGCGACGGCGGCGGCCAGCGCGTCGCGACCTTCCTGGTCTATCTGCAGGCCCCCGTGCAGGGCGGCGAGACCGACTATCCGCGCGCCGGGCTGCGCGTGCGCGGCCACCGCGGCATGGCGGTGGTGCACTACAACGTCGCCGACGGCCGACCGGATCCCGAATCGCTGCATGCGGGACTGCCGGTGGTCGAAGGCGAGAAATGGCTGTGGCGCTCCACGCTGCGCGAACACGCGCTGTACGCATGACGCATTCGAGGACTCCGAGATGACCTACCTCGCCAAACCGAAGCTGCACCATCCCACGCTGGCCTGCAACGCGATCGGGTTCACCCGTCGCGACTACGAAGGCAAGATCAGCACGCTGTGCGCGGGCTGCGGCCACGATTCGATCTCCGCGGCGATCATCCAGGCCTGCTGGGAACTCGACATCGAGCCGCACCGCGTCGCCAAGCTGTCGGGCATCGGCTGCAGCAGCAAGACGCCGGACTATTTCCTCGGCCAGTCGCACGGCTTCAATACCGTGCACGGGCGCATGCCGTCGGTGCTGACCGGCGCCAACCTCGCCAACCGCGACCTGATCTACCTCGGCGTGTCCGGCGACGGCGACTCGGCGTCGATCGGCATCGGCCAGTTCGTGCATGCCATCCGCCGCGGCGTGAACATGGCCTACATCGTCGAGAACAACGGCGTGTACGGCCTGACCAAGGGCCAGTTCTCGGCGACCGCGGACCAGGGCTCGGTGTCGAAGAAGGGCGTCGCCAACACCGACAGTCCGCTCGATCTGGTGACGATGGCGTTGCAACTCGGTGCCACCTACGTCGCGCGCGGCTTCTCGGGCGACAAGAAGCAGTTGGTGCCGCTGATCAAGGGCGCGCTCTCGCACCGCGGCGCCGCGTTCATCGACGTCATCAGCCCGTGCATCGCGTTCAACAACCATGCCGGCAGCACCAAGAGCTACGACTACGTGCGCGAGCACAACGACGCGGTGAATTACCTCGACGTGATGCCGCACCGCACCGAGATCGCGGTCGACTACGCCGACGGCGAGACGCTGGAGATTGAGCAGCACGACGGCTCGGTGCTGCGCCTGCACAAGCTCGATGCGAGCTACGACCCGCGTGACCGCATCGCGGCGATGAACCTCATCCAGCAGCGCCAGGCCCGCGGCGAAGTCGTCACCGGCCTGCTGCATGTCGATCCCGAGGCGCCCGACCTGCACGGCCACCTCGGCACCGTCGCCCGGCCGCTGAACACGCTGGAAGCCGCCGACCTCAATCCCGGCGCCGCGGCGCTGGAGAAGATCAACGCAGCGTTGCGCTGAGGCGGCGCCATCGCGAACGGAGGCGCTCGCGCTTTGCGCGACGCCACGATTCCGCGTTCACGGCTTGCGTTCGATCCCGCCCACGCGGGGCATGCGGTCGAGTTCGTCGATCACCGCTTTCGGTGCGCGCAGGCGGATCTGCACGGGAAAGGACTCGTAGACGACGACGTCCTTCACGACGCCGCGTCGCTCGAGTTCCTGCACCTTGGCCAGCACCGGGTCGGGCGTTTCGGCGCTGCCGACGATCAGCGCAGTCTCCATCGGCGGCGTCGGGGCGGTCGGGCGATCGCCCGCCATGCCGCAACTCGTGGACAGGAGCAGTGCCAGCGGGAACAGGAATCTCATGGCGGGCGGCCTTGTGTGCCATCGGCGGGATGGACCGGGATGTGCCGCCTGCGCGACGCATCCCGGGGTTGCGGAAGACACGGGCGAGCCACGTCTCAGTTGGGGTAGGTCGCGATCCAGTTCTGGAGCGTGCTGTAGACGGTGCTGGTGATCCGCGTGCCGCAATTCTGCGACGAGGAGCCGGTCGTGTGGATGCCGCGGACGTAGACGCCGCCACCGTCGGCGATGCCGCTGCCGCTCTGTCCGCCGGCGGTGTCGATCGTGTAGCACAGCCGGTAGGAGCCGCTGGTCGACACGCTGCCCGAGTGCGTCCACATCGTGCCGGTGGGCTTGTCGCCCGGGTAGCCGGTGATGGTGTGGGTGCCGCCCGAATAGACGCCCCAGCCGGAATTGCCGCCGTGCGGCGCCGCGCCGAGCACGATCAGCGCGTAGTCGTAGTTCGAATCCGCGCTGTTGTGCCATGCGGTGGTGGTGACGGCGCGCGTCCACGTCTGCGTGCCCCACGGTGCGTAGCTTCCGTTCTGCGCGACCGTGAAGTTCAGGTTCGAGTACCAGGTGCCCGCACCATTGGACACGCAGTGCCCGGCCGTCAGCACGTGCTTCGGCGAAATCAGCGTGCCGGTGCAGCCGACGGCGATGCGGCCGATGTGCCAGTAAGGCGACGCCACCGTGTTGGTGACCTGCACGCGGTCGTCACTGCCGATGACGACGCTGGGCGTGAACATCGTCTTCGCGCCGGACATGGGCAGGGTCGGTGGCGTGCCGAAGGTCGTGGCATTGCGGCCGAGACGCTGCATCTCCTGGATGGCTTTCTCGAAGATGGCGACATCCTGCGGATCCATCCTGGATTCATACAGGTCGCCGTTGGGCGTGACCATGACCGCGCTGAGGCCGGCGGCCTTTTCCTGCGGCGTCTGGAGGGCGGCGGGCCTGCTTGCGCCGAACTCGGGCAGCGCGTGCGTCACCAGGTTGTCGCCGCGGAGGAAGACGGCCTTCCCGGGCAGTCGCTTGAACGAATTCCTGCCCGCATCGGCCGCGTGCACCGTCGGCACGGCGATCAGCAGCATCACACAGAGGGTACTCATGCATTTCATGACGAACTCCTTGTCTGTCAGTGGGTGTTTCCATCGGCAGCGGCGCGCATGCGATCCGGTACGCCCTGCTAGCCGGACTCTAGGAACGACGTGCTGCCTGGTCAATCGTCGCGACATGCGTGGTCTGCGCGGCCGCGTGCGCAATCCGCGATGCATGCGAAGGCATGTGAATCCCCGGCGAAAGACATCATCACTCGCGCATGGACGATGCGTGGCGTGGCCGATAGCCGTGATCATTCGCGAGTGATGGCGCTGCGAAGTCTCCGGCGCGATTCGTGAACGCAACATCGGGAAACGGAAGATCCACCGTCCTGCATCGCGATGGTGTCATTCCGATTCCGAATCGATGCGGACGTTTCCGACGCGCCGCATCCACGGCGTACGACGGACGTCCCGTTCGTCGCCGACGTTCGCGTATTTTGAATGCATTCAGTCTCGCGCCGCGGGAGGCCCTGCAGGTGCGCCGGGACGATCGACGGGCGCCAGGCGGGAGGCGCTGGCGGCGAAGGGGGAAAGAATGGTTCAATGCCGGTTCGAGAAGCGGGGGTATCGTCCGCGGCCCCGGCCGCAGGCGGTTGAGACAGACCCTTCGAACCTGGGCTTCACGCCTTGCATGGGCGGTGGCCACTGACCGGTTCAGACCGGCGTAGGGAAGCTTCGCAAGGCCCGCACCGCCCGTGCGGTCGATGCGCCGCCGCTTCGTCCCGATCCGTCCGCAGCCCAGCGCGGACGTCCAGAACCGCAGGACGAACGCAGAGTGAGTGCGCCGATGAATGCCGTGCCTTCCCCGCTGTTGCAGCAGACCGAACAGCTGTCCGAATCCGTGACCCGGCCGATCCCGGGCTCGCGCAAGATCTTCGTTGACGGCGCGCAGCCCGGCGTGCGCGTGCCGATGCGCGAGATCGCGCTCGCGCGCACGCCGACGCTGTTCGGCGGCGAGGACAACCCGCCGGTCACCGTCTACGACACCTCCGGTCCCTACACCGATCCCGATGCCCGCATCGATCTGGCCGCCGGCCTCGCGCCGGTGCGCGCCGCGTGGATCGAAGCCCGCGGCGATTCCGAACAACTGCCGGGCCTCAGCTCGGAGTTCGGTCGCGCGCGCGAACACGATCCGAAGCTCGACGCGGTGCGCTTCCCGAACCGTGCGCTGCCGCGCCGGGCGAAGGCCGGTGCCAACGTCACCCAGATGCATTACGCCAAGCGCGGCATCGTCACCCCGGAAATGGAATTCGTCGCGATCCGCGAGAACCAGCGGCTGGAGGCGGTGCGCGAGGCGCACCTGCTGAAGCAGCATCCGGGCGAGCATTTCGGCGCGAGCATCCAGACGATCATCACGCCCGAGTTCGTGCGCGACGAGATCGCCCGCGGCCGCGCGATCCTGCCGTGCAACATCAACCATCCGGAAAGCGAGCCGATGATCATCGGCCGGAATTTCCTCACCAAGATCAACGCGAACATCGGCAACAGCGCGGTGTCGTCGGGGATCGCGGAAGAAGTCGAGAAGCTGGTGTGGGCGATCCGCTGGGGCGGCGACACGGTGATGGACCTCAGCACCGGCAAGCACATCCACGAGACCCGCGAGTGGATCATCCGCAATGCGCCGGTCCCGATCGGCACCGTTCCCATTTACCAGGCGCTGGAGAAGGTCGACGGCCGCGCCGAGGCGCTGACCTGGGAGATCTTCCGCGACACGCTGATCGAGCAGGCGGAGCAGGGCGTCGACTACTTCACCATCCACGCCGGCGTGCTGCTGCGCTACGTGCCGCTGACCGCGAAGCGCACCACCGGCATTGTCAGCCGTGGCGGTTCGATCATGGCGAAGTGGTGCCTGGCGCACCACAAGGAAAATTTCCTCTACACGCACTTCGAGGACATCTGCGAGATCATGAAGGCCTATGACGTGGCCTTCTCGCTCGGTGACGGCCTGCGTCCGGGGTGCCTGGCCGATGCCAACGACGCGGCGCAGTTCGGTGAGCTGGAAACGCTCGGCGAACTCACCAAGATCGCGTGGAAGCACGACGTGCAGACCATGATCGAAGGCCCCGGCCACGTGCCGATGCAGTTGATCAAGGAGAACATGGACAAGCAGCTGCGCGAGTGCGGCGAAGCGCCGTTCTACACGCTCGGCCCGCTGACCACCGACATCGCGCCGGGCTACGACCACATCACCAGCGCGATCGGTGCGGCGATGATCGGCTGGTACGGCACCGCGATGCTCTGCTACGTCACGCCGAAGGAACACCTCGGTCTGCCGAATCGCCAGGACGTGCGCGACGGCATCATGGCGTACAAGATCGCCGCGCATGCGGCCGATCTCGCCAAGGGCCATCCCGGCGCGCAGGTGCGCGACAACGCGCTGAGCAAGGCGCGCTTCGAGTTCCGCTGGGACGACCAGTTCCACCTCGGCCTCGACCCGGAGAAAGCCAAGGAATTCCACGACGAGACGCTGCCGAAGGACGCGCACAAGGTCGCGCACTTCTGCTCGATGTGCGGTCCGCACTTCTGTTCGATGAAGATCACCCAGGACGTGCGCGACTATGCGGCCGAGCACGGCGTCGACGAAGCGCAGGCGCTTGAAGCCGGCATGGCCGAGAAGTCGCAGGAATTCCTGGCGCAGGGCGCGCAGGTGTACCGCCGCGAGTGATCTTGCGGCGTCAACCCGGCCGTGCCTCGCGTGCGTGAGGCGCGGCTGTCGATGCGGTGGCGTGCGTCTTCACCGGCGCGCGCAGCCGCTTCGCCAGCGCATGCACCGCCGCACGCAGTTCGGCGATGCCGGTCATCTCCCAGCTTTCGCCGCGGGCCAGCGCACCGATGCAGTACAGGTCGGGGACCGGTCGTTCGCGGGCATCGATCACTTCGCTGGCGGCGGTGACGCGCAGGCCCAGGTCCAGCGGGTCGGCCGCGACGGTGCCGGTGGCGTAGAGATGCTGGATCAGCGGATGCGTGGTGCGGGTAATGTCGGTATCGAGGCCCGTGGCGCGGACCAGGCCGTCGAACATCCCGGCATCGGCGGTGTCGCTGCCGCGCTCGCGGAACACCACCGACACGCGATCGCCGGCGACGCCGGCGCGCAGCAGGCGGCCGGCGACGATCCGCAACTGGCCGCTCGCACGCATCGCATCGACCTCGGTGGCGACGCGTGGTGCCATGCGGTGCCGATGGATCTCCCAGAACGCGCGCACATGGCGCAGGAAACGTGCGCGCTGCACCGGCGTCAGGCCGCGCCAGAACGCCTGCGTGTGCGGGCGCAGCGCGTCCACCAGCGGGCGCCAATCGTCGACGATCTGCGCGACCGAGCGCAGCGAGGACACCAGCGCATGCAGGTCCTGAGCACGCAACGCATGGCGCACGCTGGGTGGCAGTTCGATCGGATCGGCCGCGTCCGCGGTGTGGCGCTGCGGCAGCAGGCCATGCCGCGACAGTGCGACGATCTCGCCGCGATGCCCCTGCCGGCGCAGCGTCGCCAGCACGTCGACCATGGTCAGGCCGGTGCCCGCGATCAGCAGTCGCGCATCGGGATCGATCCGCTGCAGTTCGCCTTCCTGCCACGGCGACGCGATGTAGCGCGGGCTCCGCGCCAGCCGCGGGCCGACGCCCGCCAGCCGCTGCGGCGGCAGCGCGCCGACGGCGAGCACCACCACGTCGCTGAAGAAGCTGGCGCCGTCGTCGAGGTGCACGCGGAAGCCGCCGCCGGTCAGGCGGTCGATCTCCACGACCTCGTGTTCCAGCGTGGTGAGGTTGGTGGAAGTGCGTTCGGCTTCGTGCAGGCGGTCGAGCAGGTATTCGCCGTAGGCGACGCGCGGCAGGAATTCGTCGCGGGCGCGCGGCGAGAGGTTGAGCCACTGCGCGAAACCGGCCGGCTTCGCTGCGTCGGCGCCGAGCTGCCCCGCACGGGTGTTGAGCAGGTGTTCGCCGCGGGCATCGCCGTAGGCGACGCCGCAGCCGAAATTGCTCGCGACGCCGACGAGACAAAGATCGACGTCGGTGTCGCGCGACGTGGCGAGCGCGGTGGCGAGCGTTGCGCCGCTGAATCCGGCGCCGACGATGGTGATGCGCATGCGGGCGTCCTCCGAGGGGATGGACGCAGTCTGCGCAGCGCCGCGCGAGCGATGTGTGAAAAATCGGTTTTCGTCGGAATTCCCGCGATTCCGACGATTTTCCTGGGCGCCTGATTCCGGGCGGATCGCGCGCTCTACATGACGCGCGGTGATGCGCTCATGCCGCGGCGTGGCGACGCGTGCGCCATGCGAAGCGAGCCGCGGCCCGCGTCACGCGCCGACGAGATCGAAGGTCAGCCCGGCCTTCGCGCGCAGGCGTTCGACCAGCGGCAGGCCCATCGCCGCGGCCGGCGTCCACACGCCGCCGGGCGTGCGCGCGTGGTCGATGTCGCGGGCGAGACTGATCGCGGCTTCGCCGATCATCTTCGAGGTCGAGCCGTAGCCGGGATCGCGGTCGCCGGTGACGCGGGCGACAAGCGTCTTGCCGTCGGCGGTCTCGCCGAAGAACAGCAGCTCGTAGCGGCCCTTCTCGCGCTGTTCGGCGTTCGGGCCCTCGCCGGGTTTCGGCAGCGCGAAGCGGGCGAGCAGGGCGCGGGTCGGCGCGAAGGCGAGCAGCAGATTCTGGGTCTTCGCCTGGCGCAGCATCTTCTTCGCACGCTTCTCGCCCGCGGGGCCGTCGCCGGTGAGCATGCGTTCGCTGTAGACGAAGTCCGTGCCCCAAGGATGGCCGAGCAGCGCGTGGCTGCGATGTACGTTCTTGGTGTTGATCGTCGCCATCACGAACGGCGCGGTCCAGCCGCCGGCCAGCGCGTCGCGTTCGGCGACGAAATCGTTGGGCTGGCGCGGGCCCTTGAAGCCCGGCGTCAGCGCGAACGGGTCGACCAGCGTGCGCCGCAGCGACGGATCGGCCTTCGTGGCCGCGTAGGTCGCGAGCATGCTGGCGACGGTACCGCCGGAGAACGTGCCCTTCATCGTCTTCACGCGGCCGTGGACGCGCTTCAGTGGTGCACCGAGACGCGCCTGTGCCTCGTGCTGCGCGTAGAGCACGCCGAGGTCGAACGGGATGGAGTCGAAGCCGCAGGAGAACACGATGCGCGCGCCGCTGCCCTGCGCGATCGGTTGCAGTTCGGGGATCATCTTCGCCATCCAGCCCGGCTCGCCGCAGAGGTCGACGTAGTCGGTGCCGGCGGCGGCGCAGGCGCGGATCAGCGGTTCGCCGAAGCGCTGGTACGGGCCGACGGTGGTGAGCACGACCTTCGCGCGGCGCACGAGTGCGGTGAGCGCGTCGCCGTCGGCGGCGTCGGCGACCAGCAGCGGCAGCGCGGCGTCGATGCCGAGGGCGTCGCGCACCTCGGCCAGCTTCGCGGCGCTGCGGCCGGCCATGGCCCAGCGCAGGTCGCCGGTGTCGCCATACGTGTTGTGGAGATATTCGGCGACCAGCCGGCCGGTGAAGCCGGTGGCGCCGAAGACGATGAGGTCGAGTGCGCGGTCCATGCGCCATCTTGGCATGGAACGCGCCGCGGGCGGAGCGGTGTCCCGCCCGCGGCGACGTGGTCAGAACGGTGTTGCCTCCGCAGTGGCCCGCAGGATCGCGCCGGGGTTGGGCGTTGGGTGGTTGCACGACGCAGCGTTGATCTCGTAGATGTCGAACTTGTACTCCGGATACGACGAGATCCACGAAACGGTCGAACTGCCCGCCACGGTTTCGCAATGCACCAGCGAGGTGCTGCCCGAAATGCGGACGTAGATGCCGTATTTCCTGCCGGTCGGCGGCTTGGCCCAGCGCAGGCCGACGCTGCACGGGAAGCTGGCCTTGGTCGTGCAGTCGATGTCCTTCACCCCGAGGAAGTCGGCGTTGCTGGACGTGATGTGCATCCTGCGGACGCCGAGCATGGTCGACAGGTAGTTCGAGAACGTGGTGGTCGTGATGAGCGAATCGACGACCGGGCGCGAGAAGTGCCCCGCACCCGGGGCGGTCGGCCACTGCCCGAAGTACGCCACGTTCAGGAACTCGTTCTGGTTCAGTGCGGCCTGTGCTTCCTGTGCGGTCTGTGCGCGGTTGAAGTAGGTCTCGATGAGATGGATCGGCTGGTTCCGCAGCGGACCCATTTCGCTGTACATCTGGCTGAAGCCCGTGGTCATGTTGTCGTAGATGTCGACACCCCACATCTTCGGCAGGACGCCGGTGGGTGCCAGCAGGTTCTTCAGCCGGCTGAAGCGGCCGGGCGCCCACGCGATCGAATAGCCGACCGTGTCGTCGTTGCCGAACGAATAGGTGTAGTCCTGCCACAGGCGCACCATGAACGGCTCGAGCTGGCCGCCGCTGAGACCGCCGGATTCGCCACCGAGATCGAAGATCAGGATGTTGTTGGGCGAAGCGTAAAGATGCGACAGGCCGCGGCTGTTCACTTCCTCGCGCGCGGCGTTGCGCGCATCGACGATGAAATTCCAGGCTTGCTGGTAACGGGTTTCGTTCCACTGCGTCCAGCTGTCCGGATTGTTGTTGTAGCCGAACCGGATGTAGATCCGCCGGAACCCGGCATCCAGCGCGGCGCCGATGACGGCTTTCAGGTTGAGGCGATGCTGCGGACGCATTGCGGATTGCGAATCGTCGATGACCTCGCCCCAGACCCCGTCGTAGACGCCGTCGTTGCAGGCGTTGTATTCGCACTCGCCGATGCTCGAGTGGTGCAGGATGATGCCGTAGGCGGACTGGCCGCTGGCTTTCAGCGAATAGATCTGCGACTGCACCAGTTTCGGGTTCAGGTGGTAGAAGGCGACCGGTGTCCTGAGGTTCTGGGCGGGGATGTACCAGGTGTTGTTGGGGTTGTCGCCGTCGGTGGTGCCGTAGGAATGGATGAAGTGGAGGGTGCCACCGAAGTTCGCGCGTTTGGCCGCGGAGGCGTCGGTGAAGGCGAGTAGCAGCAACAAGGCTGCGAAGACCCTGGGGAGTGCCGTCATGTGAGCGATTCCTTGCTTGGAAAGGGCGATGGAATCCGCGCGGCGCGGCAAGCCGTCGACGATCCGTCGACGTCGTCGGTGATGCGGTGCGCGCGTTTCCGGATGGAACAGCGGAATCCGCGGCAAGAGAGGATCAGGGGGGCGGCGAGGGGGCGGATGACGCTGCCGCGTGCACGAAGACCGGCGCGGAAGGCGTCCCGGTGGCAGGTCGTTCCCGGCAGCCCGGGGCAGGTGGAATGCGGGCGCGCGTTGCACGCGCCCGCACCGGGGGTCACTCGGCGACCACCGAACCGCTGCGCGGATAGATGCGGTAGTTGCGGGCGGTGCCGTTGTTGCGGACGCGGATCTCGTCGCCGGCCACGCCGTCGAGGTTGGCGTAGTTCAGCAGCGACCACCAGGTACCGAAGGTGTTGCTGCCGTTGATGTACTGCACGGTGCCGGTGCGCGGGTAGATGATGTTGATGTTGCCGTCGTTCCGGGCGACTGCGATCTCGTTGCCGGTGGTGCCGTCGAACTGACGCACGCCGTCGGAGAGGATCGCGTACTGGGCGTTGATGATGTAGTTGCTCATCGACCCGGTGACGTAGCTGTAGACGCTGATGTAGTTGGGCAGGATCAGGATCAGCTCGGCGCCCGCGGTGCCGTTCAGGTCGCTGACGCAGTTGGGGATGCCCGGATCGTTGCAGATGGCCCAGCTGCCGCTGCTCACCGGCGTGCTGCTCATGCTGCGGGTGCGGTAGTTGTAGACGCGCAACGCGGAGCCGTTGGCGATCGGGACCTCGGCGCCGGGCTGGCCATCCAGGTCCCTGATGCCGTAGACCGCGACGGCGTAGGTGCCGGACATCGGCTGCGAGCTGGTGCTGCGCGCGCGATGGTCGACGACCTTCAGGGAATCCGACGCCACGATCAGGATCTCGTTGCCGGCGATGCCGTTGAGGTCGGTGATGCCGCCGGGCGATGCGGCCCACGAGCCGGTGCTGATCTGGTAGTTGTAGCTGCTGCGCGAATTGTGGTTGATCACCTTCAGCGCGCCACCGATGTTGATCGGGATCTCGGCGCCGGGCGTGCCGTCGAGGTCCTGCACGCTGGTGAAGTTGCCGTAGAGCAGCGCCCACGAGCCGGTGCTGATCTGGTAGTTGTAGCTGCTGCCGTTCGTGCTCTTGACGGTGATGTACGAGCCGTTGTTGTAGACCGTCTCGGCGATGTTGTCGCCGTCGAGGTCGGCGCTGCCCATCAGGACGCCCTGGGCGGATGCGGTGCCTGGCAACCAGGCGCAGGCCGCGAGGCCCAGCGCGAACAGTGCGGCGCGGAACGAATATGTCATGGTCAGCTCTCCTTGAGCTTGGGGATGTCGATGCGCCGGGATGGCGCACCGGTCGGGACGAAGGAGACGACGACTTCCCGACGCTGCCGCTGCGCGCGGTAGAGACACCCCGACAAGCGGTCGGGCCTCCGCGGAGAGCGGGCGTCGGGGCTCAGCCGGCGTAGGCGTAGACGAAGTACAGGTGCATCACGCCGAGCGCGGCCAGCAGGCAGCCGGCGCAGATGTGGAACGCGGTGGTCCACTGGCCCCAGGTGCCCAGCCGGCTGGCCGGCAGCAGGTTCAGCAGTGCACCGGCGGCCACGACCAGCATCGTCACCGCGAAGGTGGCGTGCAGGAAACCGGCATGCGCGAAGCCGGCGTGCAGCACCAGCAGGATCAGCATGGTGAGGCCGAGGAAGCGGTGCGACAGTTGCAGCACGCGCTGGGCCCGCCCGCCGATCAGCCGGCGCTTGATCAGCGCCAGCGACAGGTCGAAGGTCAGCAGCCCCACCAGCGTGTAGCCGGTGAACTGCTTGTACGCATGCAGGCGCTGCAACGACGTGAGGGCGGCCACGCGCGGCGACCACAGCCAGGCGATGCAGGCGAGGGCGACGCCGACGAGCGCGATCCACGAAGCCGCGGCGAGCGCCTTCTGGTAGGCGCTGCGGGTGACGATCGGCCGGCGCGGCGGCGTGATGCCGCTTGCGGTCGTGCTCATGGCGCCGTCCCCGCCTTGCCCGCGGACGCGGCGGCGGGCGCCGCGGGCTTGCCCGCGACCTCGCGCCGCTCGCCTTCGCGCATCTCCAGCAGGAGGTTGAGCGTGGCGATCGAGTTCTTCTCCTCGACCTTGTCGCGGAAGGTCTTCGCGTCCGGCACGAACAGGCCGCTCGCCGGCCACTGCGTGCCGACCTGCGGCCGCGCGGCGGGATCGAAGCTCGCGGTCTTGCGCAGGTAGGCGTCGTAGGCGTCGAGCGCCGAGGCGCGGTACGCGGCAAGGATCGCGATGACTTCGTCGGTGGAGAGCTTGTCGCGCGGGAACGACCACGTGGTGGCGCCCATCACGTCGTTCTGCTTCCAGTCCTTGCGCGGGCTCTTGGGATGGTCGTTGTGGCAGGTGACACAGGCCGGCGCGGCGGCGATGTCGGCGAACATCGCCGTCTGCCGGCCGGTGCTGGTGTCGAGGAAGAACTTCGGCTGGCGGTCCTTCTCGATCTGCTCGAAATACGTCTGCTGCGCGCCCTTGAACTTGTTGGTGATCTCGATCGGATAGCTCGACCCCAGGAACAGGCTCAGTTCCGGCACCCGCTGCTGCAGGCGGTTGGCGGTCTCGCGCAACAGCAGCGCCGGCAGCGGGCCCGCGTGGACGTCCTTCTTCTTCCAGTCCTCGCTGAACTTCAGGCCGATCTTCTGCCCCGGCGTCACGATCTCGCCGGTGTACAGCTTGCGGATGGAGGCGTTCTCGGCGTTGAGCAGGCGGAACAGCGTTTCCACCGGGACGTCGCGCGCGCCGACGCTCTCGTCGAGGTCGGCGGGGGCGGTGACGAGCAGGTAGATGCCGGCCACCGCCAGCACGGCGAGGGCGATCACGGAACGGGGAATCCTGGTCAGCGTCATTGCCGTGTCTCCGGGGTCCGGGCCTTGACCGTGCGTTCGCCGTAGGGCGACGCCGCGGTCTTCAGGTAGGCGGCGATCGTCGCGGGGGCGATCGCCTGTTTCAGATCGTGTGGTGGCTCGTGATGGTGGTTGCCGTGGAAGTCGTGGCAGGCGAGGCAGGTGTCCCAGCGCTGGTCGTGGATCAGCACCGCGTGCGTGGGTTTCGCAGGATCGTTCTTGACCTTGGTGTCGGTGTGGCAGGTGCCGCAGAAGCGCGCGTCGGTGCGGCTCAGCCGCGTGCCGGTGTGCTCGCGATGGCAGCTGACGCAGTTCTGCGGCGCGAGTTCGCGGCGCGCGGCCTCGAAGCGTGGCTCCAGGAAGCGATGCGCCGGATGTCGGTCGTCCGGATTGTCGTGGCAGCCGATGCAGGTGCCGTTGTTCACTTCGCGCATGCCGAACTCCGCGCCATCCTCGCGCAGGCCCAGCAGGTGGCGGGTCTTCGCCTGCAACTGCTGCCGGACCGACCCGGGCGCTTCGCGGTGGCAGTCGGTGCATTCGAGCTTTTCGTGCCCGGGGTTGTGGACATCGTTGGGCACGAACGTCGCCAGTGCCGGTGTCAGCAGCAGCAGCGGCAGGAAGGCGATCGCCAGCCCGGCCGCGTACGCCAGCTGGCGCACGCTGCGGCGCTTGCGGATGCGGGTCTTGAGGAAGAACGCCTCCACGCGCACGTCCGCGTCGGGCACGCCCGCCTTGCGCAGGCCCTCGACCACGTTGCGGGTGTAGACCTCCGGTCCGCACACGTAGAAGCGCGCGCCCGGGAACAGTTGCACCGTGTCGCGCACGTCCTCGTCGTCGATGAAACCATCGACGTCGTCGGCGCGCAGGTGGCAGCTGATTTCGGGGTTGCTGCTCGCCGAGGCTTCGATCCGGTCGGCGTAGACCATGTCGCCGCGATAGGCGGCGCTGTAGTCGATGTGGAGGTTCTGCCCTTCGCGTCGGCCGCTCAGCAGCGACAGCGCGAGGGTCACGCCGACGCCGGCCACGAACGCGACCACCGGGCGTCCGTCCGCGGGGTCGGCTGCGCCGGCCGGTACCGCGATGCGCATCGGGATCGCCGCGAAGATGCTGTCGTCGGCGTCGAGCAGGCGCGTGGTCAGTTCGCCGTAGGGCAGGCGGCGCATCGCGATGCTGACGCGATTGCCGTCCTCGGACTGGTCCACCACCGTGTAAGTGCGCGTGACCCAGGTCTCGTCGATCCAGGCCTGCAGCACCACGTGCTGCGCCGGTTTCGCGCGCGGGTAGGGCGGATAGCCCGCCAGCTGCATGTCCAGCTGCACGATGTTCCGCTGCGGGAACTTGCCGTCGGTGAGCACCGTGCGGGTCGCGTTCGCGACCTCGTACCACGGCGATCCGCCCAGCATTTCCTGCAGCAGCGGACGGCAGCAGCCGCAGTGCACGCCGCAGCCGAGCTGGCTGCCCAGCGATTCCAGCGTGGACGCGGGTGCGGTCGCGATGGCGGCCTTGATCTGCGCGCGGCCGACGTGGGCGCAGTGGCAGACCAGATCGTCCTGGTCGGGGCCTTGTAGATTCGGTATCGCGTCCATGCCACCCCTGTCGGCGTTCGACGCCGCGTGCACGGCGACGCGAACGTCACCGGAATCCGTTCCCACCCACGCCATCTCTGGCGGGGGACATGTCGCGGGCCTCCTGTCGACTGACGCGATGACATCGATTCATCGCGTCGATCGCCCGTGTTCGATATGGTTAACAATCTCGTGCACGGTTTTCAAGCGTGACTGCGGGTATCGTGCGTCGACTTTGGTCTCGTGCGGGTGGCATGGCCCGGCGATTCGGGAATGATTAGCATGACGCGCGTCGCGTTTCGTCGTTACATGGTTTGATCCAGGACATCTATCGTGCACAACCCGCTCCACGACCGACTGTTCGCGCCCCTGTCGGGCAGCCCCCATGCGTTCCTGATCCGCCCGGACGGCGACGCCCTGTCCGCGGATGCGTTCCTCGCGATGGCGCATCGCGCCGCGGGTGCGCTGCGCGCGCTGGGCGTGGGCCCGGGCGATCGCGTCGCCGCACAGGTCGCGAAGACGCCGGAAGCGCTCGCGCTCTACGGCGCCACCGCGATCGTCGGCGCGGTGTTCCTGCCGCTCAACACCGCCTACACGCCGGCGGAGGTCGACTACTTCGTCGGTGACGCCACGCCGCGGGTGCTGCTGGTCGATCCGGCGAAGGCCGCGGCGCTGGCGCCGATCTCGGCCCGTCACGGCGCGGTGCTCGCGACGCTCGACGCGCACGGGCAGGGCGACTTCCGCACGCTGTGCGACGCGCAGCCGGATCGTGCCGAGGTCGCGGCGCGCACCGGCGACGACCTCGCCGCGCTGCTCTACACCTCCGGCACCACCGGGCGCTCGAAGGGCGCGATGCTCAGCCACGCCAACCTGCTGTCGAACGCCGAGGCGCTGGCGCGCGAGTGGCGGTTCACGGCCGACGACGTGCTGCTGCACGCGCTGCCGATCTTCCACACCCACGGCCTGTTCGTGGCCTGCAACGTGTCGCTGCTGAGCGGCGCGTCGATGATCTTCCTGCCGGGCTTCGACCTCGAGGCGATCCTGCGCCTGCTGCCGCGCGCGACCGTGCTGATGGGCGTGCCGACGTTCTACACCCGGCTGCTGGATGACGAGCGGTTCGACCGCGACCTCGTCGCGCACATGCGCCTGTTCGTGTCCGGCTCGGCGCCGTTGCTGGCGGAGACGCATCTCGCGTTCGAGGCGCGCACCGGGCATCGCATCCTCGAACGTTACGGCATGACCGAGACCAACATGATCACCTCGAACCCGTACGCGGGCGACCGCCGCGCGGGCACGGTCGGGCGCGCGCTGCCGGGCGTGGACGTGCGCGTGTGCGATCCCGCGAATGGCGCGCCGTTGCCCGCGGGCGAGACCGGCGTGGTCGAGGTGCGCGGCCCGAACGTGTTCCGCGGCTACTGGAACCTGCCCGAGAAGACCCGCGAGGAGTTCCGCGACGACGGCTTCTTCATCACCGGCGACCTCGGCACGCTCGGCGACGACGGTTACCTCACGCTCGTCGGCCGGCAGAAGGACCTGATCATCACCGGCGGTTTCAACGTGTATCCGAAGGAAGTCGAGCTACTGCTGGACGAAATGCCCGGCGTGCTCGAATCCGCGGTCGTCGGCGTGCCGCATCCGGATTTCGGCGAAGCGGTGCTCGCCGTGCTGGTGCCGCAGCCGGGCGCGGAAATCGACCTCGCCGCGATCGACGCCGTGCTGCGCGAGCAGCTCGCACGCTACAAGCAGCCGAAGGCGCTGGAAGTCTTGCCCGAGCTGCCGCGCAACACGATGGGCAAGGTGCAGAAGAACCTGCTGCGCGAGCGGTTCGTGTCGCGGTTCGCCACATCGGCGACGTAGGGCGGGTCTTGACCCGCCATTGCGGCATTCACGATCGCACCGCCGAACGATCGAGGCGGTTTCGATCGTCGCAATCACGGCCGGATACGTTGCGATGGCGGGTCAAGACCCGCCCTACGGTGCTGCCGGAACTGCTGTGCAACACGATGGGCAAGGTGCAGAAGAACCTGCTGCGCGAGCGGTTCGCGTCGCGTTTCGCCGCCTCCGCACCCCGGATGCCGTAGGGCGGGTCTTGACCCGCCATTGCGGCATTCACGATCGCACCGCCGAACGATCGAAGCGGTTTCGATCATCGCAATCATGGCCGGATACGTTGCGATGGCGGGTCAAGACCCGCCCTACGGTGCTGGGATACGCAGGCGCCACTCAGCCGCCTAGGTGCTCCAGCCGGCGACGCAGGCGGCGGACACGCTGGTTCCGGTGCGCGTTCGGTGCACGGGCTTCGAGGCGGTCGATCTCGTTGCGCAGGGCCGTGCTCTCGCGGATGCGGTTCAGATGGACCTGCATGTCCCGCTCTGCCTGCCGCTGCACCAGCCACGCGTGCAGTGCGGACCAGTCGCGCTGTTTGCGTTTGGGCGGGACGGGAATCTTGTATCCGATCCAGGTGCAGGGTCGGCTGCAGTTCGGACAGGGAACATCGCCGTCGTAGTGCGTATGGCGACGCACGGCGCTTCGGCAATGGAAGCAGACCCACGCGGCCGTACCCATGCGCGCGACCTAGTCCCGCAGCCAGCGCAGCATGCGCGGGTAGAGCACGTCGCCCGGATCCGGGGTGAAGCCGCGGGCCGCGGCCATGCCGGTTTCGCACAGGCCGCGCAGGCCGGGCACGATGCCGAAGGCATACATCTGCAGCACCGCCGGCGACTGCCCGTGGTAGCCGCCTTCGTGCATCAGCACCTCGGGCGGCAGCCCGATCGCGTGCACGGCCGCCCATGCCCAGGCCATCGCCTCGGTTTCGCCGGCATGCGGCACGTCCTGCTCGTCGGCGAGGTCGTCGCTCGCGCGTGCGCGGAGGTCGGGCGGCAGTACCGCGAGGTGTCCGGCCTCGTGCAGCAGGTCGCCGGGCCACTGCAGCCGGTCGGGATCGACCTGCAGCCCGCCGTCGCGGATGACGATGCCGGGCAGGAAGCTGTCCGGCGGCAGCGGGGTCTCGACCACCGGGATGCCGATGCCGGCGAGGAAATCGAGGATCGGGCGGTAGTGTCCGGCGTGGTGCATGCGTGCGGTCTCCGCGCTCAATCGCCGCCTCCGCCGCCATCGCCTCCGCCGCCATCGCCTCCGCCGCTGTCGCCGCCGGCATCGCAGCTGTCGTTGCCGGCGGCGCCGTCGCTGTCGTTGCAGTCGTTGTCGTGGCGGCCATCGTCGCCGGCCGTGTCGTTGCCGGAATACGGGGAACTGCCCGCGGCGCCATCGCCGTGCCACGTGTCCGACGAGGAGGGGGAGGAAGAGGACTTCCGGCCTGCGGGCGTGGCGCTCTTCGCAAGGAGGACGATGACGAGTGCGACGACGGCAAGGACGACGAAGAGGGCCATCGCGGCAGGACTCGGAAGGACGGGAGCCGAGACGGTATCGCATCGGCGGCGGGATGCGGAATACCGGAGGCCGTCCCGCGCGGCCCGCAAGCCGCAGGGCGGGTCTCCGCCCTGCGGGGGTGGGGCTGCCTCAGGGCTGCGGGACGTCTTTCAGCGTGCCGCTGTCGGCTTGCGGCGTGGTCTGGTGATCGACGAGCGGCGAAGTGGGCGCCGCCCCCGACACGTCCTTCATTTCCTCGACGGCGAGCGTGCGTCCGAGGACGCGGTCGTTTTCCTTCTGCATGACGAACTCCATGTGCATTGGCTGCGTGGGAGCCGGCGGATGCCCGCCAACCCGGACGGGCGCGTGGTCTGTGGCCTTGCGCGCGCCGTCCACCGGGAGATTCGCGATGCGGCGGGACGAGCGGACATCGCTGGCCGCGTCGTCGCCGTCGATGCCGCGCGTCAGGGCAGCCGTGCCAGCGCGAAATCGCCGCGGCCACTGGCGGCGGTGATCAGCGCCAGCACGCGCGTCGCTTCGCCGTCGATCATGTCCCAGGTGAAACGCCAGCTCCAGTTGTGGTCGCCGACGGTGCCGGGCACGTTCATGCGGTGCGCGCCGCCCAGGCCGAGCACGTCCTGCAACTGGCAGACGGCGAGGTTGGCGACCGAGTTGCAGCAGGCGCGGATCATCGCCCAGTGGATGTCGCCGTCGCCCGCAGGCAGGTAGCTGCCCGCGTAGGCGCGTTCGTGCGCGGTGGCGCTGTCCCACCAGCCGCGCGCGGTGTGGTTGTCGTGGGTGCCGGTGTAGGCGACGAACGGGCGGCCCCAGTTGTGCGGCAGGTATTCGTCGGTGGCATCGGTGCCGAACCCGAACTGCAGGATCTTCATGCCCGGGAAGCGCAGCGCGTCGCGCAGGTCGTGCACGTCCTGCGTGATGAAGCCGAGATCCTCGGCCACGATCGGCAGCGGGCCGAGCACGCGTTCGATCGCGTCGAACAGCGCCTTGCCCGGGCCTGGGACCCAGGTGCCTTCCTCGGCGGTGGGGCAGCTCGCGGGGATCTCGTAATAGCCGGCGAAGCCGCGGAAATGGTCGATGCGGAACACGTCGGCCTGGTCCAGCGCGCGGCGCAGGCGTGCGGTCCACCACGCGAAATCCTCGGCGGCCATGCGGTCCCAGCGATACAGCGGATTGCCCCAGCGCTGGCCGGTCGGCGCCATCGCATCCGGCGGACAGCCGGCGACGATGGTCGGCTGGCACTGGTCGTCCAGCGAATAGAGGTCCGGCCGCGACCAGCAGTCGGCGCTGTGGTGCGCGATGAAGATCGGCAGGTCGCCCATGATCGCGATGCCGCGGTCGTTGGCGTAGCGCTTGAGCGCCAGCGCCTGGGTGTCGAAGCACCACTGCACGAACGACCAGAACGCGATCTCGTCCGCATGCGCGGTGCGCGCGGCGGACAGCGCGGCGGCGTCGCGGTCGCGCAGCGGCGCCGGCCACCGCCACCATGGCTGGCCGCCGTGCGCGGTCTCCAGCGCCATGAACAGCGCGTAGTCGTCGAGCCAGCCGGCCTGCGCCTGGCGGTAGTCGGCGAACGCGGCGTGTTCGGCCGCGTCGCGCTTGGCGGCGAAGCCCGCATGCGCGGCGCGCAGCTGCGCCTGGCGCCAGCCGATGACCTTGTCGAAGTCGACGCGCTGCGGATCGAAGCCGTCCTCCGGCAGCGCCGGCGCGGCGAGCCAGCCCGCGGCGACCAGCGGTTCCAGCGCCACCATCAGCGGGCTGCCGGCGAACGCCGACACGCTCTGGTACGGCGAGTTGCCCGGGCCGATGGGATTGGTCGGCAGCCACTGCCAGATGCGCTGGGCGGCGGTCTGCAGCCAGTCGACGAAGCGATAGGCCTCCGGCCCGAAATCGCCGATGCCGTGCGGTCCGGGCAGCGAGGTGACGTGTAGCAGCACGCCGGCCGCGCGTTGTTCGAGATCGATCATCGGGAACTCTCCTGGAAAGACGTGTCGTCCTGCGCCGGCGCATGCGCTGCGAGGGCATGCCGCAGCAGCAGCAGGGCGCGGGACGGGATTTCGAGCGCGCCGTCGTCGGTGCGCACCTCGCGGCCGTGATGGGCGGGTGCGGCGCTGTCGACGGCGACGCGCCAAGGCCCGTCGGGCAGGCGGAAGCGCACCGGCTGCGCGCCGGGATTGAACAGCAGGCACCAGCGCGGCGGCGATGCGGCATCCGACGCGAGCAGGCAGGCGAACGCCTGCGCGTGCGCGTCGTGCCAGTCGTCGACGGCCATCGGCGCGCCGTCGGGGCGGCGCCAGTGGATCGCCGGTTCGTGCGCGGCGGGCGTGGTCGAGAACCAGCGCGGATGGCGCAGCAGCGGATCGGCGCGACGCAGCGCGATGACGTGCGCGACGAAGTCGATGTCGTCGTCGCTGCCGGCGTTCGACCAGTCGAGCCAGCCGAGCGCGTTGTCCTGGCAGTAGGCGTTGTTGTTGCCGCGCTGGCTGTCGCCGAACTCGTCGCCGGCGCGTAGCATCGGCGTGCCCTGCGCCAGCAGCACGGTCGCGAGCAGCGCGCGGCGCACGCGGCGGCGGGTCTCGACGACCTGCGGGTGGTCGCCGGGACCTTCGATGCCGAAGTTCGCGCAGACCTCGTGGCCGTGGCCGTCGCGGTTCTGCTCGCCGTTCGCGAGGTTGTGCTTCTCGCGATACGTCACCACGTCGGCCAGCGTGCGGCCGTCGTGCGCGGCGACGAAGTTCACGCTCGCGGTCGGTGCGCGCTGGCCGTGGTGGAACAGGTCGCTGGAGGCGACGAAGCGGCGCGCGAATTCGCTGCGACCGACCGGCGCGTTGCCGTCGGCGCCCAGCCAGTAGCCGCGCGCAGCGTCGCGGAAGCGGTCGTTCCATTCGAGGAAGCGGCCCGGGAAGCGCCCGAGCTGGTAGCCGTCATGGCCGGCGTCCCAGGGCTCGGCAATCAGATGCACCTGCGCGAGGATCGGGTCCTGCCGCAGCGCGACCCAGAACGGTGCGGTCGGATCGAAGCCGTGGCGCGTGCGGCCCAGCGCCGGCGCGAGGTCGAAGCGGAAGCCGTCGACGCCCATCACCTTGACCCAGTAACGCAGGCAGTCGAGCACGAACCGGGTGACGTTCGGATGGATCACGCGCAGCGTGTTGCCGCAGCCGGTGACGTTTTCGTAGCGACTGCGATCGTCGCGCAGCAGGCGATACCAGCTGGCGTTGTCGAGCCCGCGGTACGACAGCGTCGGCCCGTTCTCGTCGCCCTCGGCGGTGTGGTTGAACACCACGTCGAGGATCACCTCGAAGCCGGCGGCTTGCAGCGTCGCGACCATCGCGCGGAATTCGGCGATGGCGCCGCCCGGGCTGCGGTCCGCGGCGAGGCGCGGATCGGGGCAGAAGAACCCGAGCGTGTTGTAGCCCCAGTAGTTCGTCAGCCCGCGTTCGACGAGACCCTGTTCGTCCAGCGCCTGCTGCACCGGCAGCAGCGACAGTGCGGTCACGCCCAGCCGCTTCAGGTGCGTGATCGACGCCGGATGCGCCAGTCCCGCGAACGTGCCGCGCAGCGCGTCGGGCACGCCGGGCAGCGTCATCGTGAAGCCCTTGACGTGCAGTTCGTACAGCACGTGCTCGGCGACTGGGCGCCGTGGCTGCGCGGGCCGGCGCGACGCGGGCGCATCGGGCGCGGTCACGCGGGCCTTGAGCGCGAACGCGCCGTTGTCGCGGGTGTCGGCGACGCGTGCGCCGTCGGGATGTCCGCGCACGTGGCCGAAGTGTTCGGCGCGCCACTCGAAGCGCCCGGCGATCTCGCGGGCGTAGGGATCGAGCAGCAGTTTGTGCGGATTGAAGCGGTCGCCGGCCTCCGGCGCGTAGCGGCCGTGTGCGCGATAGCCGTAGAGCAGGCCCGGCGCCGCATCGGGCAGCACGCCGTGCCAGACGCCGTCGTCCGAGCCATGCATCGGCAGGCGCTGCAGTTCCTGCGTACCACCGGCATCGAACACGCACAGTTCGATGTGCGCGGCGCGCTGCGAGAACACCGCGAAGTGCACGCCGCCGTCGACGACGTGCGCGCCCAGCGGCGCCGCGCGGCCGGGCAGCAGCGCGTTCGATGCGGCGATGGCGGGCGCGGAGATGGTCATGCCGGCAGCAGCACCAGCGTGGCCAGCGGCGGCAGGGTCAGCGCCAGCGCGCCGCCGTCGACGTGCAGCGTCGACGCGCCGTTGCCGAGGTCGCTGCCGCCGTAGTGGCGCGAATCGGTGTTCAGCGCCTCGCGCCATTGCGCTGGGGCGTCGTCGGGCAGCGTCACGCGGTAGCCGTGGCGCGGCACCGGGGTGAAGTTGCACGCCACCAGCGCCATGCCGCCGTCGCCGTCGCGGCGCAGCCACGCGAACACCGACTGGTCGCGGTCGTCGCCCACGCGCCACTCGAACCCGGCGGCGACGCAGTCGAGGCGATGCAGCGCCGGCGTGTCGCGATACAGCCGGTTGAGGTCGCGCACGAGATCGCGCATGCCGGCGTGGCGTGCGTCGCCCAGCAGATGCCACGGCAGCGCTTCGTCGTGGCGCCACTCGTGGGGCTGCGCGAACTCCTGGCCCATGAACAGCAGCTTCTTGCCCGGGTGCCCCCACATGAAGCCGAGATAGGCGCGCAGCGTGGCGAACTTCTGCCAGTCGTCGCCGGGCATCTTCTGCAGCAGCGAACCCTTGCCGTGCACCACTTCGTCGTGCGACAGCGGCAGCATGAAGTTCTCGCTGAAGGCGTACACCAGACCGAAGGTCATCAGGTCGTGGTGCCAGCGCCGGTGCACGGGATCCTCGTGCACGTAGCGCAGCGTGTCGTTCATCCAGCCCATGTTCCATTTGAAATGGAAGCCGAGGCCGCCCACGTGCGTGGGTGCGGACACGCCGGGGAAACTGGTGGATTCCTCGGCGGCGGTGATCGCGCCCGGCACGTCGCCGCCGACCATCGCGTTCATCGTCTGCAGCAGCGAGATCGCTTCGAGGTTCTCGCGGTCACCGAACGCGTTCGGCACCCATTCGCCGTCGTTGCGCGAGTAGTCGCGGTAGAGCATCGACGCCACCGCGTCCACGCGCAGGCCGTCGAGGCCGAACTGCTCCAGCCAGTGCAGCGCGCTGCCGACGAGGAACGCGCGCACCTCGGTGCGGCCGAAGTTGTAGATCAGCGTTCCCCAGTCGCGGTGTTCGCCTTCGCGCGGATCGGCGTATTCGTACAGCGCGGTGCCGTCGAAGCGGGCGAGGCCGTGCGCATCCTTCGGGAAATGTGCGGGCACCCAGTCGACGATCACGCCGAGGCCGTGCGCGTGGCAGGCGTCGACGAAGCGCGCGAAGCCTTCCGGCGTGCCGAAGCGCGCGGTCGGCGCGAACATGCCCAGCGTCTGGTAGCCCCACGAGCCGTCGAACGGATGCTCGCTGACCGGCAGCAGTTCGATGTGGGTGAAGCCGAGGTCGTCGGCGTAGGCTGGCAGCCGTTCGGCCAGCGTGTCCCAGTCGAGGAAGCCGCCGTCGTCCGCGCGCTGCCACGAGCCCGGATGCACTTCGTAGACGCTGATCGGCGCGTGGCGGTCGTTGGCAGCGGCGCGTTCGGGTGGCAACGGGCGCAGCGACATCGGCGCGGCGACGCGGCTCGCGGTGCCGGGGCGCAGCTCGGTGGCGCGCGCGAACGGATCGGCGTGCACGTGCAGCGTGCCGTCGGCGCCGATGAGTTCGAACTTGTAGAGATCGCCCGCCGCCGCATGCGGGATGAAGGTTTCCCACACGCCGGCGGTGTGGCGCAGGCGCATCGGATGGCGGCGGCCGTCCCACGCGTTGAAGTCGCCGACGACGCTGACCCGGCGCGCGTTCGGCGCCCACACCGCGAAGCGCACGCCGTCGACGCCGCCGATGCGGACCGGATGCGCGCCGAGGAACTGCTGCGGCCGCAGTTCGCGACCATCGCGGAAATCCGCCAACTGCACTTCATCGAGCTGCGGGCCGTATGCGAAGGCATCGGCGTAGATGCCTTCGTCGCCGTTGGCCCAGCGCACCTTGAGGCGATAGTCGAAGCGCTTGCGCCGCAGCGGCACGCGGGCCTCGAACAGGCCATCGCGCAGTTGCGGGATGTCGATCAGCACGCGATCGCCGGCGACGTCGACCAGTTCGACCGACGCCGCGCCCGGCAGCAGCACGCGGATCCACAGCTTGCCCGCGTCGTCGGCGTGCAGGCCCAGCACCGCGAACGGATCCGGGTGTCGTGCCTCCAGTAGCGCCGCGATGTCCCCCTGTCCCAGCATGCTCACCCGGGCGTGCGTGCCGGTGCGGCCCAGACCTGCGTCGCGTATTCGCGCACGGTGCGGTCGGTGGAGAAGAAGCCCATGCCGGCGATGTTGCGCAGCGCGCAGGCATTCCACGCGGCGGGATCGCGGTACAGCGCGTCGACGCGCGCCTGCGCGGC
Organism: Lysobacter sp. DMC104; assembly: GCF_056313665.1. Classification (NCBI taxonomy): domain Bacteria; kingdom Pseudomonadati; phylum Pseudomonadota; class Gammaproteobacteria; order Lysobacterales; family Lysobacteraceae; genus Lysobacter; species Lysobacter sp. DMC104. The sequence goes on along the minus strand of NZ_JBQUZW010000002.1, from coordinate 193,673 downwards.
GAGGTAGTCGGCGAAGTCGGCCAGCAGCAGGTACGGGTCGGCGTTGAGCAGGCCGTCGACCAGCGCGCGGTAGCGGCCCGGCTCGCCGGGGCTGAACGCGCCGCCGCCGATCGCGTCGAGCACCGCGCGCAGCTGCGCGTTCGTGCCGGCGATCGCGCGCGGGTCGTAGCCCAGCGCACGCAATTCGGCCACGCGCTCGGTGCGCAGGCCGAACACGAACAGGTCGTCCTCGCCGATGGCCTGCGCCATCTCGATGTTCGCGCCGTCCCAGGTGCCGATGGTCAGCGCCCCGTTCATCGCGAACTTCATGTTGCCGGTGCCCGAGGCCTCGGTACCGGCGGTGGAGATCTGCTCGGACAGATCGGCGGCGGGAATGATCGTCTCGGCCAGACTCACGCCGTAGTTCGGCAGGAACACGACCTTCAGCTGGCCGCGCAGGCGCGGATCGGCGTTCACCACGCGGCCGATGTCGTGGGCGAGGCGGATGATCTGCTTCGCGGTCTGGTACGCCGAGGCCGCCTTGCCGGCGACGATGACCGTGCGCGGCACCCAGCCGCGGCCGTCGGGGCCTTCGGGCTGCGCCAGCATCGCCTGCCAGCGCGCGACCACGTGCAGCAGGTTGAGCAGCTGGCGCTTGTATTCGTGGATGCGCTTGATCTGCACGTCGAACAGCGACGCCGGGTCGATCTCGACGCCGAGGTCGCGGCGCACGCGTTCGACCAGCCGCTGCTTGTTCGCATGCTTGACCGCGGCCAGTCGCGCGCCCAGCGCGGGATCGCCTGCCAGCGGCTGCAGCTTCGCCAGTTCACCGAGATCGCGACGCCAGCCGGTGCCGATGGCGTCGTCCAGCAGCGTCGACAGCCCGGGGTTCGCCTGCTGCAGCCAGCGCCGCGGGGTGACGCCGTTGGTGACGTTGAGGAAGCGTTCGGGGAACAGCTTCGCGAAGTCGGCGAAGATCGTGTCGACCATCAGGTCGGAATGCAGCTTCGCCACGCCGTTGACCTTGTGCGAGGCCAGCACCGCGAGCGCGGCCATCTTCACCCGGCGGCCCTGGGTTTCGTCGATCAGCGACACGCTGCGTACCAGCGCTTCGTCGCCGGGATGGCGCGCGCGGACGTCGGTGAGGAACTCGTGGTTGAGGCGGTAGATGATCTCCAGGTGCCGCGGCAGCAGCGCCTCGAACAGCGCCAGCGGCCAGGTTTCCAGCGCCTCGGGCATCAGCGTGTGGTTGGTGTACGACACCGCCTGGCGGGTGATCGCCCAGGCCTCGTCCCAGCCCAGCCGGTGCTCGTCGACCAGCAGCCGCATCAGCTCGGCCGGGGCCAGCGCCGGATGCGTGTCGTTGAGGTGGATCGCGTTGCCGCGGCCCAGCGTGTCCAGCGCGTGGCCTTCGGCGAGGTGGCGGGCGATGAGGTCCTGCAGCGACGCGCTGACCAGCAGCGCTTCCTGCTTCAGGCGCAGCGCGCGGCCGGCGTCGGTGCTGTCGTCGGGATACAGCACCCAGTTCAGCGCATCGGCGGCGAGCTGGTGGCGTGCGGCGCCGGCGTGGTCGCCGCGGCAGAAGGCGGCGAAGTCGATCGGCGCCTCGGCGCTGGCCTGCCACTGGCGCAACGTCGACACGCGATGGCCGTGGTGCGCGGGCACGATGAAGTCGAAGGCGCGGGCGACCACGCGTTCGGCCGGCTGCCAGCGGCGGCCACCGATGCCGTCGGGTTCGACGCGGCCCCCGAAGCCGATCACGTACTCGATGTCCGCACGCTCGATGTCCCACAGCGCGCCGTGGCGCAGCCAGTCATCGGGACGCTCGACCTGGCGGCCGTCCTCGGTGCCCTGCGCGAACATGCCGTAGCGGTAGCGCAGACCGTAGCCGAACGAGGCGAGGCCGGTCTCGGCGAAGGAATCGAGGAAGCAGGCGGCGAGGCGGCCGAGGCCGCCGTTGCCCAGCGCCGCGTCGGGCTCGGCCTCCAGCACGTCGCCCAGCGACACGCCATGGCCGGACAGCGTTTCGGCGACGACGTCTTCCAGCCCCAGCGCCGCCAGCGCGTTGCGCAGGGCGCGGCCCATCAGGAATTCCATCGACAGGTAGTGCACGCGGCGCTGCGACGGATCGCGGCGGGCGTCTTCGGACTGGGTCCGGGACCAGCGCGCGGCCAGCGCCTCGCGGCAGACGTCCGCGGCGGCGCGCAGGGCGCGGCGGGTGGCCGGGGCGTCGCCGGCAGCGGCATCGGCCCGGGCGAGGGCGGTGCGCAGGGTGGCCTGCAGCGTCACGTGATCGGCGCGCGGCGCGCGGGTCGGAACTGGATGCATCGCGGGGTCTCCGCTCGGAGCCGCACGGGCCCGGGATGCGGGGGCGTCTGCACGACCCCGCCGCTGAAGCTGCCGAAGCTTAGGAGTCGCTTGCCTCCGCGGCGAGCCCGCTACAATCGTATTCAGGCGGCAGGCGTGGAAACACGGACATCGCGTCGATCTGCATACGTATTCATGCAGTCGTGTCGGCGCCGGGTTTTTGCGATGCAGCACTTCCCAGCGCGAAGCCGGCGCGACGATGCACACGACGAGGGAGACGGCATGCAGCGACGACGCTTCCTCGGCGGGACGGCCCTGGGCCTGGCCGCGGCGGCCATGCCGCGCGCGTTCGCGGCGCCGGTGCACGCTGCGTCTCACCCTCCGCTGCACGATCCCTGGGCCGAGGTCTTCGCGCGCATGCCGCCGGCGCTGGCCACGATCGCGCACGATCCGGTGCGCGAGGTGCAGCTGCGCTGGGTGCGGATCGCGCGCGACGCCGACGGCAACGTGCGCACCCGCACCCACGATTTCGGACTGGCGCCGCGGCGCTGGTTCCCCGCCGCCAGTGTGGTCAAGCTGCCGATGGCGCTGCTGATGGCCGAGGCGGTGCAGGCCGCCGGCGGCGATCCGGACACCGTGCTCGCGCTCGATGCGCCGCCGGCCACCGGCGAATGGGGCGACGACCCGCTGGCGGAGTCCTTCGCGCGCGGCCTGCGTCGTACCTTCGCGGTCAGCGAGAACCGCCCGTTCAACCGCTGGTACGAACTGCTCGGTGGCGATCGCGTCCACGCGCGGCTCGCGGCGCTGGGTTATCCGCATGCGCGGCTGATCGCGCGGCTGGGCTCGCCCGATCCCGAGGCCAACCGGCGCACGGGCGGCGGAGCCTTCCTCGGCGCCGATGGACGCGTCCTGGCCCGCTGCGCGCCGGCGACCGCAGAAGCGCGGCGGTTCCCGTTCGGCACCGCGCTGCGCGGCGAGGGCTGGCTGGGCGACGACGGCGTGCTGGTGCCGGGGTCGCATGACTTCTCGCACGCGAACTTCCTGCCGCTGGCCGACAGCCTGCGGATGCTGCAGGCGTTCCTCGCGCCCGAGTCGGTGCCGCCCGCGCAACGCTGGCGCATCGACGGGGCGCTGCGCGACCGCCTGCTGCGCATGCTCGCGCTGCGTCCGCGCGAGAGCGAGGACCCGGTGTACCCCGAAGCCGCGCATCCCGACGGCGAGGCGCGCTGGTTCTTCGTCGGCGATGGCACGCAACGGTATCCGCAGGAGTTGACGGTGTTCGGCAAGAGCGGCATGGCCTACGGCTCCCTGAGCGAAGTGGCGTGGGTGGTCGACCGCGCCTCCGGCGCCGAGTGCCTGCTCGCCGCCAGCGTGCAGTGCAACGCCGACGGCATCTACAACGACGATCGCTACGAATACGAGAGCGTCGGGCTGCCGTTCCTGGCGGCATGGTCGCGCGCCGTGCTCGACTGCGAGCGTGCGGCGCGGACAGGGACGCGCACGGGAGGACTCGCACGATGAACACCCCGCTGCGGCGCTGGATCCGCCATCCCTCGCGCACGCTGCTGCTGGTGCAGCTGATGGCGCTGCTGCTGTATCCGTTCGTCGGCCATACGCCCGCGGGCCAGGTGGTGTCGACCGCGATCAGCGTCGGCGTGCTGTCGGCGGCGGTGTGGATGGTGCATCGCTCGCCGCGGCCGGGCTGGGTCGCGGGCGTGCTCGCCGTCGTCGGTGTCGGTGCATGGACCACGTACACCCTGCTCGGTGCGCCGGCGCCGGCGGCACCGTCGTCCGTCGCGAAACTGTTCGGCACGCTCGGTGCGCTGGGCTACGCCGCCGCGTACTTCTACGCCGCGATGTCGCTGATCACCTACATGATGGGCGACCAGCGCGCGACCCGCGACGAACTGTGGGCGGCGGGCGCGACGTTCATGCTGTTCGTCGAGGCCTACGCCTGGGTCTACGTGCTGTGCCAGCTGTGGGAGCCGCACGCCTTCCAGTCGCCGGCCGGCACGGATCGTGCGCCGGTGTGGGTGGAACTGCTGTTCCTCAGCGCCACCAACTTCTCGGCCACCGGCCTGGGCGACATCCTGCCGCTGTCGCCGGTGGCGCGGGTGATCACGATCGTCGCGCAGTGGAACGGCGTGATGTACATGGCGCTGATCGTCTCGCGCCTGGCCGGCATGATCGGACGCCGCAGCAGTGACGCGGCGCCCTGACGCCCGCGCCGATCGTGGTGCCTGCGTCGCGATCGCCGGCGCGGGCGCGCGTCGGTCTGCGACGACGCGTCCCGGCGTCGCGGAGGCGCCATGCTGAAATCGCATCGTAACCTGCTGGAACCGCGTCCCTCCGACCGCCTGCGCATCGGCGACTGCGTCGTCGACATTCCGCTGCGCGAGATCGCGCCGGCCGCGGGCGGCGATGCCGTGCGGGTGACGCTGAAATCGCTGGGCGTGCTGCGGGTGCTGGTCGCGCACGCCGGACGTCCGGTCAGCCGCGAGGCGCTGCTGGAATGGGTGTGGCCGGACACGCTGCCGACCGACGACGTCGTCACCCAGGCGATCACCCAGTTGCGCAAGGCGCTGGGCGACGACCGCGAACGCCCGCGCTACATCGAGACGCTGGCGAAGCAGGGCTACCGGCTGATCGCGCCGATCGAATGGCTGGACGTCGCCGATGCGCCGTCGTCGCCCGCGGACGCGGCCGTTTCCGACACCGTCGCGATGCCCGCCCCGGGCCGTCGCGCGCGACGCGCATGGGCCGCGATCGATGCCGCCGGCGTGCTGCTGCTGGCGGCGGCCATCGCCGGCGCATGGTGGTGGCAGCGCGCCGCACACACGTCGGCGCCGGCGGCATCGCCCTTGCTGGCGACGGCTGCGGCGGTTTCGACGCCGGTGGACGTGCAGCGCGTCGCGACCTCGCGCCTCAGCGAGGACACGCCCGCGCTCTCGCCCGACGGCGCGCTGCTGGTCTATGCCCGCAGCGTCGAAGGCGACGGCGACACCGGCGGCAGCGTGCTGATGCTGCAGACCGCGGCCGCAGTCACGCCGCGCGCGCTCACCGAACCCGCGCCCGGGCGGCGCGACCTGTTGCCGGCGTGGTCGCCCGACGGGCGCGAGATCGCCTTTCTGCGCCGCGTCGATGACGACTGCCGGGTGATGCTGATGCCCGCCACGGGCGGCACGCCGCGGGAGATCGGCGACTGCCTGGCCGGCGCGGCGGACATCGCGTGGTTCCCCGACGGCCGTTCGCTGGTCGGTGGCGGCGGCGAGGGCGGCGCGCGGCAACTGCACCGCATGCGCATCGACGAAGGCACGTGGCGGCCGATTCCCTACGCGCGCAGCGACGAGGACATCGACCTCCACCCGCGGGTGTCGCCGGACGGCCGCTGGATCCTGTTCCAGCGCAACCTTTCGCTCGGCGACCTCTGGCGCATTCCCGCGGCGGGCGGCACGCCGCAGCGGCTGACATCGTTGCGCACCAACTTTTTCGGCGCGGCGTGGACCCGCGACAGCGCCGGCGTGGTGTTCGCGCGCTACGCCAGCGAGGGCGCGATGCTGGTGCACCGGCGTCTGGCCGACGGCGCGACGGCCGAATACCGCTTGCCCGGCAACGGGCTGGTGTCGCCGACGGTGGCGCTGCACGGCGAGACGATCGCCTTCGTGATCGAGCAGGGCGAGTCGCGGCTGCGTGCGCTGCGGCTGCAGGACGGCGAACGCGCACCGGCTCGCGCCGAGGTGCTGTTCCCGTCGACCCGTTCGGACCTGCTGCCGGCGGTGTCGCCCGACGGTACCCAGATCCTGTTCATCTCCGATCGCGACGGCCGCATGCGCCTGTGGTGGGCGGACCTGGTCCGTCCCGACTCGCTGCGGGCGCTGGACGGCTTCGAGCCGATGGCCCGCTTCGCGCCGGTGTGGCGTGCGGATTCGCAGCGCGCGCTGGCGATCGCCGACCATCCCGACGGGCGCAAGACGGTGGTCGAGATCGAGCCCCGGCAGGGTCGGGTGCGCACGCTGCCGGTGCCCGACGCGGTGCCCGTGCACGTGGCCTACCACCCCGATCCGCGGCGTCTGCTGGTGGTGGCCGAGCGCGACGCCGGTCGGCTGGGACTGACCCTCTATGACCGCAGCGCCACTCCATGGCGGCCGCTGGCGCAGGTGGCGGACGCGATCCTGGCGGTGCCGGACCCGGCGGCGAAGCGGATCGTGTTCGTGCGGCCGCTGAAGCCGGAGATCTGGCAGACCGATCTCGACCTCGGTGCGGCGAAGCGCATCGACGACGTCGGTTACCCGCCGCGAACCCGCACCCTCGTCACACAGCCCGATGGCGTGCGGGTGCTCGACGGATCGCCCGCCTGCGGCTGGTTGTGGCGCCGGGTGGCCGGCGGCGCGGGGCCCGCCGACGCGCAGTGCCTCGGCAAGCCGGCCAAACCCGTGTCCGGCGTGGCCCTGCTGCCGTCGCCGCCGCGATTGCTGGTCGCCACCTGGGACGCCTCGAACATGGACATCGGCGTGCTGCCGCTGTCGGCGCTGCCGCTGCCACCGGTCGCGACGGGCTCGCCAAGTCGTTGATCTGCATGGTTTCGGAACGATTTCGGAACGGCGTCGCGCCGAATTAGGCGAAATCTCGGCGTGATTTCCTGCCGCCGCGCCGCCGTCGGGCCACACCGGAGCCAGTCCCCACAAGGAGTGGCGCCATGCAGATCGAAGCCCCGGGCCACGGCCCGCATCCCGTCCGCCCGCCGACCTTCCGGTCGTCCGTGCTGCATGCGCGACCGCCTGCGTCCGTGCTGGCCGACCGCGGCGGCGCTCTGGCGCTGGCCACGACGCCCGCCGAGGCCCGCTGGCCGGCGGTCGCGCGACTGGGCGCACTGCGTTCGGGGACGGCCGGCGTCTCGGTCTGGGTCCAGCTGCGGGGACGCACCAGCGTCAGTGCCCGCGAAGGCCGGTTCGAGCTGCGGCCGGGCGACTGGGTCGTCTTCGAGCGCGACTCGGCCCCGGAACTGGTCGCCGAGCGGCATGGCCTGACGCTCGGCGTGGTGCTGCCGGCGGGACCGGGCGAGCGTCGCGGCGATCTGCTGCCCGGCCGGGGCCGCATGGCCCGGGACGACCTGCGGATCGCGCTGCGACTGTGGCGCGGCGGGCGCGATGCCGCCGCGCGCCGTGATCCCGCTGCCGCCCGTGCACTGGCGGCGATGCTCCGGCACCTGTACGCGCAGCAGCGCGGGTTCGAGGCCGGCGTCGCGCGCTGTCCCGGGCGCACGCTCCGCCGCAAGCGGCAGGTGTTCGCGCGGATGCAGCGGGCGTGGCTGTTCCTCGAAGGCCACTGCCACCGCGTGGTGCGCCTGGCCGAACTGGCCGAACTCACCAGTTTTTCCAGCTGGTACCTGTCGAAGACCTTCCACGGGCTCTACGACGAAAGCCCGCAGACGGCCTCGGTGCGCCTGCGGCTGGACCGCGCCCGCGAACTGCTGGTCGCGACCGACGACGCGATCGGCGAGGTCGGCGCGGCCTGCGGGTTCGACAACAGCTGCAGCTTCGCGCGGGCGTTCCGCGCCCGCCACCGCATGACCGCCAGCGCCTGGCGCGAGGCGGCGCGGCGCGGCGAAACGCCGGGCGATCCCGCACCGCGGCGCTGAGGCCGCACGCGGGCGCCCGGCCCCGGATTTGACCGTGCGCAACCGGGTGCCGGCGGGAATCGGCCTACAATCCGGCATCGTCGTCGTCCGGGTCTTCGGCCTTGAAACTCCAGGTTCCCTTCATCCAGCTGCCGCTGCGCTTCGACGCCGCGGCGCTCGCCGCCGAGATCGACGCGCTGGGCGAATCGGTGTGGAAACCGCATCCGCAGGGCTTCGCCGGCAACTCGATGCTGCCGCTGCTGGCCAGTGACGGCGATCCTGACAACGAAGCCTTTTCCGGCGCGATGCGGCCGACGCCCGCGTTGCAGCAGTGCCGCTACCTGCGGCAGGTGATCGCCAGCTTTGGCGCCACCATCGGTCGCACGCGATTGATGCGGCTCGCGGGGCAGGCCGAGGTCAATCGCCACGCCGACCAGGGCTACTACTGGGTCGAGCGCGTGCGCGTGCACGTGCCGCTGGTGACGCAGCCGACGGTGCGTTTCGAGTGCGACGGCCACACCATCCACATGGCCGCCGGCGACTGCTGGATCTTCGACACCTGGCGCCAGCACAGCGTGGTCAACGACGCCGAGCGCGCGCGCATCCATCTGGTCTGCGACACCGTCGGCGGTGGCGTGTTCTGGGACCAGGTCGCGCAGGGTCGCCCGCACGACACGCCCGCGAACGGCTGGCAGCCGCGCCTGCTGCCGCCCGGCACCGACGCCCCGGACACCTTCGCCTGCGAGACCTTCAACGTGCCGGTGGTGATGACCCCGTGGGAACTCGGCCAGCACCTGTCGTTCCTGTTCGGCGAATGCCAGCCGCACCCGCAGCTGGCGCAGCTCCAGCAGCACGCCGCACGCCTCCTGCGCCAGTGGAAGGGCCTGTGGGCGCAGCACGGCGACGGCCCCGAGGGCCATGCCGTGTTCCGCGCCGCCTTCGACGCCTTCGCGCTGGCCGCGCGTCCACTCGCCCAGGGCTTGACCCTGCGCAACGAGATGCCGTGGATGCAGGTGATGATGGTGATGCTCTCGCGCACCGCCGTCGCGCCGGCGGGGCTGCGCGCGAACAAGCCGCCGGGTGAGTACGCCTGATACGGCACTTCTTCGCTGGAGTCGCCTGACCCGCCTTCGCCGGTTGAAGCCCAGACCGTGCTTGTCGCTTTTGCCTGGTAGAGCGGCCTGACCAGCCATTCGGCTGTTGAACACCAGGCCGCTGCTTTTTCAAAGATGCGGGGAAAGAGCAGCGGCCTGAAGGCCGCTCTACCAAGCATGAAAAAGGAAACTCCAACGAAAAAGCCCGCGCAATGCGCGGGCTTTTTCGTGAGGCCGGGGGGGCGATGGGATGCCGATCAGAAGTGCGGCTTTTCGCCTTCCGGCGCCGCGTTGTAGCGTTCGATCGACTGCAGGATGATCTGCTTCGCTTCCTCGGCGCCGCCCCAGCCGTCGAGCTTCACCCACTTGCCCTTCTCGAGATCCTTGTAGTGCTCGAAGAAGTGACCGATGCGCTCCAGCCAGTGTTCGCTGACCTTGTCGATGTCGGCGATGTGCGCGTAGCCGGCGAACACCTTCTCCACCGGCACCGCGAGCAGCTTCTCGTCGCTGCCGGCCTCGTCCTTCATGCGCAGCACGCCGACGGGGCGGACGCGGATGACCGAGCCGGGCACCAGCGGCAGCGGCAGGATCACCAGCACGTCGGCCGGGTCGCCGTCGCCGCACAGGGTGTGCGGGATGTAGCCGTAGTTGCAGGGGTAGCGCATCGGGGTGGACAGGATGCGGTCCACGAAGATCGCGCCGGTCTCCTTGTCGACCTCGTACTTGACCGGTTCGGCGTCCTTGGGGATCTCGATGATGACGTTGACTTCGTCCGGCGGGTTCTTGCCAGTGGGAACCAGGTCCAGGCCCATGGGGCGCTCCAAATCGGTACGTGAGAGAGGCGCGCATTCTACGACGCCGCTTGCTGCGTCGCAGCAAGTGCCGGGCGGGGAGGGATCACCCCGCGGGTTTCGCCTGCACGGCTTCGCGAGGCTTGCCCGGGAAGGTCAGCAGCCAGAGCAGGACGAGGATGCCGGCGGCCGGCGCCAGGCTGATCAACTGCCACCACGGGCTCAGGCCGGCGTCGCGCAGCCGTCGGGTGCAGGCGGCGATCCACGGGATCAGCACCACCAGCCCGGCGAGCCGGACGGGCATCGGCCCCATCGCCTCGCCGAGGGCTTCGCCGAAGGCGAGCACCATCGCTACTGCCAGCGCGAACCACCAGAACGCGGCGCGCGGGGTGGTGCCGGTGAAATCCAGGCCGCGGACCACGCCCTCGCGCATGGCGTCGAGCGCCGGCTGGCCGGGCGAGGGCGGACGCACCAGCAGGGTCTCGGCCGGCACCTCGAACACCGCGGCGAGGGCGCGCAGGGACTCGGTCGAGATCTTCGCGCCGGCTTCCAGACGCTGGATGGTCCGCAGGTTCAGGCCGGAGAGTTCGGCCAGTTGCTCCTGGGACCATTGGCGGGCGCTGCGCAACTCGCGCAGGCGGGCGCTGTCGATGTGCTGGCTGGCGGAGGGCGGGGCGCTGGGCGGCATGCTGCTGGAAGAGGGATTGCTGGAAGACGTGCTGCCGGGAGGCAGAGGGTCGGATGTCATGGTGGTGTCCCGTGCCGGGGGCCCGCCGGCATGGCAGGCCGTGGCACGGGATCATGGTGACGGCCGGCCGGGAGTGTGACGACACCGGCCCGTCACGGGGGCGACAGTGTGACGACATCGCCGTTTCGGCCACATGGGCCGGGTCCGGGTGACCCGCGCCGGACCTGCGCCGGCGTCGCCCGGCGGGCCGGGAACGCGAACGGCGACCCGGAGGCCGCCGTTCGCGGGGTACGGCAGGGAAACCGGGATCACTCCACCGTGACGTCCACCCGGCGGGCTTCGTCGGCGTTGGCGCCGCCGCCGGTCGCCTGCGGCTTGCGCAGGTCGATGCGGTCTTCGGCGACGCCGGCGTCGACCAGGGCCTTGGCCACGGCCTGGGCGCGCTTCTTCGCCAGCTCCGCGTTCCTGGCCGGGTCGCCGGTCGTGTCGTGGTAGCCCGAGATCGCCGCCTTCGCCTCCTCGCTGTCCTTGAGGGCCATCAGCACGTGGGCGAGGGTGGTGGCGGCATCGGCCGGCAGGTCCGCCGATCCCGCGGCGAAGTACAGCTTCGCCGTGCGCATGGCGTCGTCGGCCGGCTCGGCGGCGGCGTCGCGCACGGCGTCCGCCGAGGCCGGCATGGCGTCGTCCTTCTTCGCGGCTTCGGCGGCGGCGGCCGCGGCTTCGGCCGCAGCGGCGGCGGCCGCGGCCGCCGCGGCGACGGCGTCGTCATGGCCGGCCGGCGTGCCGGCGGTCCCCGAGGCCTGGCTCATGTCCAGCGGCAGCAGCGGGACCAGCAGCAGCGCGACGATGTTGATGATCTTGATCAGCGGGTTGATCGCCGGGCCGGCGGTGTCCTTGTACGGGTCGCCGACGGTGTCGCCGGTGACCGCGGCCTTGTGGGCCTCGCTGCCCTTGCCGCCGTGGTGGCCTTCCTCGATGTACTTCTTGGCGTTGTCCCAGGCGCCGCCGCCGGTGCACATGGAGATGGCGACGAACAGGCCGGTGACGATCGTGCCCATCAGCAGGCCGCCCAGTGCGGCCGGGCCGAGGAACCAGCCGACGAGGATCGGGATGATCAGCGGCAGCATCGACGGGAAGATCATTTCCTTGATCGCCGCGCGGGTCAGCAGGTCGACCGCCTTGTCGTACTCCGGCTTGCCGGTGCCTTCCATGATCCCCTTGATCTCGCGGAACTGGCGGCGCACTTCCTCCACCACCGCGCCGGCGGCGCGGCCCACGGCCTGCATGGCGTACGCGCCGAACAGGAACGGGATCATGCCGCCGATCAGCAGGCCGATCAGCACCTTCGGGTCGTTGATCGCGAAGATCGCATCGCTGTAGGCATCGCCCATGCGCTCGTGCAGCTTGTGCGCGTAGTCGGCGAACAGCACCAGTGCGGCCAGGCCGGCCGAACCGATGGCGTAGCCCTTGGTCACGGCCTTGGTGGTGTTGCCCACGGCGTCGAGGGCGTCGGTGGTCTTGCGGATGTCCTTGCCCAGCTCCGACATTTCGGCGATGCCGCCGGCGTTGTCGGTGATCGGGCCGTAGGCGTCGAGGGCGACGATCACGCCGGCCATCGACAGCATCGACACCGCGGCCACCGCGATGCCGAACAGGCCGGCGAGCGTGTAGCAGCCGTAGATCGCGGCGGCGACCGCGAGCACCGGCAGCGCGGTCGACTTCATCGACACGGCGAGGCCGGCGATGACGTTGGTGCCGTGGCCGGTTTCGGAGGCCTTCGCGACCTGCTGCACGGGGGCGTACTCGGTGGCGGTGTAGTACTCGGTGATCACCACCATCGCCGCGGTCAGCGCCAGGCCGATCAGCGCGCAGTAGAACACCGGCATGGCGTTGGCGACGATCATCTGCTGGGTGACGAAGTAGAAGCCGATCGCGGACAGCACGCCCGCGACGATCAGCCCCTTGTACAGCGCCTTCATGATCTTGCCGTCGCTGCCGACCTTCACGAAGAAGGTGCCGACGATCGAGGCGACGATCGACACCGCGCCCAGCACCAGCGGGTAGAGCACGCCGCCGTTGCCGTAGGTGGCGAACGAGATGCCGGCGATCAGCATCGCGGCGACGATGGTCACCGCGTAGGTCTCGAACAGGTCGGCGGCCATGCCGGCGCAGTCGCCGACGTTGTCGCCCACGTTGTCGGCGATGACGGCCGGGTTGCGCGGGTCGTCCTCGGGGATGCCGGCCTCGACCTTGCCCACGAGGTCGGCGCCGACGTCCGCACCCTTGGTGAAGATGCCGCCGCCGAGGCGCGCGAAGATCGAGATCAGCGACGAGCCGAACGCCAGGCCGATCATCGGCTGCAGCGCGGCCTTGATGCCGGCCTCGTCCGTCGCGCCCTTGCCGACGAACCAGTAGTAGCCGGCCACGCCGAGCAGGCCGAGGCCGACCACGAGCATGCCGGTGATCGCGCCGCCGCGGAAACTCACCGCCAGCGCGTCGTTGAGGCCCTTGGTGGCGGCCTGCGTGGTGCGCACGTTGGCGCGGACCGAGACGAACATGCCGATGAAGCCGGCCACGCCCGAGAGCACCGCACCGATCGCGAATCCGATCGCGGTCGGCCAGTCGAGGGCCAGGCCGATCACCGCGAACAACACGACGCCGACCACGGCGATGGTCGTGTACTGCCTGCGCAGGTACGCGCCGGCGCCTTCCTGGATCGCCGCGGCGATCTGCTGCATGCGTTCGTTGCCCGCGGGCTGCGCCATGATCCAGCGCGCGGACACGATGCCGTACACGATCGCGATGGCCGCTGCGGCCAGTGCGATCCACATTGCGTGTTGCTCGAGCATGAAACCCTCCCCAGAGTCGGAAATCGCTGCGAAAAACGGCACGGAGGCATCCTCCGCCGGACCGTACGTGACCGTGTGGCCTTGCGGCCTGGACGGGCAACCGCCCGACTATGGCACAGCCGTCGCGCCGGGTGGAAACGGCGACGACGGGGGCGCGATGGCCTTCACGGTTGGTGCGCCGCAGCATGCATGGGCATGCGACGCGATGATTTGATCCAGCCCAAGTTCACGCGCATTCGGGCAGTGTCCGGGGCGCTTTCCGTCCCGTCTTCTTCTTCCGGATTCCCGCATGCGCCTGCCGTCCCGTCGCTTCGTTCGCCCGCTGCCGATGGCGGTGCCCCTGGTCCTGGCGCTTTCGTGGCCGGTTTGGGCGGGCGCGCAGGGGCCCGAAGTGAAGCGCGACCCGTTCCCGGCGCAGGCGGTCGGCCAGGTGCACACGCTGCGGATCATCCCCGAGACCTGCGCCTACCTGCGGGGCCGTTTCGTCGCCGACCCCGCGAAGCCCTACCTGCTCGGTGCCGCACGCACCGCGCCGCGCTGCCAGCCGCGGGCGCGGCTGGTGGATCCGGCGAAGGCGATGCCGGCCGCCGAGCGTGGCTGGATCCTCAACGACGAACTCCGCGTGCCGAATGCCGCCTGCCCGAAGCAGGTTGCCGTGATCCGGATCTGGCGCAAGCCTGCCGACGCCGCCCCGCTGCGCCCCGACGCGCAGGGCCGCCCGCGCATCTATCTCGACGACGCGAAGAAACAGGCCGAAGCCGGCCGGCTCAACGCCCTGCCGCAGTTCGCGGCGGTGCTGGCGATGGAAGGCGCGGGTTGTCCCTGATCGCGTCCGTCGCGTCCAGTCGCACGCCCGCTTCGCGCAGGAAGGTCTCGACCGCCTCGGTATAGGCGTTGTCCTCGCCCAGCCGGCGATTGATCCCGCCGTGATCCAGCGCCACCGGCAGCAGCCGCGTGCGCGTGCCGAAGTTCGCGGCGCGGGCGAGGAAGTCGCGATTGCGCGTGCAGGAATCCGGGCGCGCCTCGGCGCAGACCGCGAGGATCGGCGCGGTGGCCGCCTTCAGCCTGTGGCGCGGCGAAGCCGCCTGCCAGAACGCCGGATTGTCACCGAAGGCCTGCGCGAACAGCGGACGATCCGGCGGGGCCTGCATCGTCGCCACCACGTCGACGGCGGCCGAATCCAGCAACACCGTTGCCCGCCACGGTCGTGCGCCGGTCTCGCGCTGCAGCTCGGGCGCGGCGGTCAGCAGCGCGACGAGATGCGCGCCCGCGGAATGGCCGATCAGCACGAAATCATCGGGATCGCCGCCGGCCTGCGCGGCACGCGCCTGCGCCCAGGCCAGCGCGCGGCCGACATCGCGGGCCTGTTCGATCGGATCGATCGCCGGCACGCGGCGATAGTCGACCGACACCACGATCGCCCCGCGTGCGTTCCAGCGCCGACGCTTGGCATCGATGCCCGCGGGCGACGCCTTGTCGCCGCCCTGCCAGCCGCCGCCGTGCACGTAGACCAGCGTCGGCGCATGCACCGGATTCGACGGGAGATACACGTCGACGCGCTGGTGCGGGTCCGGGCCGTAGGCGAGGTCGCGCAGCGTCGAAGCGGACGGTGCGGCTTCGGCCGCCGGCGTGGCGGCGCGGAAGAACGGGCTCGCGGCCAGCACCGCGAGGAAGGCGAGCAGCGGCCAGGGGGTTCCCCGCCGCTGCCGCGGGGTCACAGTGCCCCCTGCCCGCCGCGGCGCCGGGTGCGCATCCACTCGCGGCGCTGTTCCGGGGTCATCGACTGCCACTGCCGGCGCATCTGCTCGCGCTGCTCGGGCGACATCGTGTCGTACTGGCGGCGCAGGTCGCGGCGATCCTCCTGCGGCAGGCCGCGGAGGTCGTCGCGCAGTTGCTGGCGCTGGTCCGGCGGCAAACCGTTGCGAGGCTCGCCGCGGGATTGCCGGTAGGCGGACATCGCGCGTTCGCGTTCCTCCGGCGACATCTGTTCCCAGCGATGCTGGCCGTGCATCGCCTGGCGGCGCTGGTCGGGCGTCATCTGCCGCCAGCGTTCGGCGTGTTGCAGCATCCGCGCGCGCTGGCCCGGGTTGCCGTTCCAGCGCTCGCGCACCACGGCCATGATCGCGTCGCGTTGCGCGGGCGAGAGGTGGTCCCAGTCGGGCAGCGAGGCCGGTGCCGCGGTCCCCGGGCGCATCGGCGGGGGCGGAGGGGGGCGCGAGGTGGACTGCGCGAACGGCGCAGCGGCCGGCGCCAGCAGGCCCGCGCACACCAGCAGCAGCGACAGGAACGAGCGGTTCATAGCGACTCCGGGGCGGCGGACTGGTCGCCCTGCGCGGCCAGCCACAGATAGAAATCGGGACTTTCGTCCATCGCGCCGAGGTCGCCGGCCGCCTGTGCGGCGTCGAAGTCGGCGGCGGTCCAGTCGGCGGGCAGTGCGTCGACGGCGACGACCTCGTCCGTCTGCGCGGCGGGCGCGGGTGCGACTGCGACCTGCTGCGGCATCGGTACGGCTGCCGGCAGATCGGGGGGGGGCGCAGTCGGCGTCGCATCGGGCGTGACCTCGGCAATGGCCGGCGCCTGCGCCGGTGCACGGCCGGCGTCGTCGGCGGGCGTGCGCAGGAACAGCAGGCCCACCGTCAGCGCCAGCGCGGCACTGCCGCCGACGGCCAGCATCGGCCACAGGCGGACGCCGGCCGGGGCTTCGCCCTTGAGCGCGGCGCGCCGGCGCTGCACGAGCTGCGCCTGCACCCGCGGCGACAGACGGTCGAGCGAGGCCGCGTGGGCGCGCCGTGCGGCGGCGTCGAAGGCGGTTTCGGCGGGGGTGGGGCGATCCGAGGTCATCGGAAATCCTCCAGTCGTTTCTGCAGGGTGTCGCGGGCGCGGGAGAGATGGGTCTTCACCGACCCCTCGCTGCAACCCATGATCCGCGCGGTGGTGGCGACATCGCAGTCTTCCAGCACGCGCAGGGTGAAGGCTTCGCGCTGCCGCGCGGGCAGCGCGCGCAGGGCCTCGGCCAGGGTGTCGTAGGCCTCGCGATGATCGTGGGCCTGCGACGGATCGGGGGCGCCGTCGGGCGCCTGTTCGGTCCAGTCGATGTCGTCCTCGCCATCGCGCGACGACTTCGGCGAGACCAGCCAGCGCATCCGGAACAGCCCGCGGCGCTGGATGTCCACGATCCGGCTGCGCAGGATGCTCCAGAACAGCGGCGTCCATTCGTCCGACGGCCGGTCGCGATAACCCATCATCCGGATCATCGCGTCCTGCACTGCGTCCAGTGCGTCCTCGCGGTGGCGCAGCCCCAGTTCGGCGAACCGGAACGCGCGCGCCGAGATGCCTTCCAGGAAGGCATCGAAGGAAAGGCCCCCGACCGCCCCCGGGGAGGGAACGGCGGGGACAACGCGCTGGCCTGCGTCCGGACTCACGCGCGAAAGCTTATGCGGTACCGCAGGCGCGGTGCGACCGCCGGGCGAGCCGTCCGCCATCGGCGCCGCTCAATGCCGATGGTCCCAGCGACGCTCGGCGCGGTCGCCACGACGGTCCCAGCGCTGCTCCGCCTGGTTCCCCTTGCGGTCGAAGCGGGCGTCGGCGCGATCGCCGGCCTGCGCCAGCCGGTCCGCGCGCTGGTCGTGGCCGTTGGTCTCGGCGTGTGCGGCGCGCTGGTCGAAGCGGTGTTCGAGACGATCACCCTTGCGGTCGAAGCGGGCCTCGGCCTGTTCGCCACGACGGTCGAAACGGTGGTCGAGGCGGTCGCCACGATCGGCGGCGAGGGAAGAACCGGCGGCGAGCAGCGCGCCCAGCGCGAGGGGAAGGGCAAGGAGCGATTTCATGATCGGGGTCCTGTCGGAGTGGTCGGGGGCTTGCCGGCCGGCGGGACAGAGAACGCCCCGATGCCGCGCCGGTTGACAGCCCCCGTCGCATTCATCCCGCGGTTATGATGCGGACAGGCCCTGGGGAAGAGAGGACATCGTCCGTGGATGGTTTCGTAGCGCTCTACATCTTCATGCTGGCGGCCATCGCCGGCCATGTGATCATTTCGCGCGTGCCGGTGATCCTGCACACCCCGCTGATGTCCGGCAGCAACTTCATCCACGGCATCGTCCTGATCGGCGCCATGGTCGTGCTGGGCCACGCCGAGACTCCGCTGGAGCAGGCGGTCGGCTTCGTCGCCGTGCTGCTGGGCGCCGGCAACGCCGCCGGCGGCTACGTCGTCACCGAACGCATGCTCGACATGTTCAAGTCCTCGAAGAAGGGGGACAAGGCATGAGCGCGGTCGAACTGCTCTCGCTGCTGGTCAAGGCCAGCTACTTCGTCGCCGCCACCCTCTTCCTGCTCGGCCTGCAGCGCATGGCCTCGCCGAAGACCGCCCGCAGCGGCATCCAGTGGGCCGGCGTGGGCATGGTGCTGGCCACCATCGCCACGTTCTTCCTGCCCGGCCTGCACAACCTGCCGCTGATCGCCGTCGCCATCGTGCTGGGCGTCGCGGTCAACTGGATCTGGGGCAAGAAGGTCGCCATCACCGACATGCCGCAGATGGTCGCGCTGTTCAACGGCATGGGCGGCGGCTCGGCCGCGGCCATCGGCGCGGTGGAACTGCTGAAGTTCTCCGCCGGCGGCGAATCGCCGAACAACGTCACGCTGGCGCTGGCCGTGATCGGCGCGCTGATCGGCGCCGTGTCGCTGACCGGCTCGATCATCGCCTGGGCCAAGCTCGACGGCCGCATGGACAAGCGCTACACCTTCCCCGGCCAGCAGGTGTTCAACGCGCTGGTCGCGATCGCCGCGGTCGTGCTGGGTGCGATGGCGCTGCATACGCTGGAACTGCCGTACATCGTCGGCTTCTTCGCCGCCGCGCTGGCGCTGGGCGTGCTGATGACCCTGCCCATCGGCGGCGCCGACATGCCGGTGGTCATCTCGCTCTACAACGCCTTCACCGGCCTCGCGGTCGCGTTCGAAGGCTACGTGCTGGGCAACGAGGCCCTGATCATCGCCGGCATGATGGTGGGCGCCGCGGGCATCCTGCTGACCCGCCTGATGGCGAAGGCGATGAACCGCTCGATCAAGTCGGTGCTGTTCTCCAACTTCGGCGCCACCGGCGAGGCCCAGGCCATCACCGGCAGCCAGAAGCCCATCGACGCCAGCGACGTCGCCGCGATGATGGCCTTCGCCGAACGCGTGGTGATCGTGCCCGGCTACGGCCTGGCCGTCGCCCAGGCCCAGCACAAGATCTGGGAACTCACCCAGCGTCTGATCGAGCGCGGCGTGAAGGTGAAGTTCGCCATCCACCCCGTCGCCGGCCGCATGCCCGGCCACATGAACGTGCTGCTCGCCGAAGCCGGCGTGCCGTACGACCTCATCGCCGACATGGACGACATCAACCCCGAGTTCGCCAACACCGACGTGTCGCTGGTCATCGGCGCCAACGACGTGGTCAACCCCGTCGCCAAGACCGACCCCGCCTCGCCGATCTACGGCATGCCCATCCTCGACGTCGTCAACAGCAAGAACACCATCGTCATCAAGCGCGGCAAGGGCACGGGGTTTGCGGGTATCGAGAATGCGCTGTTCTATGCTGACAACACCCGGATGCTGTACGGCGATGGCGCAGACATGGCGAATCAGCTCGTGAGCGAACTCAAGGCGTTGGATGGGGGGCATTAAGTTCGCTTAATCGGCCTCGTGGGAGCTTTTCGATAAAAATATTGGTTCAGAGTCAACAAAACCCGGTTGGCAGCGAGGTCCTAGCGAGGATTGCGATTGTGCGGCCTATTTTGACTGCACTACTGGCGGGCATTAAGGCGGACGTATTAAAAGAGCTCGGTGGCATTGACGGAATGAGATTGTTCATGCTTCCTAGAGCCTATCGTGAGGGCGCTGGTGATATCGGATTTTGTTTTGAGTGGGCGATACACGACGCGATAAGGCGAAATGATCCAGTAGTGTTGGATCGGCTTTCGGAAGCTTCAAGGCTCTGCAGGTTGCCCGGCGATTCATTTCAATCGATACTTTTTGGCGTTGAAAAATCTGGAAAGACACGGATTATCGATTCAGCTAATGAGCTGCTAACCGATGAGTCGAGAATTTTGACAGGCGTTCAATCGCAACCCCCAAAATTGAAGGCCTACGTGAACATGCTTGCGTCGGCATTCCATCGGCCGGAAACGCGCGCATCTCTGCCTTCATCTATCAACGGGCTTTGGAAAGCCGATCTTTTTTTTGGAACGACGGATGCCGATCGCTGGCTGGGCACAACTCTAAAGATCAATGCGCGGCAGTTAGAAGGCGCCAGAGGGCTCCGTATTGGCATAGTGCCCGCAACGCAAGGAGCAAGCGATAGGGTATTTCGAGACGATGCTAAGAATCTTGTGGTCTGCCCGATTCCTTATGATGGATCGTTTATGGAATTATTTTTTACGGGATGGAGGATTGTTCAGCAATTCATCGCTTACGACGCTAGGTTGCCTGCACCAGTTGCGCTGCCAGTTCCTGCGGATCGGCAAGTCGCGAGAGAGCTCGAGATGCGGCGAGATTTTCCGATTTTAGGTGTGATCGAGGCATTAAGGGCGCAGTCGCAGACTGATCTTCTTGAAGCGCATGAAAGAAATGTTGATGTAGTGGTTGAGCGTGACGGTGGCACCGTTCTCAACGATCTCGTTCTTTCCCCTGTGGCTGCATATTCGCCGGGATGAGTGCAAACTCGCTCTGCCTACGGCCGAGCTAACTTGATAAGGCGATCATTTGCGGCGGCGTAAGATAAAGGCGCACCGGCGCCTAACATGCATGATCTACGCCGTGCAGAGATTCTCAATACGCTTTTATGCTGCGCTCGGTATTGCCGAAGTCTTGTTGCATGGTGATATGTTGTGCGTCAGTATTCGGTATATGCCAAGTTAAGAGCAAAAGAAAAAAATGAGAAGAAATTTTGAACGCTACACAGCAATATGCAATGGTCTTGGTATAAAGATTAATGAAGATGCTGCGCTTGAAGTATCTGATAGGCTGTGGCAACTATCGCATTCACTTTGTCAGATAAAGCACTATGTGGATTTATATGATTCAGCTGAGATGGATCCAAGTGATCACCTTGAGCTCATTGCACATGGCGATATTTTGTTTAAAAGCGCAAGATATTATGTGGAATCATATTATTACTTTGCTCATCGAATTTACAAAATATTGACGCATAAGAGCATTCCGTTGCCTCATTTGCAATCATTTAAGTGCAAAGGCGTGCTGTTTGCAAGAAACAACCTTATTGAGCACCCGGAAAGTAAATCCGCTAATGCCACTTTTACATCTTACTCCTACAATGCGAAAACAGGCTTCAGGCTTCGCACGTCAAGTAATCCTGCGCAACCATTCAAGGACAAGGGGATAATTTACAATTCAAATGAGTTTGAAAGAAATTTTGACCTTGTTGTTGAGAAGGCAATCGAAAAATTGCGTCAGGTGGGCACCTAGTAATTCTTTTGAAATCATAAGGCGGGCTTAAACCTGCCCTGCGGCTGAGCAAAAAAGATTTTTCGTAAGGCCGTTAGGTGCATACGCTTCGTAGGGTGCATAAGCGAAGCGTCATGCACCTTCTTCGAGACCCCGACATCGTCGAGCCATGACGGCGCATGACGCCTTCGGCTTATGCGCCCTACAAAAGCCAAAGCCTGCACGGACAGGGTGATAGATGCTCACCGTTGCCGTCCCAGCATCGCACCGTGCTCGGCGCGTCAAGGTCGAGGTGAATTGCTGCGCAAACCTTGACGCGCCTGCGCGCGATGCGGGTTGGACTCGCCAACGGCGGCCACAGTGGCTGCCGGGCGAAATTGGGTTCCGCCATGTCCAAGTCACAGTTCCAGCCGTCCAACGTCCTCATCGTCGAAGTCCCGCCGCAACTCGTAAGGCGGGCTTGAGCCCGCCCTACGGCCGAGCAAGAAGTTTTTCGTAGGGCGGGCCCTGGGCCCGCCGATGTTGAAGCGGAGAACTCGGCAGACGCATCGAAATCAAAGGCGCAGGCGGGTTGAGTTGTGTAGGTGCCCACCGTTGTCGTCCCAGCATCGCACCGTGCTCGGCGCGTCAAGGTCGGGGGCGAGTTGCTGCGCAAACCTTGACGCGCCTGCGCGCGATGCGGTTCGGACTCGCCAACGGTGCCCACTTCGGGTTCCGGGCGAAGCGGAGTTCCGCCATGTCCAAGCCGCAGTTCCAGCCGTCCAACGTCCTCATCGTCGAAGTCCCGCCGCAGTTCATCGCCCTGTGCGAAGACAGCGGCGCCAGCCCGCAGGCCACCCTGCGCGGCATGGCCGCCATGCTCTGCGGCCTGCGATACGATGCCGACAGCCGCCTGGTGCCGCTCGACGGCGCCGGGTGACGGCTTCACCGCCGGGCGCTTCGCGCCCGGCCTGCGATTCCCTCGGCGGGTGCGGGACGAGTTCACGGGTTTGCAGATGATCGGAGGTCGGGGCCGTTGAGGCGCAAGCATTCCAAAACCGATGAAGTCGTATTGGTCGGGCTGGGGATCCTGGCCGGCGCCTATTGTCTGTTCGGCGCCATCATCGACGACGTGTACGTGGGGCCAGGCAGGCCGCATCTGCACGGGTTCCGGGCGTGGTCGGTGACCCTCGCCGTGCTGCTCTGCATCTGGGCCGTCTGGGTCCGCGAGCTTTCCCGAACGACGTCGACCCGAAGGAAGACCCGCCACGAAATGCTGCTGCTCGCCATGGCCTTCTACGTTTACATCGCCGGATACAACGGGCGTCTCTGCAATTGAGCAGGCGCCAGACGTCAATCGGTGCGAGGGCCGTAGGCTGGGTCATCGACCTAAGGTCTCCCCACTTTTTCTGATTGCGGATCAATGAGATAGGGGGTAGTG
Source organism: Lysobacter sp. DMC104 (assembly GCF_056313665.1). Classification (NCBI taxonomy): domain Bacteria; kingdom Pseudomonadati; phylum Pseudomonadota; class Gammaproteobacteria; order Lysobacterales; family Lysobacteraceae; genus Lysobacter; species Lysobacter sp. DMC104. The sequence continues at coordinate 171,491 of NZ_JBQUZW010000002.1, read as the reverse complement.
TCCGCAAAAAACGGCGCGTGCATGACGCGGTTTTTTCCTCGGGGTGTCGAAGCCTGAGGACCACGCCATGCACGCTACCGGGATTTTGAACCGCGCGCTCTCGCCTGCGCTAGAGCCCATGCATGGTGGCCGACGCAAGGTCTTGATGCGCGCCGTCGAGTCGTTGATCGGCGGCCGTCGTTTGACGTTGACCGATCTTGCCCGTTCCTGGCCCGGCGCCACCTTTGCGCACGCGCCGCTGAAGGCGCTGGACCGATTGCTGAGCAATCGGCATCTGCACAGGGAACTGGATGCCCTGCATCTTGCAATGGCGATCTGGCTGATGCCTCAGACCTGTCCGGTGATCGTGGTGGACTGGTCGGATCTGAAGGGTGACGGGCGTTGGTGCCTGCTACGCGCGGCGGTGCCGGTAGGCGGTCGATCGCTCACGGTGTGCGAACGGATTTATCCGATTTCGGAGCTGAACTCGCCACGGGCGCAGCGTGCGTTTCTTGAGACCTTGGCGCAAATGGTTCCGGCGGGAAAGCGCCCCGTGATCGTCAGCGATGCCGGCTTTCGGAGCGATTGGTTCAGGGCGGTTGCTGCGCGAGGGTGGGACTATGTCGGTCGATTGCGCAACAACACGAAAGTCAGGCAAGGGCATCGTGCCTGGCGCCCGTGCAACACGCTGCATGCGGGCGCTAGAGGGGATGCCCAAGCGTTGGGACAGTGGGAGATCGTGAAGGGTCGGCCGTGGATGTGCTTTCTGGTCCGCATCCGGCGCAGACCTCGCAAGCAAGGCACGCGTGCGAGCACACCATCGCGCGGCAGGACAATCGAGAAGATCCTCAAGCGCGAACGCGAGCCTTGGTTGCTTGCGACGTCACTGTCACCACAAGTGGCAAGCGCAGCACAGATCGTGGCGATCTATTCCAGACGGATGCAGATCGAACTGGCATTCCGGGATTTGAAAAGCCATCGCTTCGGGATGGGATTCGAAGACAGTTTGACCCGGGGGCCGAAGCGGTTGGCCGTATTGCTGTTGCTTCATGCAATGGCGGCCTTTGCGGCATGGCTGCTGGCGAAAGCATTCAGGACGGAGGGCGTGAAGGTTGACCCGATGACGTCCCAAAAAAATCATCGCCACCGGTACAGCGATCAACGCCGAGGTCTGGAATGGCTGCGGCAGCGATGTTGGCCGCCGCAGTTGGTTCGGATTGCCAGCAGGACCGGAACGTGGCGTGGGTAAATTTCCTAGGAAAAAGTGGGGAGACCTTAGGTCATCGACCCAGCGATGTTCCGATCCGTCATGCGCTGGGTGCAAAGCAACCAGCCTCTGCCATCAGCAGGGAACTCGAAGCGAGGTGACACGTGCGCTTGTCCGCCATTGCGCTGCTGACGTGTGCGATCGCCGGTTGCGGCGAAACCGGATCATCGGCCATCCCGTCGGGCACCCCGCCCATCCGCGACCGCTACCAGCACCAGATCCCCGCCTTCGGCGGCCGCCTGCTCGGCAGCGATCACGGTGAATGGGGCGGTCGGTTGTCCTTCCAGTACGACGACGGCACCGTCGTGCGGCTGCTGGACACGAATGTCGTCGGTCTCCATCGGATGCCTTTCGGCCATGTCGTCGTGACGGGCCTTTGGCACATGCGGGCCGATGACGGAAAGCTGCTGCTGGTCACGCGCAACGGCGACCGGAAGCTCCGCGTCGATGTGCTCGCGATCCTGCCGCATGCGGCGGTGCAATCGTGGCAGCGCACGGACGGATCGCTGGACATCGCGATGCTCGACAAGGACATCGAACCCCGTGACGGGGTATGGCCCTTCCAGTGCGTGCATCTCGGGCTTGATCGGCGTGTCGAGCCGATGCCATGTCCTCGACCGGATGGTGAGCTGATGCTCGTGACGACGGGCGGCTCGTCGCGGTGAAGGATGCGCGAGCTTCGGCCTCGCGTGTGGGCGTGGCTGCCTGCTCCCGGTGACGAGTGTGACGCCGAATGGCGATGTCTGCGTCGCCCGCGGGCTCCTCGATGCGTCAGGATGCCCGCACGCCGCCACTTGATCACGGAGATCGCATCATGCAAAAGCCCGAGTCGTCGAGGCGTCGCCGCGTGCGACGCTGGTTGGTCGGGATCGCCATCGCGGGTGCGTCCTTCTGGTTGTTCGTCGCCTCTCCGGTCTTCGTGGCGTCGATGCTGTGGCAGATCGCCGTGACATCGGAGGTGTCGCCACCGAGCAGCATTGTCCGGGTCCCGGGACTGGGCGGTGATCGCTACCTGCTGCTGGAAGATGCCGCCGACGGCTACCGCGTTCTCTACGACGGCTGGGGGCGCGAGGTCTGCATCCCCGGCGGTGGCATGGATGGCCAGGGCGACGGCCGCTGCCCGGATGCGCTGGCCGATGCCTTTTTCCGCGTACCCCTCTGGTCGAAGCAGTGGTTCGAGTGAGCGGTGTGCCGTCCGACGGGCGCAGCGCCTGCAACCCGCACAGCGGCGCGTCGAGCTGCGATGCGGATGACGTCGTCCGGCAACGACGCAGGCGCAAGGGTCGGAGATGGATGCAGGTCCTTCGGACGAAGCTTGACGCTGCATGCCTTCGCGGTTTCGAGGCGGCGTGTTCGCGCGTTTCGATCGCGATTGATTCCATCACTCGAAAGAGGCGCAGGCATTCGTGATTCCTCGGAAAATGCAGTGCTTTTCGTGCATTGAAAATACGAATCGCGTTCGTCGCGATTTGCCTTGACAGCGACGAAAGCGCGGTCCTAGATTGACCGCAGGAAGCTTGGACAAGGACATGTCGCAGCATGCCGACGCGCATGACGCCATGGACGCGATGCAGGTTTCCGACACAGGGGGTATTGGCCACTCGGCGCCGTGATCCGGCGCGGACGATGTCGCGCTCCCGCATCCCGGTGCAGTTCCTTCTTCGGCATGGACCGGCCCCGCTGCATGTCCGGCTTTGCAGGGATTTCCAGGACAAGGAACTGGTGATTCGTTTCGTCCATCCATGACGGAGATTGCCGATGTCGACCCCGAACCCGCATTTCATTCCGCTGTACGGCGTGGCCATGCAGGACGCGCTGAAGAGCGGCACGCTCGCTGATCTGCAGAAGGCCCGCGACGACGCGGTGAAGTTCCTGTCCGACGCCGCCGACGTCGCGCGCCTGCTGCCGCAGGTGGAGAAGGCGCTGGCCGCGCAGGGCGGCGTGATCCGGCCGCTGTACGCGGTCACCATCCAGGATGCGCTGGCACGCGGCGACCAGGCCGAGATCGGGCGCATCAAGGGCGAGATCGCCGCGTATGCGCAGATGATCGCCAATCCCGAGAGCGGCGCGGTGTCGGTGACGCCGTACGGCCTCGCGATCCAGCAGGCGAAGGATCGCGGCGACCAGGCCGAGGTCGAGCGTCTGACGAAGGTCGCCGAAGGCCTGCTGGCGCAGTTGAACGCCGGCAAGTCCTGATCCGCGCAGTACGGTTCTCCGGGTGACCGGCCGTTCCATGCAGGGATGGGCGGCCGGTCACTTTCTCATCCAGGGAAGGCAGGGGGCGAGATGGACGAGCTGACGAAGCTGCAGCCGGCGCGTGCGCGCAACCTCATCGATCTGAATCGCCACGTGCCCGTGCACGTGGTCTGGGAAATCACGCTGTCGTGCAACCTCAAGTGCCAGCACTGCGGCTCGCGTGCGGGCAAGCGGCGTCCCGACGAACTCAACACGGCGGAGGCGCTGTCGGTCATCGACCAGCTGGCGGCGTTGGGCACGCGCGAGATCACGCTGATCGGTGGCGAGGCCTACCTGCGTCGCGACTGGCTGCAACTGGTCGAGCGCATCGCGCACCATGGCATCCGCTGCGGCATGCAGACCGGGGCGCGTGCGCTGACGCGCAAGCGGCTCGAAGACGGCAAGCGCGCGGGCCTCTTCGGCATCGGCGTGTCGCTCGACGGCATGGAAGACCTGCACGATCGCGTGCGTGGCGTGAAGGGCGCGTGGCAGGAAGGCATCCGCGCGATCGAGACCGCGAAGGAACTCGGCCTCGGCGCCAGTTGCAACACGCAGATCGGCGCGGAGACGATTGAACAGCTGGAACCGCTGTTCCACAAGCTCATCCAGGTCGGCGCCAGCCACTGGCAACTGCAGATCACGGTGGCGATGGGCAACGCGGTCGAGAACGACCATCTACTGCTGCAGCCGTATCGCATCCTCGAATTGATGCCGCTGCTGGCGCGGCTGTACACCGAAGGCGTGTCGCGCAATTTCCTGCTGACCTTCGGCAACAACCTCGGCTACTTCGGGCCGTACGAACACCTGTGGCGCGGCTTCGGCGACGAGCGCCTGCACTGGAGCGGCTGCGCCGCCGGGCAGAACGTGATCGGGCTGGAAGCCGATGGCACCATCAAGGGCTGTCCGTCGCTGGCGACCGAAGGCTACGGCGGCGGCAACGTGCGCGACGCCACCGTCGCCGACCTGTGGAACCACTCGCCCGAACTGCATTTCGGCCGGCTGCGCGACATCGAATCGCTGTGGGGCTTCTGCCGCAGTTGCTACTACGCCGACGTGTGCCGCGGCGGTTGCACCTGGACATCGGATTCGCTGTTCGGCAAGCCCGGCAACAATCCGTACTGCCATTACCGCGCGCTTGAACTGGAGAAGCGCGGCATCCACGAGACCATCCGCAAGGTGGCGCCGGCGCCCGACAAGCCGTTCGCGATCGGCCGCTTCGAGCTGGTCGAGACACCGATCCCGGAGCGCGAGGTCGTCGCCACGCCGCCGACGCTGGAACCGTTCGTGCCGGTGCGCACGCCCGACGCACCGCTGCCGAAACTCGAGTTGTGCCGGAGCTGTTCGCAGTACATCTGGCCGCACGAGGTCACGTGCCCGCATTGCCAGGCGAACATCGCCGCGGCGGAAGCCCGGTACGCCGAGGAAGCCGCGCGCCAGCGGCAGATCCTGCTCGAACTGCGATCGGTGCTGGATCGGCTGAAGCAGCTGACGACGTCCTGATCTTTCGCCGGATCCTCTGCGTCGCGACGCGTGAGATGACGCGTCGCTACAGTCGTTTCCGACGGCGCGGCACATCCGCATCACCGACCACGACCACGCGGCACACGCCGCCGATCCGTCTCTCGCCCTTCCCATGGGCGCCGGGCACCGCATTGCGGTGCCCGGATTTCTTCGTGCATACGCGTGCCTGCATGTCGTCGCCGTGTGCCTGTGCGCTGGCGTTGCCGTTGCCGTTGCCGTTGCCGTGCGCGTCACCATCGGCGATGATCCCCCGCCGCGTCGTCCGCCCTCGTCGGCATCGACCGCGTTTCGACGACACGGAGTCCCTTCATCCCCACAAGGAGTGTTCCATGCAGGCAGGTGTGTCCTTTCCGATGTCCGACATGTTGGCGTGCTGGCAGGCGGTGCTGCCGGATGGCCGGCGCCTCGATGTCTGCCTCGACAAGGCCGGTCTCCACGACGGCATCGCGCGAGGATTCGCCGCGCTGTCCACGCATGACGCGCCGCTGGCGTTCTCGGTCGACGGTCGCGCCGAAGGCGACGCGATCGACGTGGCGCTGGTCGGACGCGGTCATGCGCAGGCCTTCCACTTCGCCGGTGTGCGTCGCGATGCCGGGCTCGAAGGCGAACTGCGCGAGCCGGCGACCGGCGCGGCGCACGCGATCACGTTCGCGCGCGCGCCCATGAACACGAAAGCCGCGATGCCGCTGAAGGACAGTCCGGATCCGGTGCCGGTGAACGTGACCTACGACGTGTCGACCAGTGGCGGCGACTTCCACTTCGCCAACTTCACGGTGATCCCGTGGCCCATCGGGACCTGGCGCGGCAGCAATCTGTGGGGGCACACCGACGGATTCGTCTGCTTCAGCTTCAGCTTCATCGATCTGTTCGAGGATGTGCTGGTGTGGAGCATGCTGGTCGGTCTGTCGCCGGTGGGCACGCTGTACTGCCGTCGTTCGCAGATGGGGCCCAACAAGACCGCCGATCTCGTCGACGGTACGGTGCTGTGGCTCGACGACCGCTGGACCAAGGTCACCGGCCAGATCACGCAGAACCAGAACTGATCGCGTCATCGCGATGACGCAGGACGCGCAGGGCGGCGGACCACCCTGCGCGCGATGCCGACCCGTCGCCGATCAGCGACGTCGACGAGAGGCGATCACTCGCTGTAGAGATCCGTGCTGGCGAGCACGACGTAGGTCGCCGACTTGCCGCCCGCGATCACCGCGACGCCGTTGCCCGCGAGCGCGCCGCTGGGCATGCTGCGCCCGGTCGACAGGTTGCCCGCGAGGCTCCACGTGTTGGTGACGGGGTTGTAGAGCTCGGCGCTGGTCAGCGTGTTGGGCCAGCCGGCGGCGATCAGCACCTTGCCGCTCGGCATGCGCAGCGCGACGTGCTGCTGGCGCGCGGCGGACAGCGTGCCGGCGGAGCTCCAGCTGTTGGTCGCGGGCGAATACAGTTCCGCCGTCGCGACCGAACCGTTGTCCGCGGCGCCGCCGACCACCAGCACCTTGCCGTTGTCGAGCGTGGTCGCGGTGTGCATGCTGCGCGCGGCCGCGAGCGTGCCCGCCGGGCTCCACGTGTTGGTGGCGGGGTTGTAGATCTCCGCGCTGGCGAGCTTCACGTAGCCGATGCCTTCGCCGCCGGACACCAGCACGCGGCCATCGGGCAGCAGCGCGGTCGCGGGCTCGCGACGCGCGGTCGCCAGCGGTGCCATCGTGGTCCACGTGTTGGTGGCAGCGCTGTAGCGCTCGACCGTGGCCTGCGGCGTGCCGTTGGTGATGACGCCGCCGACCGCGAGCACGTCGCCGTTCTGCAGCTGTGTCATGGCGATGCCGTAGCGGCTCTGGTTGAGCGAGCCGGCGCCGGTCCAGGTGTTGGTCGCCGGGTTGTAGAGCTCGGCGGTGCTCTGGATGCCGGTGGCACCGAGGCCGCCGGCGACCAGCACCTTGCCGTTGGGCAGCACCGCGAGGCCGGCCAGATAGTGCGAGGCGATGCTGTACGAACTCTGCGTCCAGGTGTTGGTGACGGGGTTGTAGAGGTCCGCGGTGTAGAAGGCGAAGGCCGAACGCTTGGCGTCGGCGCCGCCGACGATCATCACCCGGCCGTCGGGCAGCGTGATCGCGCTGGTCCCCGTGCGCGCGTTGGTCATCGCGGGGCCGGGCGTCCAGCCGGCGGCCTGGGCGAAGCTGCTGACGGCGAGCGTGGCGGCCAGCAGGCCGAGGCCGAGCGCGCGGCGGGAGGAACGGGTGCGGCGGAACTGCATGTGCGTCATGGTCATCCTTTGTGTGCGACGTTGGGGAGTGCGCCGTGCGCGCATCCATGCGCCCGCCGGCGCGACCGGCCCGCGACGGGTCGGCGTGTCCGATGCGTCCCGAGGGAGGCACGCATCGCGCGGCGTGTCCGTCGCCGCGGAAAAGTGGGGGAGGGAAGTCCGCCGAGCGCAGCGTCGGGCGTGCGTCGCGGGAAGGAAAGGATGCGCGCGGGCCGTATCACCGTTCGCGACTGACGGGATCGCGGCGCTGGACGCCGCGGCAAGCAGCGGGCGGGCGCCGCCGCGGGTCCGCGCTAGACTGCGCCGATGGGCATCGCACACCATTCCCGCTGCACGCTGAGGCTGTACGGCGACGCGCTCGATCCCGATGCCGTCACCGCCGCGCTGGGCTGCGCACCGTCGCGCGGTTGGCGCAAGGGCGACCGTCGCGTGTTCCCGAAGTCGGGCCGGGTGGCGATCGAACGCACCGGTGGCTGGGCGCTGTACGCCGAGGATCGCGAACCCGAGGACCTGCCCGCGCAGATCCGCGACGTGCTGGATCGACTGAGCGACGATCCCGCGGTCTGGGCCGAACTGCGCACGCGCTGCCGCATCGACATGTTCTGCGGCGTGTTCATGGCCTCGGGCAACGACGGCCTCGAATTCGAGCCGGAGCTGCTGCATGCGCTCGCCGTGCGCGGCATCAAGCTGTCGCTCGACATCAACGACGCCGAGGATGCGGACGACAAGTCGCCGGCCGCGTCGTGATGCCCGGGTGCGGTCCGCAGGCTACAGCAGCCGCTGCGTGATCGCCTTCAGCACTGCATGGGTGCGGTCCCGGCAGTCCAGTTTCACCAGCAGTTCGGAGATGTAGTTCTTCACCGTGCCTTCGGAGAGATGCAGGCTGCGGCCGATTTCCTTGTTCGAATAGCCGCCGGCGACGAGGCGCAGGATCGAGCGTTCGCGTTCGGTCAGGCGCACGCCGCTGCTGCTGGCGCTGTCGTCGCTCCATGCCGCGCGCACCGGTCCCAGACTTACCGGCTGCAGCAGCGTTTCGCCCGCAGCGACGCGCAGGATCGCGGCCTTCAGGTCCTCGGGCGAGGCGTCCTTCAGCAGGAAGCCCTGCGCGCCGGCCTCCACGGCCTGCATCATCAGCGTCGGATCGTCGAACGTGGTCAGCAGGATCACCGGCGTGGCGTCGCCGCGTTCGCGCAGCGTGCGCAGCAGGCCGATGCCGCCGAGCCCGGGCATGCGGATGTCGCTGACGATCAGGTCCACCGGTCGCTGCGGTAGCGCGGCGAGCAGGCGCTCGGCATCCTGGCTTTCCAGCGCGATCTCGATGCCGAGGTCGGACAGCAGGCTGGACAGGCCGCGCAGCACCAGCGCCTGGTCGTCGCACAGTGCGATGCGCACCGCGCGGGTGGCCGGCGCGCTCACGCTGCGTGCTCCGGCAGCATCACTGTCACGCGCAATCCGCGCGGCGGCGTGGGTGCGAATGTCAGCGTGCCGCCCAGCGCCTCCACGCGCTCGCGCATGCCGGTGAGGCCGTTGCCGGGCATGACGACCGGCGGTGCGAGACCGTCGTTGTCGACGACCAGGCGCAACCCTTCTGCGACGCGATGCAGTCGCAGGTCGATGCGTCCGGCGCGGCCGTGGCGCAACGCATTGGTAATCGCTTCCTGCGCGCAGCGCAGCAGCGTCTCGGCCCGGTCGATGTCGTCCACGCGCAGGCCGTCCTCGATGTCGATGCCGATGCGCACGCCCGGCATCGGTCGTGCCAGTGCCTCGAACGCCGCGCGCAGGTCGACGCCGTCGTGGGCGCGCAGCGCGCCGACCACTTGACGGATCTGTGCGAGCAGGTCGTCGGCGAGTGTGGTCGAGATGCGCACTTCCTCGCGATCGGCGAGCGTCGGGTCACGCGCCAGACGGGCGAGGTTGAGCTTCAGCGCGGTGAGACTGTGGCCGGCGACGTCGTGCAGTTCGCGCGAGAGCTTGAGGCGTTCTCCGGCGCGCGCGGATTCCTCCAGCAGCAGGCGCGTCGCCATCAGTTCGGCGTTGACGCGGGCGAGGCGTTCGCGTGCCTGTTCGCGGCTCTGCGCATAATGGCTGGTGAGCCCGGCGAAGACCTCGAACCCGACGATCGACATCAGCGACAACAATGTTCTCGTCAGCGGATTGCCGTGTACGAGCCACAGCGAAGCGAACGCGAGGTTGAGGACGATCAGGAAGCCCAGGGCCACCGGCATCCGCAGCACGCCGATCGCCTGCACCGTCAGCAGGATCAGCAGTACCGCGGTCTGGCCGCCCAACAGCAGCGCTTCCGCGATCAGCAGCAGCGCGCTCTGGATGATCAGGCCGGCCGTGAGCTGCGCCGTCGTGGCGCGGGGCGACGACGATGCGCAGGCCGCGAAGGCCACGATGAAGCCGACCAATGCGCACAACCCGGTCCATTCGGCAGGATCGTGTCGCGCCAGCGCCGCCGGTTCGATGACCTGCAGCGTGATCACCAGCCAGGTCACATAGGCCGCGATGTTCAGTGGCGTGAACATGCGCTGGCACAGCGAGCCGTCGTGCGGTTGCAGGCGTTCGGGCAGCGCGTCTTCGGCGGTGGTCGGCGTCGGCATGGCGGCAGCATGGCAGCCGCGGCGCCGGGCCGGAAGCCTGCCGGCGCACGAGGTGACTTTTTTCACCCCCTGCGGGTGACGACGGGCATGTGCCGGCGGACCGGCCCGATCCGGAGACTGTCCGCATTCCCGCAGGAGTTCGCCATGGACACGTTCTACCGCCTTCTCGTTTCCGCGCACGGCCTCGTCGGCCTGGTCGCCCTCGTCACCTTCTGGCTTGCGGCGTTCGCGAAGAAGGGCTCGCCGCTGCATGTGCGCACGGGCAAGGTCTACATGCTTGCCATGATCGGCATCATCGCCACCGCGGTGCCGATGGCGATCATCATCGGCCTGCGCGGGCATCTGGCCAACGCGCTGTTCCTCGCCTATCTGGCGATCATCACGTCGACCGGCGTGTGGCTGGGCTGGCGCGCGGTGAAGCGCAAGCGCGACCAGGCGGCTTTTCGTGGCGGCCCTTATGCGGCGATCGCCGTGCTGAACCTGCTGGCGGCGGCGACGGTGTTCGTCGCGGGCCAGCGCACGGGCAGCGTGCTGCTGATGGGCTTCAGCGCGGTCGGCGCGATCGGCGGCATGCAGATGCTGGCGCGCCGCCTGCGACCGCTGGCGGAAACGCGGTGGTGGCTGCGCGAACACTTCGGCGCGATGATCGGCTGCGGCGTCGCCACGCACATCGCCTTCCTCGCGATCGGCCTGAATCGACTGATCGCAGCCGCCGGCCTGCATGCGCCCTCGTGGTTCGGGATGGTCGCGTGGTTCCTGCCGCTGGCCCTGTCGATCGTGGTCGGCATCCGGCTCAACCGGAAGTACATGCCGAAGCAGGGGGCGGGCGTGATGGTCCCGGCCCACGCCTGAGATCGTGCCCGGCATTGAGCCTCGCATCGCGCGACCGCCCCGTCATCGCGGGGCGGTCGCGTTTCACGATGACATTCTTCCCGTCGCGCCGGTCAGCGCGCGGCCATGCAGCCGTTCATCACGTAACACGTTTCGCGCTGTTCCCAGCAGACGTCGATGTTCGTGCCGCTGCGCACGCACTGCCGGTACTGGTATTCGCAGAAGGCGCATCCGGCATCCTGCGAATAGGCGAACGACGACGCGAACAGCAGCGTCGCGGTGAAGCACACCAGGGTCTTCCTCATGACGTTCATCTTCGACTCCTTGACGCGTGGCGTTGGCCACGGATGCCCCTGCGAGCCGGAGCATAGCACCGGGCATGCGCCGGTCCGGGACCGTCTTCACACCCCCAGCCGCGCACGCACCCGCGCGACGATCCTGGCCTCGGCCAGGCCCGGACGCAGGGCATCGACGAAACGGTCCGCGCGCAGTCCGGCATCGTCGTCGAGCACGCGCCGCAGTGCCGGCGCGATCTCGCGCGGGTGGCGCAGGCGGAGCGCGACGCCGGCGGCATCGAGCCGCGCAGCGTGGTCGAACTGGTCGTAGTCGCGCGGCAGCACCAGCGCCGGCACGCCGGCGCGCAGGCATTCCCAGAGCACGCCGGCACCGCCGTGGTGCAGCACCGCGCGCATCCGCGGAATCCACGTGGGGTAATCGACCCAGCGATGCCGTTGCAGCGCGGCATGCGTGCCGGAAGTGCCGTCGTCGAGGCGGCCATCGCTGAAATGCAGCGTGAGGTCCGGATGCGCGCGCGCCACGGTTTCCAGCGTTGTCGCGAGTGCGTCCTTCGCGAAGCCCAGGTGCGTGCCCAGCGTCGCCAGCACGTGCCGGCGCCCGTCGTCCGGCGGCGGTGCACCGTGATCGGGCGGGCTCCACAGCATCGGCCCGACGAACTGCAGCGACGCGGGCCAGTCGCGCTCGAATTCCAGTTCGCGCAGGCCGAGGGCGAGGATGCATTCATCGGAATATGCCGCCTCGCTGCCGTCGTCGCGATACAGCGACGGGAATCCGAGCGCCGCCAGTCGCCGGCCATGCAGGCGATACACGCCGCGCTTGAACGTGCGCACGGTGCGCGCGGCGACGGCATCGCGCGCGCGGCCGAACGCGCCGGTGCCGGGCAACCAGCCGCCGAGGTACGCCGGCGGGCCGCCGGGCGCTTCGATCACGCAGGGCGACGGATGCGACGTCCACCACGGGATCCCGCGTCGCCGCGCGACCGCACCGGCCACGGGCAGCGTGAAGTCGGCGATCAGCAGCTCGGGCCGCTGAGTCGCGTAGCGCGCATCGAGTGCGGAGGCGAAGGCTTCGAGCAGATCGAGGCTGCGCTGGAACTGCGCATGCAGCCGCAGCGGATGGCTGCCGACCGGATGCGGCGGATCGGTGATCGCATGCAGCGCCGCATCCGCGCCCGGCACGACGGCCACACCGTCGAGGCCGGTCGCGCGGATGCGCGCCTGTGCGCCGTCGGTGCTGATCACGGTGACGTCTGCGATGTCGCGCAGCGCGCGGCCGATCGCGAGGATCGGATGCAGGTGTCCCGCGAACGGCGGTGCGAGCAACTCGATGCGCGGTCGGCTCACGTCGCGCCCCGCAGCCAGTTGAACTGCGAGCGTGCGGCGTCGACGACGGCATCGTGATCCAGATAGTCCATGTGCCCGCAGGAAAGCGTCTGCGGCACCGGGCCGTCGAGTGGTCCGAACCAGTGCGCAATGCGGTCGCGGTCGCCACGCAACTGCACGCCGGCGATGTCGCTCGGCCAGCGTGGCGCGACACCGCCGTAGGCGACGACGCGCAGCCGCGCGCGTGCGCCGATGTCGAGCGGCGCGAGCAGCAGATCGAGCAGGCCCAGTCCGCAACTGCCGACCAGCAGCAGCGTGCGCGGCGATGCCTGCAACCAGTCGCGCGCGGCGACGATGTCATGCGATGCGAACGGCGACAGCGCGCCGCGGCGTGCGGCGAGGTACTGGCGGCCGTTGGCGAGGCTGGCGCGCAGCAGCGGCACCGGACGCCACGGTGCGGTGTCGGCATGCCACGGGAAATTGAGCGCGACGAGATCGATGCCGTCGGCATCGGACGCGAGTGCGTCGAGCGTGCGCCGCTGCGCCAGCGACAGCGCGCAGCGCCCGGGATCGCTCTGTCCGGTGAGGAAGGCGATCCGCGGCTGCGACCTCGTGCTCACGGCAGTTCCTCGAAGCGATCGTTCGCGAGCACCCGATAGCGATGCGAACGCCACTGGATGCGTCGGTCGAGCAACGCGTGCAGCAGATGCAGTGGCATCAACAGTGCGACGAACAGCGACGCGGCGGGTTCGGCTTTCGTGGCCGTGCCCGCGCAGGCGCGCTGCAGCGCGCGGCGTCCGCGCACATGCAGGATCGCGGCGCAGGCGACGGCCACACCGCCCGCCCATGTCGGCGCGCAGCCGAAGGCGATCAATGCCGCCAGCGGCAGCAGCGACGGCAGGCACTGGCCGAAGAGGATGCGCAACTGCTGCGACATCGGCTGGGATTGCACCAGCAGGCGCGCGAACAGCATCCAGCGATGCATCTGCCGCACGTAGGCGGCGGCATCCGGCAGTGCAGTGCGCATCCAGACCGGTTCGTGGCACTGTTCGATGCGACCGCCCGCGACGAGCACCGCCTGCGCCATCGCCAGATCGTCGGTGAGATGGCGCAGCCGCGGCGCGAAGCCGCCGATCGCGTCCAGCGCGTCGCGACGCATCGCCCAGCACATGCCGTTGATCGTGGGCGAACGATCGCCGAGTCGCGCCGGCAGGTAGGTGATCGGCGCGTGGTCGTTGACGAAGCGTGCGAGCAGGCGCGAGCCACGGCCCGGTGCGGGCAGGTAGGCCGGCAGCGCGGTCGCGATTACCGGCGCATCGCAAGTGGCGGCGCTGCGCACCAGTGCCGCGAGCAGTGCGTCGAGCGACGCCGCCGGCAGGCGCGCATCGTCGTCGAGCACCAGCACCTCGTCACCGGTGCAGTCCGCGAGTGCGCGATCGAGCTTGAACAGTTTCGGGTTGAGGCCGGCCGGGCAGGGCGGATGCAGCGTGACCCGCACGCGCGCCGCGTGTGCGGCCTCGCGCGCGAGCACGCCGCGCACGACGCCTGCGGCGGCGGGATCGTCCTCGTCGATCAGCCAGTGCAGCGTCGCACCGCGCGCGCCCAGCGTGCGCAGGCTCGCGCCCAGCGCCTCGCCGAGCGTGGGATCGCCGCTGCGAATCGGTTGCAGCACGTCGACGCGTGCGAAGCGGTCCGGTGCGTCGTCGCGCGACGGAAGCGTCCGCGTGCCGCGGAGCGAACGCCACGCCAAGGTCTGACGCAGCGCTTCGACCAGCGGCCACGCAATGCAGACGGCGGTGGCGACCATCGCGGCGGGCGTCACGGCTGCGTCCTCTGCCATGCGACGAAGTCGTCCACGCCTTGCGCGAGCGTGCGCGACGGCGGGCCGAGCACCGACACCGCCTTTGCGATGTCGAAGGTCTTGCCGAACGCCAGCACGTCGACGCCGAAGCGCGTCACCGGCGGTTCGCCGCGCAGCGGCAGCACGGTCCACGCGAGTTCCGCCGCATGCGCCGCGAGCCGTGCGACGCGATACGGTACGACGCGCGTCGGCGGTGGCAGGTCGAGGCGACGGAACACGTCGGCGAGGAAGTCCTGCATCACCACCGGTTCGCCCTGACTGAGGTTGAACGCGCCGATCGCCTCGGGCCGCTGCGCCGCACGCAGCATGTAGTCGACCAGCGCGTCGACGCCGATCAGGTCGCCGACGGCGGGCGTGTCGCCGCGCACGATGATCGGCAGCTTGCCGCGCTTAGCCGCCGCCAGCAGGCGCGGGAACAGCACGGTGTCGCCCGGGCCGAACACCGCGCGGGGCCGCAGGATCGTCCATGCGCCGTCGTAGCCGCGTACCAGCGTTTCGCCCGCGGCCTTGGTTTCGGCGTAGGTGTTGGCGAACTGCGGGCCGATCGGATCATCCTCGCGGATGCCGAACTGGTCGCGCGGCTGGTAGTGCACGGAACTCGACGAGATGTAGACGAGCTTCGGCCGGCCATGTGCGCGGCACCAGTCGACGACGTGGCGCGTCGCGTCGACGTTGTGGCGCAGGTACGCGCGGCGCGGCGCAAACGGCGACGACAGCGCCGCGGCGTGGATGACGACGTCGGGCGCGAAGTCGAGGTCGAACGGCTGCGACAGGTCGATCGCGCGGTAGTCCGGATCGGGCAGCGTGCGGCGGCCGACGCCGAGCAGTTCCAGCCCCGGCATGCCGCGGAACCGCTGCATGAAGCGGCCGCCGATGAAGCCGGAGGCACCGGTGAGCAGCAGTTTCATGCTCGGCCCCTCATGGCGTGCCCCGCATCGTCGCGGGCAGCCGTGCGTAGCTCGCTTCGCAATGCGAGGGCAGGATGCAGTGGCCGTCGTCGCCGTGGTCGAGTACGGCCTGCAGCTTCGCCAGCGTCGCATGCTGCAGCGACCAGTCGTCGCTGAGCGAGCGTGTCGCCAGCGACGGCCCGCGCGCGGTGCGACCCGCGTCGATCCGCCAGGTCGCGTCACCGGCGAGCAGCACCTCGCGATCGTCGTCATGACGCAGCAGCAGGCCGAAATGGCCGCGCGCATGGCCCGGCAGCGGTACCGCGCGCAGGCTGCCGTCGCCGAGCAGGTCGAGGCCGTCGCCCAGCGCCTGCCAGCCGGTCGGCAGCGGAATGCGCGGGCGCGATTCGATCGCGACGTGACGACGATCCACGTCGTCGGGCAGCAGTTCGCGCAGCGTCGCCTTGCGCAGGCGCGCGATACGACCGGGCGTGCGTGCGAAGCGCAGTGCCGCGTCGCCGCACCAGATGCGGGCGCGCGGCAGATCGCGCAGGCCGGCGATGTGGTCGGCATGCAGGTGCGACGCGAACACGCCGGCGATCTCGTGCGCGGTAAGGCCGTGGCGCGCGAGCTGCGGCAGCAGGCATTCCTCCGACGGCAGCGTCATCGGCGTCGCCCATCGGTACAGGCGTTCCGGGAACGCGTCGGTCGCGTGCAGGAAGTGCTCGGCATAACCGGTGTCGAACAGCAGCGCGCCGGCGTCGGGATGGCGGATCAGGCCGACCAGCGCGGGAAACCTCGCGTTGCGCAGTCCGCCGCCGCGCAGCGCGAGGCATTCGGGATGCGTGCAATGACCGACGCGCAGCACGGTCAGCGACGTGCGGGGGAGGTCGGTGCTCGACGATAGCGCGATCGTGATGCTCACAGCCGCAGCACCGCGCCGCCGAGAGTGACACCGGCCGCAGTGCCGATCAGCAGCGCGGTGTCGCCGGGCTGCAATCGTCTGCCGGCGAGCGCATGGTGCAGCGCCGTCGGCAGCGAGGCCGAGACCTGGTTGCCGTGCGTCGCGAAGATGTCCTCGACGCGATCACGCGGCAGACCGAGGCGCTTGAACACGTGTTCCATGCCCAGACGCGAGGCCTGGTGCGGGATCACGCGGGCAATCGAGGCGAGGTCGCACCCCGCATCTCCCAGCACGCCGTCGACGAACCCCTCGAAATGCTCGGCGGCGATGCGATACAGCCGCTTGCCGTCCATGCGGAACGTGCAGACGTTGCGATAGTCGCCGTCATGGCGCGAGGGCGGCAGTCGCGAACCGCCGCCGGGGATCTCGCAGGCATGCGCGCCCTCGGACCAGGTCTCGAAACGTGCGGCGAGCAGGGCGGGGCCGTCGGCCGAATCGCCGGCTTCGAGCACCGCCGCCGCCGCACCGTCGCCGAACAAGCCGACGGTGTCGAGGTCGCGCGGATCGAGCGCGCGCGAGGCGAGATCGCACGAGACCAGCAGCACGCGGCGATGACGTCCAGTGGCGAACAGCGACGCGATCACGTCGAGCCCCATCACGAAGCCGATGCAGCTGGCGTTGAGGTCGAAGGCGGCCGCGCCGCGCAAGCCGAGTTCGCGATGCAGCAACGCGGCGTTGCAGGGCATGGCCTGGTCGTGGCTGGCGTTGGCGCAGACGACGGCGTCGAGATCGGCGATCGTCAGGCCCGCGGCATCGAGCGCGGCGCGAGCGGCCTCGGCGGCGACCTGCGCGGCGTTGCGGTCGGGTTCGACGCCGCGGCGGCGGACGCCGGTCCGGGCTTCGATCGTGCCGGGCGCGAGCCCGAGGCGGGCGTCGAGCGTCGCGCTGTCCAGCCACAGCGCCGGCGTCGAGAGACCGGTGCCGAGCAGGCGCAGCGGGCGGGGCGAAGGAGACGGCATGACGGGGCGCGCGAGGAACTGCGCGCACTGTAGCGTGCGGGGCGCCGGATGTCCGGCGCGCGATGCGTCGCGGTGCATCGGTCGCGTGCGACGCGACCGGCGGTCGCCTCGATCGCGACCGCTGTCGACTCAGAAGTTGCCGTTGAACAGCTCGCGGCCGATCAGCATCCGCCGGATTTCATTCGTGCCGGCGCCGATCGCGTAGAGCTTGGCGTCGCGCAGCAGGCGGCCGGTCGGGTATTCGTTGATGTAGCCGTTGCCGCCGAGCGACTGGATCGCTTCCAGCGTGACCTGCACCGCGGCCTCGGAGGCGTGCAGCAGGCAGCTGGCGGCGTCGATGCGCGACTTGTAGCCGGCGTCGTAGTCGCGCGCGACCTGGTAGGCGAACGCGCGGCTGGATTGCAGTGCGGTGTACATGTCGGCGACCTTCGCCTGCATGATCCCGAACGTGCCGATCGCCTGGCCGAACTGGCGGCGGTCGCGAACGTAGGGCAGGGCGACATCGAGCGCGGCCTGCATCAGCCCGATCGGGCCGCCGGTCAGCACGAGACGCTCGGTGTTCAGGCCGCTCATCAGCACCTTCACGCCGTTGTTGACCTCGCCGAGCACGTTCTCCGCGGGGATCTCGCACTGCTCGAACACCAGTTCGCAGGTGTTGCTGCCGCGCATGCCCAGCTTGTCGAGCTTCTGCGCGGTGCGGAAGCCCTTCATGCCCTTTTCCACGATGAACGCGGTCATGCACTTGGAGCCCAGCTCGCGGCTGGCGGTGCGCATGTAGACCACCAGCACGTCGGCCTCGGGGCCGTTGGTGATCCACATCTTGTTGCCGTTGGCGATCCACGTGTCGCCTTTCAGCTCGGCGCGGCAGCTCATCGAGCCGACCACGTCGGAGCCGGCGCC
This sequence comes from Lysobacter sp. DMC104, assembly GCF_056313665.1. NCBI lineage: Bacteria > Pseudomonadati > Pseudomonadota > Gammaproteobacteria > Lysobacterales > Lysobacteraceae > Lysobacter > Lysobacter sp. DMC104. Next base: position 153,611 of record NZ_JBQUZW010000002.1, on the reverse strand, counting down.
GGGCTCGCTCATCGCCAGCGCGCCCTTCCACTCGCCGCTGCACAGCTTCGGCAGGTACTTGCGGCGCTGGGCGTCGTTGCCGTTGGCGTACAGGTTGTTGACGCAGAGGTTGGAGTGCGCGCCGTAGCTCAGGCCGACCGCACCGGACGCGCGCGAGATTTCCTCCATCGCGACGAGGTGCGCCAGATAGCCCATCTCGCTGCCGCCGAACTCGGCCGGCACGGTGATGCCCAGCAGGCCCAGTTCGCCGAGCTTCGGCCACAGATCCTGCGGGAACGTGTTCTCTTCGTCGATCTTCGCGGCACGCGGCGCGATCTCGCTGTCGGCGAAACGACGCACCGCCTCGCGGAGCGCATCCAGTTCTTCATCCAGGGGAAACGGACGCATCGGCACAACCTTGTCGACGAAGTAAGGAAAAACCCGGTAGTGCGGCCTGACCAGCCATTCGGCTGTTGAACACCAGGCCGCTGTTTCGTACCCATGCACGGCATGAGCGGCCTGAAGGCCGCTCTACCGGTCAAACCAATCTCAATGACCGCGCATGCGCCCCAGGAAACGCGGGGCGGCGCGACCCATCGGCAGCTTCAGCTTGCCGATCGCGGCGATGCGCTCCTCGGCGAGGCGGTCGGCGGCGCGGTAGGTCGGGATGCCGTCGCGGTCGGAGATTTCGTAGATGCGCGCGAGGTTGTGGTAGATCGTGCGCATCATGCGCATCGCGCGTTCGCGGTTGTAGCCGTCGATCTCCAGCGACACGTTCATCACGCCGCCGGCGTTCACGGCGTAGTCGGGCGCGTAGACGATGCCGCGCTTCATCACTTCGTCGCCGATCGCGTTGTTGGCGAGCTGGTTGTTCGCGGCGCCGCAGATGATCTTGGCCTTCAGGCGCGGCAGCGTGTGTTCGTTGATGGTGCCGCCCAGCGCGCACGGCGAGTAGACGTCGGCCGGCACGTCGTAGATCTCGTCCGGGGCCACGGCTTCGACGCCGTATTCCTCGACGGCATGCGCGACCAAGTCCTTGTTGATGTCGGTGACGAAGACCTTCGCGCCGCGTTCCTTGAGCAGTTTCACGAACTCCATGCCGACGTGGCCGAGGCCCTGCACCGCGTAGCTGTGGCGACCGACTTCCTCGTCGCCGTACTTCTTGTTGAGCGTGGCCATCAGGCCCTGCAGCGTGCCGTAGGCGGTGAACGGCGAGGGATCGCCCGAACCACCATGGACCTGGTGCACGCCGGTGACGAATTCGGTTTCGCGGTAGACGTATTCCATGTCGTTGACGTCGATGCCGACGTCCTCGGCGGTGATGTAGCGGCCGCCCAGCGAATCGACGAACTTGCCGAACGCGCGGAACAGCGCTTCGGACTTGTCCTTCGACGGATCGCCGATGATCACCGCCTTGCCGCCGCCGATGTTCAGGCCGGCCACCGCGTTCTTGTAGGTCATCCCGCGCGAGAGACGCAGCACGTCGTTCAGCGCGTCCTGCTCGGTCTTGTACGGCCACATGCGCAGGCCGCCGAGGGCGGGGCCGAGCACGGTGTTGTGGATCGCGATGATGGCCTTCAGGCCGGCGTCCTTGTTGTGGCAGAACACGACCTGCTCATGGCCGTTGTTTTCGATGTGTTCGAAGATCATCGGAAGCTCCCTTGCGCCGGCGGCCGTGGTGAAAGATACGGCTCGGTACGTTGCAAGTCGTTGAATTGATGGAAGTCAGCGTCGTGTTCATGCGGCAGGGGGTGGCCGCAGGCGCGCAAGTGTAATGCAACCGCACCATCCGGTCGTGTGGCGTTGCGGCATCGCTCTTCCGGCATGCATGCGGGCGCGCTGCCCGTTCGTCGGAAGCGCGCGGTTGACCTGCGTTGTCGGGCTGCCGTGCCGCTGCGCTTCCGTCGCCGGATTCAGCAGGCGCGATAGCGACCCTGGCGGATCCACAGCGTCGCCAGCCATTTTTCGCCGACTTCCACCGGCGTGCCGGCATGCAGCGAGTCCGGATCGGGCGAACCGTCGGCGTGCAGGTTGTCGAACACCACCGCGCGGCCCGGAAACGGTTCCACGCGCAGGCCGGGCACCGGGAATTCGGTGGCGCCGCCGGCTTCGACCGCGTTCAGGTACACGATCACCGTGCGCGTGCGGTTGCCGGCATGTGGTCGATCCATCTGGATCGTGCCCGGCGGCAGGTAATCGCGATGCGGCCGGTACTGCTGGCCGGGTTCGTAGCGCAGCACGGTCAGCTGTTCGGCATTGGGCAGGTCGATGCCCGCTGCGGCGGCCATGCGCAATTGCGCGATGCGCAGCGCGCTGTTCTCCAGCAACGGGTCGAAGCAGGTCTCGCTGCTGGTGCGCAATTGCAGCGTGTGCGGCACGCCGGTGATCGGATCGGCCGTCTGCGACGCATGCAGGTGCGGCTGTGCGCTGGCGATGTAGAGCCGGCATTCGTCGGCGGAGAAGAAGCGATCGATCACCGACACGCGCGGCAGCGCGCTCAGTGGCTGCGCTTGCGGCGGATGCAGCGCGTCTTCCAGCGACAGCTGGCGCGGCGTGCCGTTGGCCGCTTCCGGCGGCGGCAGCGTGAAACCGGGCAGGCGGCGCAGGCCGTTCGCTTCGAGCTGCGTCCACAGGTCCGCGGCGGCGGCGGGATCGGCTTCGCAACCTTCGCCATGCGCCAGGCGTTCCGCGAGCAGCGCCGCGGCGACCGCACTGCCGCGCGCGGCAGCACGCTGCAGCAGTTGCAGGCACAGCGCCTGGTCTTCGGGATGCGCCTTGCGCCCGAAGTGGATCGCGGCAGTGAGCAAGGCCGGCGGGAAATCCGCCTGCACCGCACGCAGGATGCGTTCGTTGATGCGGCCGTCGCGCGGCAGCACGGCGCCGCCGATCGCGATGTTCGCCAGCAGCTCGCTCGCGGCCGGATGCCCGGCCTGCTCGGCGCGCTGGAGCCATTGCGCCGCGGCGTCCGGCGCCGGCGCACCGGCCATGCCGTACAGCCGCATGCGCGCGTATTCGAGCTGCGCGTGCGGGTGCCCGGCCTCGGCCGCGCGCAGCAGCCACGCCTGCGCTTCGGGCATGCGCTGCGCGTCGATCAGCGCCATCGCCAGTCGCAGAATGTCATCGGGTGCGCCCGATTCGGCGGCGCGTTGCAGGGTGTCGAGGGAAGCGATGGCAGCGGCGTTCACAATTGCGACTCCAGGGGAAGCCAGGACACGACGCGCGCGACGACGCGCTGCGTCGTCGTCGTGTCGGGCGGGACATCGATGATCTGCGGCGGACGATGCGTGCGATCCACCCAGCGCGTGCCGCCGTCCGCGCCGAGCACCACGCGGTAGCTCAGCGGCGGCGAGGACAGCCGCACGTATTCCTGGCGCAGGGCCTGCGCCAGCCCGGGATCGTCGAACATCACGCCCATCTCGGTGTTGAGGTAAGCCGAGCGCGCGTCCATGTTGAACGAGCCGATGAAGCCGCGGCGGTCGTCGACGACGTAGGCCTTGGTGTGCAGGCTGGCGCCGCTGCTGCCGAACACGCTGCTGTCCGGCACGCCCTGCGCGCGGATCTCGTACACGTGCACGCCGCCGCGCAGCAGCGCTTCGCGGTAGTTGCGATAGCCGCCGTACACGGCGGGCACGTCGTTGGCGGCCAGCGAATTGGTGATCACGCCGATCGCCTTCCCGCTGCGCGCCAGCCGCGTCAGCGCGGCGCTGCCATCGTCGCCGGGCACGAAATATGGCGAGATCAGCAGCGCCTTCTGCTTCGCGGCGGCGATGTCGCGGGCGATGCGGTCGACCAGCCAGCCGTCGGTGGCGTCGTCGCGGCCCTTCAGCGGCGGATCGGCATGCAGGTGGATGCCCGCGCTCCAGAACGGCACCAGCTGTTCGCGCGCGTAGTCCTGCACCCGCGCCGAACCTTCCAGCCGGCGCAGGTAACGCTTCGCGTCGGGCCCGGCGGCCTCGGTCTCGATCTGCTGTGCCAGGGTGTCGAAGCCGGCCTTCGGCGCATCGGCCAGCGCTGCCAGCGGCACCACCGCGGGGCTGTTCCAGTAGCGGTCGAAGATCGTGCTCGCCTCCTGCACCGCCGGCCCGAACAGCACCATGTCGAGGTCGCGGAAGTTCACGTCTTCGCCGGCGCCGAAATACTCCACGCCGATGTTGCGGCCGCCTACCACCGCCACGCGGTTGTCGGCGATCCACGCCTTGTTGTGCATGCGGTGGTTCACGCTGAAGAAACGCTGCGCGAGTTCGACGACGCGCGCCAGTCCGGTGCGGTTGCGGAACGGGTTGTACAGCCGGATCTCGATGTTGGGATGCGCGTCGAGCAGCAGCAGCTTCGAGTCCATGCCCTTCGCGTTCATGTCGTCGAGCAGCATGCGCACGTGCACGCCACGCTCGGCCGCGCGCCAGACCTCGCGACCCAGCAGCCGGCCGGCTAGATCGTCATGCCAGATGTAGTACTGCAGGTCGAGGCTGCGGCCGGCCCGCTGCGCGGACAGCGCGCGCGCGGCGAAGGCGTCCACGCCGTCGTTCACCAGCAGCGCCCCGGTCTGGCCGGGATGCGCGGCCTGCAACGGCGCCAGTTCTCGATCCAGCGCGGTCGCGTCCGCCTGCGGCGCCAGCGCGACCGACGGCTTGCCGGTGGCGGGCGGGGTCAGGTGGTCGGCCAGCAGCAGCCCGCTGAACGCCAGCGCCGCCAGCGAGAAGGTGCCCCAGCCGAGGATCCGCAGCGCCCGTCGCATCGTCATCGCCGCCATCCGCCAACCCCCGACCGTACCGTGCGCGGCAGTATCCATGCCGCCGCGGCCCGGCGGCAAGGCGCGGGCTCCTCCCGCAGTGGGGGCGCCCGGACCGGCACGCTAGAATGGGCGTCATTCGATTCCAGCACGGAGCGCGCATGAGCACGCCAGTCGCCCACACTGCCGAAGGGCACGTCCCCGCCTCCCGCACCGACGCCGCGCCGCTGCGCTTCGTCACCGCGGCCAGCCTGTTCGACGGCCACGACGCCGCGATCAACATCATGCGCCGGCTGATCCAGGCGCAGGGCGCCGAGGTCATCCACCTCGGCCACAACCGCAGCGTCGAGGACGTGGTCCGCGCCGCCTTGCAGGAAGATGCCGACGCCATCGCGCTGTCCAGCTACCAGGGCGGCCACGTCGAATACTTCAAGTACATGGTCGACATGCTGAAGGAACGCGGCGCCGGCCACATCCGCGTCTTCGGCGGCGGTGGCGGCACCATCACGCCGGAGGAGATCCGCGAACTGCAGGCCTACGGCGTCGAGCGCATCTACCACCCGAACGACGGCATGCACATGGGCCTGGTCGCGATGATCGAGGACGTGGTGCGCCGCGCCGGCGCGGCCCGCACGGATTCCATAGGGCGGGCTCAAGCCCGCCACTCATCGACGTCAGCCATCAAGAGCGGCGGGCTTGAGCCCGCCCTACACGACGAAATTTCGATCGGGCACATGCTGAGCCTGATCGAAGACGATGCGCTGACCGAATCCGAACTCGCCCACCTGCGCAAGGAATGGCAGCTCGCCGGCGGCAAGACGCCCGTCGTCGGCATCACCGGTACCGGCGGCGCCGGCAAGTCGTCGGTGACGGACGAACTGCTCAACCGCTTCCTCGCCAACTTCCCGGAGATGCGCATCGCCGTGATCTCCGTCGACCCCACCCGCCGCCGCACCGGCGGCGCGCTGCTGGGCGACCGCATCCGCATGAACTCGTTGCGGTCGAAGCGCGTGTTCATGCGCTCGATGGCGACCCGCCGCCAGCACATGGCGACGAACGTCGTGCTGAAGGACTGCATCGGCTTCCTGAAGTCGCTGGGCTACGACCTCGTCATCGTCGAGACCGCCGGCATCGGCCAGAGCGATTCGGAGATCGTCGACCTCGTCGATTTCCCGATGTACGTGATGACCAGCGACTTCGGCGCGCCCAGCCAGCTCGAGAAGATCGACATGCTGGACTTCGCCGAACTCGTCGTGCTGAACAAGTTCGACAAGCGTGGCGCCGAGGATGCCCTGCGCGACGTGCGCAAGCAGTGGAAGCGCAACCGCGTCGCCTTCAACGTCGCCGACGAGGACGTGCCGGTCTACCCGACCATCGCCAGCCAGTTCAACGACCCCGGCATCAGCTGGATGTTTGCGAACCTCTGCCGCCTGCTGCGCGAGAAGCTGCACCTTGAACCCTCCCCTTCAAGGGGAGGGCAGGGTGGGGATGGGGTTGCGTCCCGATGCGATTGGCATCCGCAGATCGACACCGCGCTCAAGGAACCACGCGCCACCGTGCTCATCCCCGGCAGCCGCGTGCGCTACCTCGCCGAGATCGCCGAACAGGGTCGCGGCATCAACCGCCGCATCGAATCGCAGGCCGAGATCGCCGACCGCGCGCAGGCGTACTGGCAGTCGCTCGAAAGCCTCGGCGACCCGGCGCTGCCGAAGATGCTGGCGCTGTACGCGCCCGATGCCCTTCTCCTTCCCCCGCGCGCGGGGGAAGGTCGGGATGGGGGCGATGCCACCGCAAACCCCCACCCCAACCCTCCCCCGCAGGCGGGGGAGGGGGCTCAAACCGTCGACCGCACGCTGCTGACATTGCGCCAGCGCTACAACGACGCCGTGCAGTCGCTCGACAGCGAAGCCCTCAAGCTGCTGCGCGAATGGCCCGCGCGCCTGAAGTCGATCGTCGACGAGGTCAACGAATACCAGGTCCGCGACAAGACCATCCGCGTCGAGAACTACCGCGAATCCCTCTCGCACCAGAAGATACCGAAGATCGCCGCGCCCACCTACAAGAGCTGGGGCGAGCTGCTGACCTTCCTGCAGAAGGAAAACCTGCCGGGCTATTACCCGTACACCGGCGGCGTGTATCCGTACCGCCGCACCGGCGAGGACCCGATCCGCATGTTCGCGGGCGAGGGCACGCCGGAGCGCACCAACCGCCGCTTCCATTACCTCAGCGTCGGCCAGCCCGCCGCGCGCCTGTCCACCGCGTTCGACAGTGTGACGCTGTACGGCGAGGACCCGGCGCCGCGCCCCGACATCTACGGCAAGATCGGCAATTCCGGCGTCAACATCGCCACGCTCGACGACATGAAGAAGCTGTACTCCGGCTTCGACCTCTGCGCGCCCAGCACCTCGGTGTCGATGACCATCAACGGCCCCGCGCCGATCATCCTCGCGATGTTCATGAACACCGCGATCGACCAGCAGGTCGAGAAGTACCTGCGCGCCGACCAGGGCCGCTGGGACGCCGCGCACGCGAAGATCGAAGCGATGTTCGACGGTCGCCAGCGCCCCGAATACGGCGGCCTGCTGCCCGAGACCAACGACGGCCTCGGCCTCGGCCTGCTGGGCGTGACCGGCGACCAGATCGTCGACGCCGAGACCTACGCCGCCATCAAGGCGCAGACGCTGTCGACCGTGCGCGGCACCGTGCAGGCCGACATCCTCAAGGAAGACCAGGCCCAGAACACCTGCATCTTCAGCACCGAATTCGCGATGCGGATGATGGGCGACATCCAGCAGTTCTTCGTCGAGAAGAACGTGCGCAACTTCTACTCGGTGTCGATCAGCGGCTACCACATCGCCGAGGCCGGCGCGAACCCGATCAGCCAGCTCGCCTTCACCTTGTCGAACGGCTTCACCATCGTCGAGTACTACCTCGCCCGCGGCATGAAGATCGACGACTTCGCGCCCAATCTGTCGTTCTTCTTCAGCAACGGCATGGACCCGGAATACACCGTCATCGGCCGCGTCGCCCGCCGCATCTGGGCGCGTGCGATGCGCGAACGCTACGGCGCCAGCGCCCGCAGCCAGATGATGAAGTACCACATCCAGACCTCCGGCCGCAGCCTGCACGCGCAGGAGATCCAGTTCAACGATATCCGCACCACGCTGCAGGCCCTGTACGCGCTGTTCGACAACTGCAACAGCCTGCACACCAACGCCTACGACGAAGCCATCACCACGCCGACCGAGGAAAGCGTGCGTCGCGCCGTGGCCATCCAGATGATCATCAACAAGGAACTGGGCCTCAACTTCTGCGAGAACCCGTGGCAGGGCAGCTTCATCGTCGACAAGCTCACCGATCTCGTCGAGGAAGCCGTCTACAAGGAATTCGAGGCCATCAGCGAACGCGGCGGCGTGCTCGGCGCCATGGACACCATGTACCAGCGCGGCAAGATCCAGGAAGAGTCGCTGTACTACGAACACAAGAAGCACGACGGCAGCCTGCCCCTGATCGGCGTCAACACCTTCCTGCCCAAGGACCACGGCGGCGACATCGTCACCGAGATCGAACTGATCCGGAGTACGGAGGGGGAGAAGGGGCAGCAGATTGCGAATGTGGCGGGGTATCAACAGGGCCGCAATGCGTATGCTGCCGACGGGCTGGCCTCACTGCAGAAGACGGCGCGGGATCGGCAGAATGTGTTCGCCAGCTTGATGGAGGCGGTGAAGACGCATAGTCTGGGGCAGATCAGTCATGCGCTTTATGATGTGGGTGGTGAGTATCGGCGAAATATGTAAGGGAATCCTTACCGAAGAGGTAGTGAATTCCTATCGAGGCCCGGTCTTTGATTTGCTATGTTTGTCGTGATTTACGTGAAAAAATTAGGTGGCGCATTTTGCGTGCGGCGCCAGTCAGTAATCGACTTAGGGCAGGAGATCTGAATGCTCAATGTAATTTGGGGCTCTCATAAGGAGAAGCCTGAGTCCGCTAACGCCTTGGTCGAAGCCCTAACGGCAGACCCTGCCTCTGACGGCTATCTATATATCGGTTATCCGATCGTAGGATCGCCCCTTGGGCCGCTCAAGTTTGATGCTTTGCTTGTGTCGCGTGCTCATGGGCTTGTGGCGTTCGATCTTGTCGAAGGCTTAGAGCTCGGCGATTTTCGAGAGAGGCTCGACGAAATTGCTTCGATGCTTGAGGTTAAGTTGAAGCCCTATCCGGCGTTGAAGTCAGGGCGAAAACTGAGGTTCGAGATTATGGCGGTTTCATTTGCGCCGGCGAAGCACCAGTTGCCTGCAGTTGATCCGCCGTACTTTTGCGCAAACCGAAATAATCTTGCTGGGGTGCTAGCGGAGGCCGGTGCGCCTATTGAGGATGGGGGGCTATTCGCGCATCTCTTGGCTGCAATTCAAGTAGTAACATCAATTCGATCAGGAAAGCTAAAGCGTGAGCCAAAGCAACCTGATTCGCGTGGCGCTCGATTGAAAAGAGTTGAGGATTCAATTGCAAATCTAGACCAGCATCAATCGCGAGCGGTGATTGAGACTGTCGATGGCTTGCAACGTATTCGCGGGCTTGCTGGTTCCGGCAAGACGATCATTCTGGCCCTCAAGGTCGCGTATCTGCATTCGCAAAATCCAGATTGGAATATCGCTGTAACATTCAATACTCGTTCCTTGAAAGAGCAGTTTCGTCGATTGATTAATGGCTTCACTATTGAACAGACAGGGTCAGAGCCCGATTGGGAGAAAATTCGGGTCATTAATGCTTGGGGGGCTCCTGGGGAGAAGGAGCGTGATGGCATTTATCATCAATACTGCCGCGAAAACTCGGTTCCATTCATGGACTTTGGAACTGCGAAGGTGCAGTTCGGCACAGGTGATCGGGCTTTTGCTGGTGCTTGCGCGATGGCTATTGCTGCAACACCAGAGCCAAAAGAGGTGTATGACGCAATTCTTATCGATGAAGCTCAGGATTTTCCGCCGGAGTTCATTCGCCTATGTCATCGATTTCTTAAACCACCGAAACGTCTCGTGTATGCGTACGATGAGTTGCAGACCCTGACGTCCGGTTCGGTTCTGCCGCCTGAGGACCTGTTTGGAAAAGATAAAAACGGAAATCCTGTCGTGCCGTTTGATTCGTCGGAGACAGCTGTTCCTCGTCAGGACATTATCCTCGAAAAGTGCTATCGAAATTCGCGCCCCGTGCTAGCGACAGCACACGCCCTGGGTTTTGGTGTGTATCGAGACGGTGGTTTGGTTCAGTTCTTTGATCAAGATTCACTTTGGACCGACGTAGGCTATACGGTAGTGGCTGGCGAGCTTAAGGCGAGCCATGATGTATCGCTAGCTAGGACGCCCGATAGCTCGCCGCCATTCTTAGAAGATCATTCCCCACCTGAGGATCTCATTCAATTCATTACTTTTGAAAGCGAACAGGCGCAAACGGAATGGCTGGTTGCGAACATTCTGCGAAATATTAGGGAAGAGGAGTTGCGTCCCGAGGACGTGGTAGTCATTAATCCTGATCCACTCAAGACCCAAGAGGCGGTGGGTGCCGCTCGTTCAATTCTCTATTCTAGGGGCGTGAACAATGAGTTGGCGGGTGTCAGCACTTCTCAGGATGTATTTTCAAAAGAAAATTCTGTGACCTTCACTGGCGTGTTTAGGGCGAAGGGCAACGAGGCTGGCATGGTATATGTCATTAACGCTCAGGATTGTTTTGGTGGCTTCACTCGGTCTCAGGTTGCCGTCAATCGCAATCGATTGTTTACCGCAATAACGCGTTCTAAGGCGTGGGTTCGGGTCTTAGGGATCGGGCCTAATATGGATAAGCTGCGGTTGGAATGGGAGAGGTTGCGCGAGAGCGGCTATGCACTAACTTTTAAATATCCTTCTGAGGAGGAGAAGAAGAAGCTGAAGCTAATCAATGTAGACCCAACACCTAGGCAGGCAGCGCGCGAGCGTCGCCTCATGAAGCAGCGCGATGATCTATTGAAAGCCGCTCAGCAAGGTGAGCTAGATCTTGATGAGCTCATTAACGATTTGAAGCGAGTTCGTGATTCCAAATGAAATTTCGCGACGTACAACGTCAATTAGACGAAGTCTATTCGCGTTCGATAAAGGCAGGGGTCTCAGTTAGGCAAAACTATCCTTCAGTTGATGCTCCGCGAATGATTGGAGAGCTGGGAGGGGCGTCTGTGGCAATGAAAAACATCCCCTATCGTCAAATTTACACTGAGTTCGATGCTCACAATCTCTATCATTTGAAGCTGATTGATGGTGCGCTCATGCAGTTCCAGTATTCTTTTGATGATTCTGAAAATCTGACTAAGCATCGTCTTGCATATTTCCCGAGCCCAGAGCTTCCATCGGCAGAGGATGCGCCTGAGCTTTATGCTCACGATGAGCTCTATGGCGACATCATTGTTGAGCGGTTAGTGCGGTTTCCGATTCGATTCGACTATGACCCGGCGAACTATCAGCCGGTGTTCCATTCGCATTCTCATTTGACGTTGGGTCAGTTCGAGAATTGTAGGATTCCAGCTAGCCACCCGCTGTCTCCTTATGCCTTTTTACTGTTCGTAGTGCGTAATTTTTATTTCAGAATTTATAGGAAGCAGCAGAATACGTTTGAGAAGAGTATTTCTGGTTGTCGTTCCCAGGAATGCATTACGGATCTCGAACGCCGCGTTACATCAATAGTTATAGCGAAGTGCTAAGTAACCCGTAAGGCGGGTCATCCCTACGCCGGGTCTTGACCCGCCGATGACGAAGCGTCGAGCAGCATCGAATTGTGGCGGTGAAAATCCAGGGTAGAGAGTTCCCACCGTTGTCGTCCCAGCATCGCACCGTGCTCGGCGCGTCAAGGTCGAGGCAAGTTGCTGCGCAAACCTTGACGCGCCTGCGCGCGATGCGGGTTGGGCTCGCCAACGGCGGTCACAGTGGCTGCCGGGCGAAACGGAGTGCCGTCATGTCCAAGCCCAAGTCGCCGCCTGTGTCCCGCGCCGCGGTGTCGAACGTCCTGCTGGTCGAAGTCCCGCCCCAGTTCATCGCCCTGTGCGAAGCCAGCGGCACCCGCCCGCAAGCCGCCCTGCGCGGCATGGCCGCCATGGTCTGCGGCCTGCGCTACGACGACGACAACCGGTTGGTGCCGCTGGAAGGCACGGCCACGTAAGCTTTACCTCGGGTGCAGGCGGTGTCTGCTCCAGAGTATTCCATACCCATGAAGAGAATTCATTATGAAAAATGTAATCGCCAAAGCGGCCGAGAAAGTAAATGGCACGGATTCGGCCAAGCATTTTGCAGAAATTGTAGCTTCACTTCACGGTATGCCGCCAAATTCATTCGGTGACCCTAAGGCTGCTGCTGAGTTTGGGAAAGAGGTGGCCAAGGGCGCGGCTCGATCACAAGAGATAGAGGCTGAATCAGCTGCGAGTAACTTTGAGCATGCGCAAGCTACATACCGAGTCCTCCTTGGTAAATCTGAATCGGAAGACGAGCGAAAGCGAATTCTAGATGATATCCGTCAGTCTGAAGAAAGGGCGGATCAGGCGGCACGTCATCGTATAGATAGCAATGAGAGAATTTGGAAAACGGCGATAAAAGGCGTGGTTGTTGTTTCAGTGGGTGTGGTGGGATTGACATTGGCAGCTGCAGCCTATGCTCTTTCTAAGAAATAATCTTGAAACCCGCAGAAAAATAGGGGGGCAGAGTAGAGTTTTGAGGTGCCCACCGTTGTCGTCCTAGCATCGCATCGTGCTCGGCGCGTCAAGGTCGAGGTGAATTGCTGCGCAAACCTTGACGCGCCTGCGCGCGATGCGATCCGTCATCGCCAACGGCGCTCACTCCGGGCGTCGGGCGAAACGGAGTCCCGTCATGTCCAAGCTCAAGTCGCCGCCTGCGCCCCGCGTTGCGGTGTCGAACGTCCTGCTGGTCGAAGTCCCGCCTCAGTTCATCGCCCTGTGTGAAACCAGCGGCACCTGCCCGCAAGCCGCCCTGCGCGGCATGGCCGCCATGGTCTGCGGCCTGCGCTACGACGACGACAACCGGCTGGTGCCGCTGGAAGGCACCGCCGCGTAAGCTTCACCCGGGCGCAGACATTGCCTGCGCCGGGGACATGGTTCTGTTTGGCTACGCAATTCTTGAGTTTCAAATTGCGATGGGATTGATAATTCCCACTTCTAAAGAGATAGATGGAAGGTTATTTTGCGATGATGAAGAATCCCCATGAAGAACGCCTTTCTGCTCTGCTGCAGAATTCAGCTGGCATGTCTGCAAGCGGTGAGATCATTTGTGACCTCGACATTTGCGGTGTTGGTTACACTTGTAATATTCGTACAGAATTGGCGGGACGTGGGCGCTTCGATCAGGTAGATCTGCCAATGGAGTTCTCCGAACTTCTGGAATCAACCTATGCATGGTCGAAGACCGATCCGCGTGGGCCGGCGTATCGCATTCAAATCGAGTTGAATCCGCTGGTTGGCGCGCAGTATCGATACTGGTGGGAGGAAGAAGATAAAGGGTCACTCGCTAACATTGCGCGCACTGTGGCCGGGAGATTTCCGAGCTTCGTGATGCGGCAGCGCTTTGATCGTGAGCTGATCGATGTGCTTGATGACTGGGAATTTCTGAACTTGTTCCTGACCCATGTGCCGGCCCGCGCTGCACGCGGTGAGCCGGTTCCGCCTGCGATGTTTGAACTCTATGCCGTGGTCGATTGGGAGGCGGACACCAGCAATGGCACCTTTGATCAGTACTTTGCACGTGCTGCCGATGTTTCAGGCATTTTTTCTCGCGAGATACTTCACGTGGCGACACTGCGCGGGCTGGAACGCATCGGGATGGACAGCGCAATCGCACTGTATTGTGAAGCGATTGCGCTCTACGCACACTTCAGCGAGTCTGTGGAGCGGACCCGTGAAAAACTCGACATTCCGCCAGTCCCACGCCAGAAATGTTCTGACATCATGCGCCGCTACTATCGTGATTTCGAGGCGGAGTATCGAAATGCGCTGGCGCGCTATGTGCGCTCTGCGCCATCCTCCGTCTGGATTTCACATGCAGCAAGTAGCAAGTAGCCCGGGTAAGGCCAAAGGCCGCACCCGGGAATTTTAAAGAGGCATGCGTGGATTCTTCCCGGGTGCGCGCGTTGCGCTTACCCGGGCTACCAAGCCTTGACGCGCCTGCGCGCGATGCGATCCGTCATCGCCAACGGCGTCCACTCCGGGCATCGGGCGAAACGGAGTGCCGTCATGTCCAAGCCCAAGTCGCCGCCTGTGTCCCGCGCCGCGGTGTCGAACGTCCTGCTGGTCGAAGTCCCGCCCCAGTTCATCGCCCTGTGCGAAGCCAGCGGCACCCGCCCGCAAGCCGCCCTGCGCGGCATGGCCGCCATGGTCTGCGGCCTGCGCTACGACGACGACAACCGGCTGGTGCCGCTGGACGGTGCGGCCGCGTGATCGCGGCCCGGGCGCGGGCCAGCCCTGCGCCCGGGCTATCCCGGTGGCCGGGCTATCCCGGTGGCCGGTCCGCGCCGCTCCGGGCGCGTCCCGGTAACGGCACCGGATCACCACGTGAACGGCCCCGAATCGATGTCTGCCCCGACCACACAAAAAATCTGACACACCCCGCTCTCGGTCCGAACTGACTTACCTCCGCTGATCCAGCTCATGATGGATCAGCGTCACGCACTGCGAGGCGAACAGCATGGTCGGTCCGAGTGCGATCAGTTTCGCGCCCATGCGTTCGAGGCCGGGGATGGTCTTCTTCGGCATGGGGATGTGGTCGGTCAGCAGGAAGCAGGGGTTGTCGGCGAACGCCTGTTCGCGGATCGGCGTGCCCTTGCGGTCCATGAGGAACAACTGGTGGTCCGCGGACAGCGCCTGCACCAGTTTCTCGAAGCTGATCGTCTGCACGGTGACGCCGGATTCGACGGGGCGGGTGTCTTCCTTGGCCATGCCGCGCGAGGCGTCCAGTGCCTTGGCGACTTTCGTCAGCAGCGAGCGTTCGTCGAAGCCGCCGATGTCGTGCATGGCGTTGATGTCGAAGCGGACGGTGCGGGAGAAATCGCGGGTGCTTTCCAGCACCAGGTAGACGATGACGTCGGGGCGATGCGACTGCGCCACGAACAGCGCGTTCATCAGCGTGTGCGCGAGGATCTCGGTATGCGCATCCCCGCCCACTGCGGCCCACAATGCCTGGCTGTCGGTGGGGGCGGCGCGAGCCCGGAGTACGAAGGTCCGCATGCGTGTTCCCGCTGTCTGGTCGTGCACGGCACCCGGCGTGCCGCGGGCATTGTCGCGCGGAAGCGGTGCCGGCGGCCATCGGGCGCAGGCCTTGCGGACGCGTCTGCATGCAATCGCCGTGGCGGCGCCGAAGAGGCAGGTGATCCTGACCCTGTCGCGATCCGCCACCTCCGCGCAGCTGGCGGCAGACGGGAGGCCGCATGGCGTGTGGTGTTCCTGCGGCGATGCCCGTGTGACGATGGCTCGGCGAGGTCGCCGTGGCCTCGCAGGGGCGGCTCCTGCGTTCCTGTATCATCGACACCACCGAAGTTGCACCGGCGGCCAAGGGGATCGTGTCGCCAGTACGTGCCCGCTCTTGCCGACAAGGAACAAGGTCATGCCCCGGAACTGGATGTTTGCCGTCGTCGCCTGTGTGTCGTGGCTGGTCTCGGGCACGGCGAGTGCGGAACAGCGTTATTTCGAGTTGACCGGCACGGTGACGCGCAGCGAGAACCCGCGCATCGCGCAAGTCGGGTCCGTCTTCCACGCGACGTTCAACTACGACGATGCCACGGCAGGCAGTTATCCGCAGGACACGGTGGGGTTGTACGAGCTGGACGCCGCGCTCGTGGCCACGGTCGACGGCCATATGCTGCTGAGCGACCGCACGTGGATCACGATCTACTACCAGAATTCGCCGGCCAATCTGTTCGATCTGTACAGCACCCCGGGGCTGATGATCGACCAGCGATTCTTCCCCGAGGCCTTCATGGGGTTCCGTTTGATGGGCAGCGGGCTGCAGGGCCGCGAGCTTCCCGCCAGCTTCGATCTCAGCCAGTTCAACTATGCGGCGGGTGAAGTCATGCTGGACGGGAACAGCACGGTGCTGCTCGAATTCTCGGTCGACACCATCGCCAATCTTTCGTCGCCTCCGCCTCCGCCGTGCCTGAAGCACAACGGCAAGCCCGACAGGCATTGCAAGGACAAGCCGCGCTGACGGAAAGGCCGTGCTGCGCGGAATCGCGATCGAGGCAGGCCGCCGCGGCACACCGGAATGCATGCGGTCGCACCGCCTCGCAAGGTGACCGGGTCCGCAAGCCCGCCTCGCGACATTCGCCTTGCGCCGTTCGCTCCCCTCCGACAAGGATGCCCCATGAGTGTGCTGACCTTTCGCAATCACACGGACTTCGTCGCCCAGTTCGTGGTGTACCGCGGCGAGCAGGTGATCGCGCGCCTCCCGGGCCTTGCGCCTGGCGCGCAGTTGCTGGTGCCCGTCACCGACACCTTTCAGGTCACGGCCACGACGGTGATCGAAGGCAATACCTACACGTCGGCGCCGTTGGACGTGACCGGTGCCGCCGGCTTCATCGCCCAGGTGCGGCAGGTGTCTGCGCAGGGCACCTACGAGTTCGACATGGTCCAGGTGCCGAGTTCGCGTCCCCACGAACTGCAGTTCCAGAAGACGACCCTGAATCCGGTCACCTTCACCGTCTCGCGGAACGGCGTCATGCTGCAGAGCGTGGTCGTCCCGAACAGCTTCGAGATCAGGACGCTGAACATCGCCGACACGTACAGCATCTACGCGATCATCAACGGCATCACGACCGACATGGTCAGGACCACGAATCCCGACGCGACGATCACGGTCGTCGCCGACACCAGCCTCCTGCAGGAGGGTTACTTCACGCTGGAAGTCAGCTGAAGCGACATCCCGGGACGGCCTGCAGACCGTCGATCAGGAGGATTCGTCCCGCAGCCGCTGCACCCGCTGCCGGTACGCCCGCACGTTGTCGCCGTCGATGCGTCGCTCGCGCGTGCCGTTGTTCTCGCCGATCTTGTCGTCGTCGAGGCGTTCGACGGGCTTGGCGTCGATGCGGGTCTCGCGCTCGAAACCGTGCGACTTGTCGGTGTTGCGGTAGTACCGGTACAGGGTCCAGTACAGCGCGGTGGCGCCGGCCGGGCCGGCCAGCAGGATCCAGAGTCCGCCGTCGTCGCTCATTGGGAACCTGCCACGATCGCGATCGCGATGGTTTCGAGGATGGTGCCGACGGTGAGCGCGGCCAGCAGCAGTTTCCACTGCTGCACGGGCACGCTGCCCATGGTTTCGCCGGTTCGGCCGTTGACCGCGATGTAGTGCAGCAGGCCGCCATTGGCGCCGGGCTGGTGGTACGAGTACAGCCACACCGGCAGGTACATCGACACCCAGCGCGTGCCGTGGACTTCGAGGCGTTCCTGCTCCCAGCGCACGCCGCGGTCGTAGCGGCTCACCGACGCTTCGACCTGCGCACGCGCGATCGAAAGCAACTGGTCCTCCAGCCGTGGCTTCAGCTGCTCGACGTTGCTGTTGCGCTTCTCCGAGCTGAAGCCGGCGAGGTAGGACGCGTTCCACTTCACCGCGTTCTTGGTGTCGAACGGCAGGATGGTGTTGATGATGTTGTTGGTGTTGACCCGGGTGTCGAGGTTGCCGCGCTCGGTGGACGATTCCAGCGGCAGGTCGTCGACGGTGAAGTCGACATGGCGCCCGACGCGGTAGACGTCGGCGTCGTAGTACGTCTTCTTGTTGTTGTCGCTGCCGCGGGTGTATTCGCGCGTCTTGATCTCGCCCTCGCCGAAGAGGTCGGCGCTGGCGTTGCCGTCGACGATCATGTACGGCAGGTAGACGCCGACGACGTTCTCCGGCGTGAACTGTTGCTTGAATTCCTTCAGTGCGAACAGCCGCCGCTTGTCGACGAACTGGCGGATGCGCGCGACCGCGTCGTCCTTCTTGATGTGGAAGGGCAGCACGGCGTCGGGCACGGCGCCGTTGGCCACCTGTTCGTTCACGCCGAAGACGTGGCGGCACCAGTGGCAGCGTGCGGTCATCGCGTTCTCGGTGTTGACCGTGACCTCGGCGCCGCAGCCGCTGCACTTGAAGCTCATCATCACCTTGGCGTCGGCGGCGATGTCGCGCGCGCCCGAGGCGACGGCGGTGCCCCTGAGTTGGTCGATGCCGTCACCCAGTCCGAACAGTTCCTCGACCCGCGCGCCGTCCCACTCGTGACGGCAGTAGAGGCAGACCAGCAGGTCGGTGCCGGGCTTGTGGCGGATGTCGGTCGCACCGCACTTGGGGCAGCGGTTCATGCCGTCGGCGAGTTCCGCCGACGCGGTGTCGATCGCGACCGGATCCGGCGCCTCCAGTTCCTTGCGGATCGGGTCGGGCAGGGTGGCCGGGTCGACGGGCAGGGTGCCGGGGAGCGGCGGCACGTCCCGCGGCGACCCCGGGCCGTCGACGCGCGGCGGCAGCGGGGGCGGGGACGGCGGCGGCAGCGGCGGCGGGACGCGCGGGTCGGTCATGGTCGCTGCGCCTGCGGCTTACAGGCCGAGCGCCTTGGCCTTGAGCGCGTCGTAGTCGGACTGGGTGATCAGGCCGAGGTCGAGCATCTCCTTCGCCTTCTTCAGCTTGGCGACCGGGTCATCGACCGCCGGGGCGGGCGGTGCGACCGGCTGCTGCAGGCCGGCGAAGCCGCCGGTCATGCCGGTGGCCATGCCGATGCCCATCAGCCCCGCGGCACCGCCGTTCTCGCCGGCGGACTGGATGCCCTGCGCCACGCTGGCCTGCAGGTTCGAATTGCCGCGCGCGCCGGACAGCGCGTCGGCGCGCTGCACGGTCTTCAGCAGCTCGCGGGTGTTGGCGTCGTACTCGATCGAGACGATGGCGGTCTTGACGATCGCCAGGCCGCGGTCCGACTTCCACTGGTAGCCCTGCTCGACCGCGTCGGACAAGCTCTTCGCGAAGCCGACCGAGTCCTGCTGGATCTTGGTGATGCGGTTGCCCTTGCTCGGGTCGTTCGTGTACAGGCTGAAGGCTGGCGCGAGCGAACCGACGACTTCGTTGAACAACTGGCCGGCGGCCGCGTTGTCGAGGTCGGTGAAGTCGAACACCTTGCCCGGCTGCAGGTAGCTGGCCGGCACGAAGTTCTTCACGAACAGGATCGGGTCGACGATCTTCAGCGTGTACGAGCCGCGCGTGATCGCGCCGACCTGGGTGTTGAGGAAGGCGTCGTCCCAGTAGATCTCGGACTGCGTGCCGAAACGGTTGTCCGGCAGTTCCTTCAGCGAGACGAAGAACGCCGCCTGCTGCGAGCCCGGCTGGCCGCCGAACTTGAAGCGCTCCCAGCTCTGGGTGATGAGCGACGAGACGAGGCCGTCGCCGGCGAAGATCGACTTCGAGTTCAGATCATCCGAGCGCCACTCGTAGCCGCCCGGCTCGGCGACGAACGCCGTGATCTTGCCGTCCTGGAACAGCAGCAGGCCGTAGCCCTCCGGCACGATGATCTTCGAGCCGTTGGTGATGATGTTCGAGGAGCCATGGGTGTTGGACCCGCGCCCGGCATTGGTGCCCTGCGGCACGGCCGCGAACAGCGCCGCCGTCGACGGCAGACCGGCCGGCACCGTGTAGAAGTCCTTCCACTGGTCCGCGAGCGTGCCGCCGACCGCACCCACCACCGCCTGTACGAGACCCATGACCTCTCTCCGCAATTTCTGGCCGGACGACATGTCCGCCGTGCAGCGCACTATAACGGCGGATCCGCGGCGGACGGGACATGTCGATCGTCATGTGGCAGCGGGCGTCGCGTTGGCGCGGACCATGCCGAGCAGTCCGCAGATTGTCCGTCGCGATCGGACGAGGCAGACGGATTGGCGACGGTATCCTGTCGGCTTGCCTGCCGTCGTCCACGGATTCGCCATGATCGCCCGCACGTCCCTGTCGAGGCTGTTGCTCGTGCCCTTGCTGTCGCTCGCCATCGCCGGCTGCGAGTGGCCGAACGGGGCGCCGCCGCGGATGGGACGGACGCCGCCTGCCGATGCGCAGGCCCCGGGTTCGGTCGCGTTGCCGAAGCCGATGCCGACCAAGCCCTTCGACGACGGTGCGCCGCGCGATGAGCTGCCGGCGACGAGCGTCTGCGGCTTCCCGGCGCTGCCGGCGGATGTGCACGTGTATGCCGCGGGGGCGTATGGCGGCGCCGAGACGTCGTTGCAGATCGACCAGAGCGGGCACGAGGCGACGACGATCCGCGTGGCGGTGAACAAGCCGGGAGAGTCCGTCGCGCTGCTGCTGGGTGCGTACGAGCCGACGGTCTGGAGCGTGGGCTGGTCGCCGCAGACGCGGATCGTCGCGGTGCTGGTCTCGGGCTACCACGCGCAGCAGGTGTCCGGCGTGCCGGCGAACGTGCCGACGATCGTCAGCACCTACGACAACCGCGGCGCCTGCGGTTACGCCTACGTCGGCGACGACACGGCGGGCGCGATCGAGGCGCTGTCGCAGCGGGCGTTCGGTCGCGCGCCGGATGCCATTTTCACCGCGCACGACGGGCGCGTGCTGCTCGGCAATGCGGCGGCCGAGGCATCGCTCGTCACCGATGCCTCGGCGCGCGATGCCGCGAGCTTCGCGCTGAAGGATGCGCCGCTTGCCGGCGATGCCGGCCTGGAAGCGGCGGTGCGGGCGGGCGTGCTGCGTCCGGCCACCGAGGCGGACGTGCAGGCGTGGCGCGAGGCGCGGCGGCGCCGTGCGCCGGAGGGGCGCGCCGACGACGCGCCGCGCGTGGCCGCGGCGCCGGGCCGGGCGTTCGTCGTGCTGAAGCCGTTCCGCATCCCGGCCGGGCTGTACGGCGCGCACCTCGCTGCGTTCTACGTGGCCGACGGCGTGCCGCTGCCGACCGGCAATCCCGGCCATTCGGTGATCTACGACATGAACACCGGGCGCTGCCTCGGTGCGATCTGCGACCTGGGCCGATAGCGCGCGTCGCGCGCTGCGGCGGGGGCGTCACTCGGCGGCGGGTTTGCGCAGGTGGACGCGCGGGGCGGCGACCGCGGGATCGGCGGGCGCACTCGGTGCCACCGGCGCGGCATCCGGGGTGGCATCGGCATCGCCGGCGTTGGCGCCGGCCGCACGCGCTTCGCGGCGGCGCGCGTCCTTGGCTTCCTGTTTCTTTTTCTTGGCCAGCTCGCGCTGGCGTTTCTCGAACGAATAGTTGGGTGTGGCCAAGACGGGCTCCTGTCTGGAAATGAAGGGAAAGGTGTTCAGCGACGGCGCTTGCCGGCCGGCGTCGGCGCGGCGGGCGGGGGCTCGCCTTCGATGCGCGTCAGCGTGCGCGTCACGCCCAGCACCTCGATGCGACCGCCGGCGCGGCGGAAGGCGGCCAGGTCCTCGGCGATGCGTTCGCTGGTGAGTTCGGACTTGCGGCCGTTGCGATCGGCGGGCTTCTGCGATGTGAACAGATGCCGGGTGGCGGACGGCGACGCCGTCGACGTGGCGGGAGGGGCGGGCGCTTTGGCGCGGGGCATGTCGATGCTCCGGTGGTCAGTAGAGTTCGAGGGGAATGCCGCGCGCCAGGCGATCCGCATGGTCGCTGCGGACCGACTTGCAGTAAGGCCCGGCCTCGACGAAGCGGCGGCACACGTCGGGGCGCGTCTCGTAGATCGAGCACAGGCCGTTCGCGGCATCCACCGCCACGCACCAGCCGTCCTCGTCGCGCGCCATCACGTGCAGTCCGGCGGCGGTGTGGGTGGTCAGGTGGCGGGGGACGCGGTCTTCCGGTTGCAGCACCACGGTCAGGCGGCAGCAGACGGCATCGCAGTTGCGGCAGGACACGAGGCTCATGACAGCGCCCTCGCCTCGCGGCGGTAGTGCAGCAGCCGGCCGCGCTTCACCCGGTCGTCGTCGTCCATGGCGCAGCGTTCTTCGTCGACGGTGAATCCCTGCGCGTCGAGGCGCCGCGTGAACGCCGTGCTCTGGCCGCGGCCGGGATCGGTGATCAGCACTTCGCAGGCCGGGCGCGCGTGGCGCTCGACCACGCGGGACAGCAGGTCGGCATGGTCGCGCTCGTACAGCACGTCGCTGGCGATGATCATGTCGAACTCGCCCAGCGTCGGCAGCGGCTGGTCCCAGCGCAATTGCCGGTAATGCAGCGCGGGCAGCGCATTCAGCGCAGCGTTGTAGGCGAGGAAGGATTCGGCCAGCGGATGGACGTCGGAAGCGACGATCTCCGCGCCGCGCCGTTGCAGGACGAGGCTGGCCAGGCCGATGCCGCAGCCGAGTTCGAGCACGCGCTTGCCGGCGATGTCGGCAAGCGACATCGCCTGGGCGAGGAGGCGTTCGGATGGCCACAGTTGGCCGAACAGGCTCCACTGGGCGGACGAAATGCCGAGCCGGGCGCCGTGGCCGTCGGGATCGGCGAATTGCTGGCGGTCGCTCAGGACCCGCAGGCGATAGGCGTGTCCGCCGATCGAAACGGTGAGATTGCGGGTGGCGAAGCCGGGCAAGGCGCTCCCCTTGAGGCGTCGCCCGGTGTCCGGGCGATGGCGCGTGAACGGGAGCGAGGCGGCGACGGAGGTCGCGCGGAACGCGCACTGCAGGGCTTTGCCTGCCGCGGGATGATAGCAGGCCCGCGGCAGGCCATGTCGGAAACCGGGCGAAACCGCCGGAAACGGGCCGCGCAGGCCCGTCCGGTGCGGAACCCGTCGTTCAGAATCAGAACCCGTTGTCGCCGTCGAGCAGGCGGCCCAGGCCGCCCAGCACCGAGCCTTCGTCGCGGCCGCCGCCGCGCTGCGGGGCCGCGGCCAGCATGCGGCCGGCCATGCGCGAGAACGGCAGCGACTGCAGCCACACCTTGCCCGGGCCGGTCAGCGTGGCCAGGAACATGCCTTCGCCGCCGAACAGCATGCTCTTGATGCCGCCGACCGCGCGCACGTCCATGTTCACGGTGTCGTGGAAGGCCATGACGCAGCCGGTGTCGACGTCCAGGCGCTCGCCTGCGCGCAGTTCGCGCTCGATCACGGTGCCGCCGGCGTGCACGAACACCCAGCCGTCGCCTTCCAGCTTCTGCATGATGAAGCCTTCGCCGCCGAACAGGCCGGTGAGGATCTTGCGCTGGAAATGGATGCCGACCTGCACGCCGCGCGCGCCGGCGAGGAAGCTGTCCTTCTGGCAGATCAGGCGGCCGTTGTGCTCGTCCAGCTTCATCGCCAGCACGGTGCCCGGGTAGGGTGCCGCGAACGCCACGTGCGCCTTGCCGGTGCCGGTGTGCGTGTAGACCGTGGTGAACAGGCTCTCGCCGGTGACGACGCGCTTGCCGGCGGCCATCAGCTTGTCGAGGAACCCGCCGCCCTGGCCGGAATGCGAGCCGTTGCCGAAGACGGTGTTCATCTCGACGTCGGCGTGCTTGTACATCAGCGCGCCGGCTTCGGCGATCGCGCTTTCGCCGGGGTCGAGTTCCACTTCGACGAACTGCATGTCGTTGCCGACGATGCGGTAGTCGATGTCGTCGTTGCGCATCGCGCCGCGCGCGCCGGCCGCGGTCGGCAGGGGCGGCGGCAGCGGGGCCTGCGGGCCGGTTGCGCGCAGTTCGTCGACTTCGCCCACCGGACGCCATGCGGTGAAGCCCTCGCGCCAGCACAGCGTGGTCGGATGCTGCCGTGCGTACGCCTGCGCGGCGGCGTCGTCGAGCGGGCCGATGCGGTCGCCGCCGGCGGCGTGGAAATACCAGTGGTTCATCGTGCGATCCTCGGTGGGGTGGAATGGCGCACACGCTAGCAGGCGCCACCGCCTGCGGCCCGTGCCGCCGGTCACGACGCGTCCCGGCGGTGGCCGCCTGGACGCCTGCCTATACTCTGCGGCCCGCCGAACCGCCGCCCGCGATGAAATACGACGACGCCGAGTACTACTTCCTCGAGTTCGAGACCGACCTGCCCAACGAGCACGGCGGCCGCCACATCGGCCTGTTCCTGGCGTGGGCGATCCTGCGCGGGCTGGCAGGCGACACTTTTGCCGAGGACGCCGACGCGCTGCGGGCCGGCACGACGACCGGGCTCGATCTGCTGTTCGACCGCTGCGATGGCAAACTGCTCGACGACGACCTCAACGAGGAAGGCAACGCGTTCGCCGCTGCCTGCTACGAGCGCTTCGTGCTCAAGGATTTCATCGAGGCGATGAACTGCGCGCCGGATGCTTCCGTCGATGCCATCTTCGGTGCCGACCTCACGCCGCAGCGGCATGCGCGCGTGCTGTGGCAACTGGACCGGCGCTACGCCGAGTGGCGCCGGGGCTTCGGTTTCCCGCCCCGCAGCGAGGTGCTGGAGCGGCTCGTCGCCGCGTTGCAGCCTGTCTTCGAGGCCGCGCGCTTCCCGCGCGTGGCGCCGAGTGTCTGGAGCCAGATCGCCGACGTCGCGACCTTCGAGCGCAAGGTCGGCGATGCCGTGCAGTCCATGAATCTGTACGCGGTCGACGATCCCGAGTGGTTCCACGGCTTGCGCCTGGAATGCACGCTGCACCTGTCGGCGCTGTACGACGCCATCCTGCGCGAGAAGACCGAAGACCAGGGCGTCGTCACCTCGCTGCAGAGTTCGGCCGAAGTCCCGTTCGCGCGGCTCGCCGAGGGCTGGACGGGGGCGGTGCAGGACTATCGCCGCGACCAGACGGGCTTCTGGCTCTTCCGCGAGGACGATCTCGCACCGCTGCTGGCCTGGCTGGCCGCGCGCGTGAAGACCTTCGTGCTGCCGCTGCTCCGCGGCCTGGACGGCATCGACGGGCTGGCGCTGGCCCACGGCACCCGGCCGATGTCGGCGTCGCCGCTGTTCCTGCCGCACGATCCCTATCCCGCGCTGCTGGCCGCCGAGATGGCGAAGCATCCGCGCCTGCGCGGCATGCTCGACGAGACCGAAGCCGCGATCCTCGCCATTGCGCCGCGTGCACGCAGTCGCGACCAGGACGGCGCGCTGGCGTTGATCCCGCGCCTCCGCGACCGTGCGCGCGGCTGGATGCCCTGAGCCCCGCGCCCGCGCGCATGACCTCCGGCGCTTGCCTCGCGCGCGTGCGGCCGGCACAGTCCCCGGCCTCTCCCTGCGCGAGACGCCCATGATCCCGTCGTTTGCCCCGTTCCGCATCGCCTTGCTCTCCGCCGCGCTGGCGTTTGCCTCCGGCACCGCCTTCGCTGCCGACGCGCCGCAGGATTTCCTCGCCGCGCACATCGACACCTCGGTCGATCCGGGCGTGGACTTCTTCCAGTACGCGAACGGCGCGTGGCTGAAGGCGCACCCGATCCCGGCGTCGGAGTCGTCGTGGGGCATCGGCAACGAGGTCGACGAGGAACTGTACGCGCGGCTGCGCACCATCAGCGAGACCGCGGCGACGGCGCAGGCCGCGGCCGGCAGCGACCAGCAGAAGATCGGCGACTTCTGGTCGATGGCGATGGATACCGCGCGCGCCGACCGGCTCGGCATCGCCCCGCTGCGCGGCGAACTGGCGCGCATCGATGCGATCAAGACCCCGGCCGGCGTGATCGACGCTGCGTTCGACTACAAGGCGATCGGCGTGCCCAGCCTGTTCCGCTTCTACGTCGCGCAGGACGACAAGGACAGCGCGACGATGGCGGCGCAGCTGAACCAGGGCGGCCTGGGCCTCCCCGAGCGCGACTTCTACTTCAACAAGGAAGCCGGCGTCGCGAAGATTCGCGCCGAGTACGTGGCCCACATCGCGCGCACCTTCGAGCTGCTCGGTCGCAAGCCCGCGGACGCGAAGGCGGCGGCGCAGCGGGTGATGGCGTTCGAGACCGCGCTGGCGAAGGCCTCGCGCAAGCTCGAGGAGCTGCGCGACCCGGAGAAGAACTACAACAAGCTCACGCCGGCCGAGTTCACCACGAAGTACACGCCGTCGATCGACTGGACGGCGCGGCTGGCGGCGTGGGGCCTGCATCCGTCGTACCTGCTGGTGGGCCAGCCGGAATTCTTCGCGGCCGAGGAACGCCTCGTGCACGCGACGCCGGTGTCCACGCTGAAGGATTACTTGCGCTACCACCTCGCCGACAGCTACGCGCCGTACCTGTCGACCGCGTTCGACGCCGAACACTTCCGTTTCCACGGCAAGGCGATGTCGGGCCAGCAGGAACAGCGCCCGCGCTGGAAACGCGTGGTCGACGAGGAGAACGATGCGCTGGGCATGGTGCTGGGCCGCATCTTCGTGAAGGACTATTTCCCGGAGGCGTCGAAGCGCCGCTACACGGCGATGGTCGAGGCGATCCGCGACACCTTCCATGACCGCATCCAGCGCCTGGACTGGATGAGCGACGCCACCAAGGCGAAGGCGCTGGCGAAGCTGGCCTCGGTCACGCCGAAGGTCGGCTATCCCGACACCTGGAAGGACTATTCGACGCTGCAGATCGGTCGCGAGTCCTACGCGGCCAACGTGATGGCGGCGGCGCGCTGGCAGTTCCAGGACAACCTGTCGAAGTTCGGCAAGCCGGTCGATCGCACCGAATGGGGCATGACCCCGCAGACCTACAACGCCTACTACAACCCGTCGAACAACGAGATCGTGTTGCCGGCGGCGATCCTGATGATCCCGGGCACCACCGATGCGCAGGTGGACGATGCGGTCGCCTACGGCTACGTCGCCGCCAGCACCATCGGCCACGAGATCACCCACGGCTTCGACGACCAGGGCCGCCAGTACGACCAGCAGGGCAACCTGTCCGGCTGGTGGTCGAAGGAAGACGAGGACCGCTTCAACGCCGCCGCGCAGAAGATGGTCGCGCAGTTCGACGCCTACGAGCCGCTGCCGGGGCTGCACATCAACGGCAAGGCCAGTCTGGGCGAGAACATCGCCGACTACGGCGGCGTGCTGCTGGGGCTGGAAGCGTTCCAGAAGACCGAGCAGTACCGCAAGGGCGAGAAGATCGGTGGCCTCACCCCGACCCAGCGCTACTTCCTGGGCTATGCGCTGGGCTGGATGTCGCAGCAGCGCGAGCAGGTGCTGCGCACCCGCCTGCTGTCGGACGTGCACGCCCCGGCGAAGTGGCGCGTGCTGGCGCCGATGTCGAACATCCCGGAGTTCTACGAGGCCTTCGGCGTCAAGCCGGGCCAGCCGATGTGGCGCAAGCCGGAAGACCGGGTGAAGATCTGGTGATGTCCGCCGGACGGGGCGGCCGCTGCGCCGTCCCGCCCGCCGCCGGGCCCGCGGGTGTGACCGGGGCCCGGATTGCGACGATCGGGGTGCTGTTGCCGCCATCGTCCGCGTAGGACAATGGCCCGCCCTGTTTCGGCTGTCGACGACCGGTGTCCCTGATGCTCTGGCTGCGCGTGGTTCCGATCCTGCTGCTCATCGCGGCGAACACCATGCTGCACGTCCCGCCGCTGATGGTGGTGGCGGTGTTCAAGGCGCTGCTGCCGTTCGACAGGGTCAGGCTGGCCTGCAATCCCGTCCTGACCGGACTGGCAGCGAGCTGGATCGCGGTCAACAGCGCGATGATCGACCGCTTCACCCGCACCCGGTTCCACGTCGAGGAATCGGCGTCGCCGCGCATCGACGGTCATTACCTGGTGCTGGCCAATCACCAGAGCTGGGTCGACATCCTCGTCCTGCAGAAACACTTCAACCGGCGCATCCCGCTGCTGCGCTTCTTCCTGAAGCGGCAGCTGTTCTGGGTGCCGATGCTGGGGCTGGCGTGGTGGGCGCTGGATTTCCCGTTCATGGGCCGCTACACCAAGAAGCAGATCGCGAAGCGCCCGGAACTCGGCCATCGCGACCGCGAGGCCACCCGCCACGCCTGCGAGAAATTCCGTGCCATCCCGGTGTCGGTGATGAACTTCGTCGAGGGCACCCGGTTCACGCCCGAGAAGCATGCGCGGCAGCTGTCGCCGTACCGCCACCTGCTGAAGCCGAAGTCCGGCGGCGTGGCGTTCGTGATCGACGCCATGGGCGACAGTTTGCACTCGGTGCTCGATGTCACCATCGTCTATCCCGGCGGCCGGCCGACGATGCTCGACCTGATGGGCGACCGCATCCCCGATGTGTACGTGACGGTGCGCGAACGGCCGATCCCGGCGGCGCTGGTCGGCGGCAACTACCAGGAAGACGCGGCCTACCGGGTGCAGTTCCAGCGCTGGCTCAACGGGATCTGGCAGGACAAGGACGCGGAGATCGCGCGCCTGCTGGGCGAACCCGAGGTGACGCCGGCGCCCGTGGCCGACGCCGCGACCGCGGATTGAGTCAGCGGCGGACGCCGAGCACGCCGTCGAGCGCCAGTTCGGTCCGGAACCCGGCCTTATCCAGCCGCTTCGCGACTTCGCGCGGCACGTCGCGGCCGCTGGTCAGCGCGTTGGGCGTGCCGGTGTAGTGGAACAGCCGCGCATCGCGCCGCGCCACGCGCGCGAGCTGGTCGTAGAACACCTGCGAATACAGTTCGCCGGCGATGCCGAAGCGCGGCGGATCGTGCAGCAGGGCGTCGAACCCGGCGTCGGGCAGTTGCGCGATCGCCTGCGACACGTCGCCGTGCGTCAGCGACAGGCGGCCGTCGTGTTCCGGCGCCTCAGGATCGGGCGACCACGGGTTGAGCGTGCGCAGCCACAGCACGTCGGCGTTCTTCTCGAACGAGACGATGCGCGCGGCACCCGCCTCCAGCGCGCAGGCGGCGAAATAGCCGAGGCCGCCGCAGGTGTCGAGCACCGCGCGGCCCTGCGGCCGCACCAGCGCGACCTTGCGCCGCGCGTCCTCGACCGGCGAGGTCTTCGCCGTGGGCAGCATCTTGATGCCGTCGATCTCGAACGTCGGTGCGCCCCAGTCGGTGGGCACGAGTTTGATCAGCCCGCCGGAGAAGCGCGACGCGGGGACGAAGTCCTCGCCGTCCCAGACGTGGATCGTGCGGTCCTTCAGCTTGCCGGGCCACGGGTAGCGCACGTCGCGCCAGGTCCAGCCGTCGGCGTCGAGCCGTGCGTCGCCGGTGCTGCGGCCGAGGTCGAGCGAACCGGTCCAGACCGCGGCGCCGGCGTCGCGCGCGGCGACCAGCGCCTCGGCGAGCGCGCGGGTGAGCAGGGGGCCGGCGTACTTCGGCACGGGGACGTTCCGCGGGAGGGGCGGGCAGGATACCCGTCGCGCCTCCCGCGTGTCGCCCGGAAGCGGGGTCAGCGGTTGAACGCGGGCCCGTTCACGCCGACGTAGCCGTTGGCGCAGCCGGTGGTGCAGGTGGTGGCCAGCATGTTGTAGGCGATGCGGCCGGCGTTGGTCTTCGAGCGGAAATGGCCGACGCCGTTGCTGGTGTCGCCGCCGCCGGCGTTGTACGGGCTGCCGTCGTTCCAGTTCCAGTCGTAGGCATAGGCGCTGCTGCCGGTGCCGATGTCGACCTGCGCCTTCACGTTCGTGGTCGCGTTGAACAGGGCGCCGTTGTTGCATCCGCCGGAATAGCTGGTGGTGAAGCAGTGGACCTGGTCGTACAGGCCGGCGGTGATGGTGTAGAAGCTGATCGACGGATACGCCGTCGGCATCGCGCGCAGGCTGTCGCTGCCGCTGCCGGTCCAGCGGTTGTAGCCGTAGAAGGTCACGCCGGTGCTGGGGTAGTAGCCGAACGTGTAGTAGTTGTACGGATACACGTAGGCTTCGGCGTTGCACGTCGGTGCCAGCGCCGACTGGTAGCCGGTCGAATAGCAGGTGTTCAGCCCGCGCAGGCCGCCGCCGATGTTGACGAAGCGGCGCACGCTGCCCTGGATGCCGTAGTACTTGACCGTCGCCAGCGCCATGCTCGACCCCATCGAGTGGGCGACGATGTCGACCTGGCTGCGGCCGGTGTAGGCCTTCACTGCGTCGATGAAGGTCTTGAGGATCTGGTACTTCGTCGGGCTGTGGTAGTTGTTCTGCGGCGATCCGCGCTCGCTCGACGAGAGATACGTGATGCCGAACAGTTCGCAGTCGCTGTAGCCGCGCGCCTTGAACTCGTCGTACATCGAATTGGCCGGCGTGGTGTAGCCGCTCACCGCGCCCGGCGGCATGTCGAAGCTGATCGCGCTGTCGCCGTTGCCGGGGATGAACACCACCGGCGTGCGCGTGGCGGTGCAGCCGGAGGCGCCGCCGAAGCCGCCGCTGCCGACGCCCGGGTTGAAGCCGCCGGCGTACTGGGTGGCGGTGCCGGTGCAGGTGAAACCGTTGTTGGTGCCGCAGTCCAGCGCCTGCGCGCGGCCGGGCAACAAGAGTGCGGTGGCGCCGACCATCGGCAGGGCCATGGCCAGCAGCGCGGACGCGGCGGCGGAGGCGAACGTGGGAGCAAGCGATCTGCTTGCGAACTTCGACGTGCTGCGCGACATGGGTATCCTCCCCGCTGGGTCGGTACGACGACGATGAAGACCGATCCGCCCGATGGTGATCCGCCATCCCGTCCCGGCCTATTGCCCGAAAGGGCATGACGCGGCGCAGCATGCGCGTTCCGTGACGCGCGGCAGGTCAGCGTGCGGCGGCGATCGCTTCGAGGCGTTCGATGCGTGCTGCCAGGTCGCGCCACAGCGGCGTCCGGCGGCGCGCCAGCACGTCGGACGCGTGCGCCTGGAAGCCGGCATCGCCGAATGCCGGCAGCGGCGACGGCAGGTCGGCGTCGGGGTACAGCCGACCGAGCGCGACGGCCAGTGCGTCGGGCGCGTTCACCAGCGTGTCGAAATCGAGGTCGACCGCCTGCGCCACGCCGTCGAGCGCGTCGCGGGCGCGCAGCAGCCCCGACAGCAGCCGATCGGTGTCGTCGTCGCCGGCCATGGCGGCGCGCGCGGGGTAATGCCAGCCGGCGCGCAGCATCGACCACGCCACGTCGGCCACCGGGCGTCGCAGGTGCAGCACGCGCAGGCCGCGTGCGCGGGGCTGCGCCAGCCAGTGCGCGCACACGAACGGCTGCACCACGTCCTTGCAGGCCTGCCCGTGCGGCTGCACCACATCGTCGAGGAAGTGCGACCACAGCTCGAAGCGCACCACCTTGTCCGGCGTGGTGAAGCGGTCGCCGTCGTCCTCGCGTGCGAGCATGCGCCAGCGACCGACGTTGAGGATTTCGCCGGCGCTGGTCCATGCCGGCGCGGACAGGCCGAGCGCTGCCTGCGCCCACGCGTGGACCTGGCACGACAGCGACCGCGGCAGCGCGATCACGAACAGCGAGGGCAGCGGCTCCGGACTCATGCGCCGTGTCTTGCGGCGGCGAGCGACGCGAGATCGCCGGCGATCGCCGCCAGCGGCGCGGTCCAGTCGCCGGGCGCTTGTTGCCGGTAGAGCCGCATCGACGGATACCACGGGGAATCGCTGCGACCCCACTGCCAGCGCCAGTCGCAGGGCGTGGACAGCAGCGTCCACACCGGATGCCCGAGTGCGCCGCACAGGTGCGCCATCGCGGTGTCGACGGTGATGACCAGGTCGAGTGCGCGCACGATCGTCGCGGTCTGCGCGAAATCGCCGAGCACGGGCGAGAGATCGACGATCGGCCAGTCCTGCGCGCGCGCCGCTTCGGCGCCGGCCACGCCGAATTGCAGGCCGTAGAGCGCGATGCCCGGCACGGACGACAGCGCGCGGAACAGCGCCAGCGGGCAGTCGCGTCGCGGCGCGCTCGGATGATCGGGGCGGCTGGCATGCACCAGTCCGACCCGCAGCGTGCCGGGGGGCGTGCCGAGCAATGCGACGGCGGCGTCGGTCGCTGCATGCGGAGCGGAGAGATACGGCGCCGGCGGAATGTCCGGCATGCGCGCACGCAGCGCGTGCGGCAGGCTGAGCAGCGGGATCTGCACGTCGAAGCCGACCGGCACCTCGCCTTCGTCGACGAAGCGTTCGACCACGCCCAGCGTGGCGATCAGCGCTCGCAGCACGGGCGGTGCCTGCAGCCACACGCGACCACCGGCGGCGACGATGCCGGGCAGGTAGCGGCAGAACTGCAGCTGGTCGCCGAGGCCCTGCTCCAGCCACACCATCACGATGCGGCCGTCGAGCGGTTCGCCGTCCCAGATCGGCGCCTGCGTGCCGGGGAACGACGGCACCGCGCCGCCGCAGCCGAAGCGCCAGGCGTACTCGCGCCAGCCCTCGGCGAAATCGCCGTGTTCGAGCAGGGCTTCGGCCAATGCCGAACGCAGCGTGGCGTCCTCCGGTGCGTGGCGGGCGGCTTCGCGCAACGTCGATACCGCGTCGGCGACCTGTCCGTGATCGCGCTGCGAACGGGCGAGATTGAGTGCCGGTCCCGGCCAGCGCGGGTCGGCGGCGATGGCGCGGCGGAAGACGTTGCGGGCGGCGTCGGGCGATGCAGGGGCGAGCAGGCAGCCCAGCCGGTTCAGCGCCGGCGCCCAGTCATCGCGCAGCGCCACGGCGCGGCGGGCAGCGTCGAGCGCCGCGTCCGCGTCGCCGATGCGGCAGAGCAAGCCGGAGAGTCGATACCAGCCTTCGGCCGAGGCCGGCGCGGCGTGCAGAAAGGTGTGCAGCGTGGTGACCGCCTCGGGCCAGGCGCCGGCCGCTTCGCGCAGGTCGGTCATCGCCGACGCCAGCGGCCAGTGTGCGGGCAGGGCGTGCAGCGCCGGCGCCAACGAGTCGATGGCGTCGTGCAATCGCCCCGCGCGCGCCAGCATCGCGGCATCGTGCAGCGCTTGCGCGGGATCGATCGCGCACGCGTCGGGCGCGGCGTCGGCGGGCGACTTGGCGGGAAAGGACATCGGCAGTCGGTCCGGGAGTGGCGGCGGTGGCGGAAACGGAACGGCCGATGTCGCCGGCCGTTCCGTCGGCCCGGTCGCAGCCGGGCGTGCGTGGACTTACTTCTGGTTCTCGAACACGAAGGTCTTCGGGCCGTTCGGGCCGACCGGGAACGCCATCCAGAACGTGACCAGCGCGTCGTTGCTGTCGACCAGGACCGGGGCCGCCTGGTACGACTGGTTCACGTAGCCCAGGGTGACCTTGTACGGGCCGGCGCCGGTCGCGGTGGCGTCGATCGACTGGTAATGGCCCGCACTGACCTGTCCGCTCAGCGTGCCCTTCGAGCCGCTGACGCTGTAGGCGATGTCGCGCAGGTTGAACTCGATCAGCTGATTGGACGTGACCGTCGCGTCCGCGAGCGAATTGATGATCATCGAACTCTCCTTGTTGATCCGGATTCCGGGGAAAACGGGGTGCGCAATCCGGAATCACCCCCCGGGCCGATCATAAGCGCCGTGGATGGCGCACGCCGGGGGCCCTGACAGAACTGACAGGTATGCGCGATCAGCCTCGCGACGACGCGCATCGCACTACACTCTGCGTCCCGACCGCAGCCGGACGACACGCCATGACCGACGCCTTTCCCGCCATCGGCACGCCCGGCCAGCCCTGGGGCGTGGCGGAAGTCGCCGAATGGCGCTCGCGCCAGCGCCGTCGCCGCCGCTACGCCGACGACGTGCTGGCCGTGATCGATCGCCTGCGCGATCGTTTCGACGTGCTGGCCTACGGCGAGATCGACGGCGCGCCGGAAGGCCGCCATCCGCTGTTCGCGCTGCGCAGCCGTGATTGGCGCGACGATCGGCCGCACGTCCTGGTCACCGGCGGCGTGCACGGCTACGAAACCAGCGGCGTCCACGGTGCGCTGCGTTTCCTCGATCGCCATGCGGCCGCGTATGCCGATCGCGTGAACCTGCTCGTGGTCCCGTGCGTCAGCCCGTGGGCCTACGAACACGTCCAGCGCTGGAACGCGGACGCGGTCGATCCCAACCGCTCGTTCCGCGAGGACAGCCCGGCGCCGGAGTCGGCCGCACTGATGCGTCTGGTCGCGCCGTGGCGTGCTCGTTTCGCGCTGCACATCGACCTGCACGAGACCACCGATTCGGACGAATCCGAATTCCGCCCCGCGCTGGCCGCCCGCGACGGCAAACCGTTCGAGCCCGGCACGATCCCCGACGGCTTCTACCTGGTCGACGACACCGAAGCGCCGCAGCCGGATTTCCAGGCCGCGGTGATCGCCGCCGTCGCGCAGGTCACGCATATCGCGCCGGCGGACGAACGGGGCGAGATCATCGGCTCGCCGGTGGTGGCGCCGGGCGTGATCCGCTATCCGCTGCGCGCACTCGGCCTGTGCGCCGGCCTGACCGATGCGCCGTACCGCACCACGACCGAGGTCTACCCCGACAGCCCGCGCGCCACGCCCGAGCAGTGCGACGCCGCGCAGGCCGCGGCGGTGTGTGCAGCGATCGACTACGTGCTGGCGCACCCCTGATCGGGCGCGCCGTGCCGCCCGTCTGAACCGTGTTGGACCATCGTCGCGGGGTGTGACGGCGCGCCTTGACCGGTTGCCGGTGGCCCCGTAGGGTCCGCGGCATTCGGCGCGACCCCCCGCGCCGGGCGAGGACGTCCCTTCGCTCAGGAGAGCCCATGCGCGTGGAGCGCCGCTTCTTTCCGGACAGGACCCGCATCCTGTTCTTCGATCTCGAGTACTACGTCCCGGCGCCGGATCGCGCCCGGAACACCCGCAGCGGCATGCGCTTCTCGCCGCACCTCGCCGACCACAGGTTGCTGGGCGGCGCCTTCCTGACCTACCTGCCGATGCTCGACCGGGTGACCCGGCGCAGCGAGTTCTGGGTGTGGTCGCACGACGACGAGGCCGCGATGCTGCGCGCGATGACCGCGCACCTGCAGGCCGAGTGGAAGCCCTACGCCGACGCGCGCCAGGAAGGGTCGCCGATCCTCGCCGGCATCGGCATCGGCCACAGCGACGTGCCCTGCCTCGCGGCGCGCATCGCGCAGCACGGCGTGCTGGATGCGGTGCAGGCCCACGACCTGCTGTACGGCTGCCGCCAGATCGATCTGGGGGTGGCCAGTTTCGGCCAGTTCGCGCTGAACCAGCCGTATTTCGCCTACCCGAAGACCAAGCGCCAGCTCTACGAGAAGTACGTCGACGGCAAGCGCATCGATCCCGGCCGGTCGGTCTGGGACCTCTACGACCGCGGCGACCACGCGGCGATCGAGGCTCGCTGCCGCGAGGAGGTCGAGGACGCGCTGCTGATCTACCGGGCGATGTGCGAGACCAAGCACCAGACCGATGCCGCGCTGAAGCGCCTGAAACAACTGCGCAAGCGCTTTGCCGACGAGCTGGCGCCGGCCTGAGCCGGGCACGGGCCGGGCTTCCGGCGCAAGCGGAGGCGGCCCCGTCGATCTGGCGGACGTCCGCGGCGGCACCATCGACGCCGGTTATGGCACACTGCCCCGCAGGGCTCGCGCGCCGGGGGAACTGCGCCGCGGGCAGGGGATACGACGGACGGTCCATGGACGGGTGTCGCCGCGAGGCGACCCGGCCTTCGCCATGGCCGATCACTTTCAAGACATCCGGGGGGAACCACATGAGCGGAAGTTCGATGATGGCGCGTCTGCAGCGCCTGGCACGCCTGGCGGCGCATTGCGAAGCCACGGGCGCGAGTGCGCAGGAAGCGATCGAGCATCTCGACGGTCCGCGCGACGCCGGTCGCCGTCGCTTCACGACCGGCGCGATGGCCGGTGCGGTGGCCGCGGCCACCGGCGCCGGGGCGATGAGCCCGATGGCCATGGCCGGCGCGGCGAAGCTGCGCAAGGCGCTGGTGTCGGGCGGCGGCGGGGTCGCGGTGGTCGGCGCCGGCATCGCCGGCCTGAGCTGCGCCTACGAGCTGGGCCGCAACGGCGTCGCTGCCCAGGTCTACGAGGCCTCGGGCCGCGTCGGTGGTCGCTGCTTCAGCCTGCGCGGCGCGTTCGCCGGCCAGGTCGCCGAGCGCGGCGCCGAGTTCATCGGCAGCGCGCACCACACCATGCTGGGCTACGCCCGCGAGTTCGGCCTGCAGCTCGAAGATTTCTCGATGCTGCCGGGCTCCACCCGCTACCACTTCGACGGCCGCGTCTATTCCGAGGCGCAGGTGGTCGACGAATTCCGCGGCTTCGTCGGCGCGATGCGCGAGGACCTCGCGCTGATCGGCACGCCCACCGCCGAGCGCCACAACGTCGCCGACGAAACCTTCGATCTGATGAGTCTCGACGACTACCTCACCCTCAACGGCGCCGGCGGCCTGCTGCGCAAGGTCATCGGCGCGGCCTACGCCGCCGAATACGGCGCCGGCATCGACGAACTCAGCGCGATCGGCTTCCTGCGCTTCCTGCACGGCGACAAGCGCGGCAAGTTCGCGCAGGTCGGCGCGTTCGGCGGCGACGGCTTCCACGTCGTCGACGGCAACGACCGCATCGCCACCGAACTGGCCGCGCGCCTGCCGTCGCCGGTGCAGACCGGCCATCGCCTGGTCGCGGTGAGCAAGCTCGCCGGCGGCCGCGTGCGCCTGACCTTCGACGCCAACGGCCGCACCTTCCAGCGCGACCACGACGTCGTGGTGCTGGCGCTGCCCTTCAGCGTGCTGCGCGACGTGCAGATCGACGCCAGCGTCGGCCTGCCGGACTGGAAGCGCTTCGCGATCCAGCAGTCGGCGATGGGCGACAGCGCCAAGCTGATGGTCGGCTTCAACCAGCCGTACTGGTACGTGAAGCACGGCACCAACGGCACGACCTACAGCGATCGTTCGCGCGTGCAGGCCACGTGGGAGACCAATCCGTACAACGGCAGCGACAAGCGCGCGGTGCTGACCGGCCTGATCGGCGGCGCGGCGGCGCGCAGTTTCGATCCGCGCAACCTGCGTGCCGAGACCTCGCGCTTCCTGACCGAACTCGAGACGGTGATGCCCGGCGCGTTCCAGGCGGTGCAGCGCGGCGCCAGCGGCGATCCGGTGTCGTTCGCGCAGCACTGGTCGAACAACCCGTACAGCAAGGGCGCGTACACCTGCCACCGCCCGGGCTACTTCACGATGATCGCCCACAACGAAGCCAAGGCCGTCGACAACGTGCTGTTCGCCGGCGACCACACCAGCAGCTTCTACGAGTGGCAGGGCTTCATGGAAGGTGCGGCGCTGTCCGGCCTGCGCGCCGCGGCCGAGACGCTGTCGCTGTCGCAGAGCCGCAGCTTCTTCGCCCGCGCGATGCGGGCGATGGCCTGATCGCGGAACCCGCGTGACGTCGCCCGCCGATCTCGGCGGGCGGCACGCTCCCGCTACGCGACGCACGATGCAGCCAGGGAGGCCGGCATGTCGCGATTGAAGAACGTCCGCACACGTCACGACGACGCGCTCAGCCGGATCGGCTGGGACGAATTCGAACGCGTGCTCGCCGCGTACTACCGCGATGTCGGCTGGTGGGTCGAGCACGTCGGCACCGGTGGCACGGGCGCGACGTTCGACGGCGGCGTCGACCTGCGCCTGCGCCGCGACGCGCAGGTGGTGCTGGTGCAATGCAAGCACTGGAACGCGAAGCAGGTGACGCACAACGCGGTGCACGAGCTGCTCGGCATCCTCGTCACCCAAGGCGCGACCGGCGCGATCCTGATCACCAGCGGCGAATTCACCGATGCGGCGATCGCCGCGGCGCAGCGCACCGACAAGCTGAAACTGATCGACGGCCGCGGCGTGCGCGACATGCTCGGCGACGATGCGTTCGCGCCGGCGGAGCCCGCGCCGCCGCCACAACTGCGCCGCACCGCGCCGCCTGCGCGCAGGAACGACGGCCTGCGCCTGCTGCTGCTCGGCATCGCGCTGCTGTGCGCGATCGGCTTCGTGCTGGTGGTGCGCGAAATGCTGGCGCGCACTGCGTCGACCGCGGGTGTGCCGCCGGAGCAGCCTGCGCCGGTGGTATCCACCGTCACTCTGCCAACGTCATCACCGCCATCCGCGCAGCCGGCGCCCGCAGTCTTGCCGCAGGCCGACGTCCCGGCGCCACCGACTGCAGACGAAATCCGCGAATCGCGGCGCAAGGCCGACGAGGCGGTGCGGACGATCGAGGATTCCACGCCGGAAATGTGAATCGCGCGCGCATGGTGTGCGCAACGGGCATGCGATGCGCACGCGGGCGATCGTGCGCGCCGTGCGCGATGCCGCGCGCGATCACCCGTCGTTCACCGATCTGTACCGGACGACGCCCGGACTGAACGCCTGCGCTGCCTGCGGCGGTGCATCGCGCGGTGCTTTCGATACTGGACGCCCGCGCCACGGCGCGCCTGCACGTCCGGTGTCCCATGCATCCGTCCTCCATCGCCACGCATCTCTACGTCGACGATCGCGAACCTGCGTCTTCCTCGTTCCGTGCGGCTGCGGCCGTCCCGGTTTCCGAACGCCACTGGGGCGACCGCGCGCTCATCGTGGCCGAGCGCCGGTTGCTGCCGCCGCGTGCGCGTCCGCTGTCGCGCGCGGCGCAGCGCGGACAAGGCGGCCTGTGGTTCCGCACCGCCGCGGTCTTCATGGTGTCGTTGTCGGCGGGCCTGCTCGGCCTCAACGCCTTCCTGCTGTTCAATGCGCCGACGAGCGAAGCGGCCAGCATCGCGTCCGACGGCGGACATGGCCCGACCGCCGTCGCGTTGCCCGCGCCGATTGCGCCCGCGCAGGGGTATGTCGCGGATGCCGCCGGCGTGGGGCGCGTGATCATCCCCGAGTCGCTTCCGGTCGCCACGTTGACCACCGATGCCTACGTGATGACCGGCAACGGCGTGCAGGCGTCGTATCCGCGTGAACGCAGCGCGCCCTCGCCGATGCCGTCGGACGCGGCTTCGGATGGCAGGCTCGCACCGCTTTCCGCGCCCGTGCCGCTGAATGCGTCCGCGATCGCGGATCCGGTGTCGCTTGCCGAGTCGCGGCGCAATGCCGACGAGGCCATGCGGGTGATCGCCGCGAGCACGCCGTCGGTGCATCGCACGCAGGCACTCGATCCCGCCCTTGTCGACGACGGCGGCACGGAACCGGCGGAGCCGGCGCGCGGCGAACCCGGCGTCTGGTACGGCGATGCTGGCGAGCAGTGACCGCGTGCGGCGTGCGGGCCTGATCAGCCTTTCTTCGCGCGCCCCATGCAGCGGCGGTAGCGGCCGTCGACGCGTTTGGCGAACCATTCGGTCGTGAGGTGGCGCGTGATCTTCGGGCTGTGCAGGTCGATCTTCGGCAGCAGCGCGCGCGGCAGCGGTTTGCCGGCGCGCTTGTCCGCCAGCGCGAAGGTCTTCGCGTACAGCGTGGTGTCGGCGAAGGACGCCTCGGTGCCGTCCTCCAGGTCGCTGCGGATCTGTGCCGGGGTCATGCCGAGCTTGTCGGCCAGCGCGATCGCAGCGGCCTCGGTGGCGCCGCGCTCGCTGCCGCCGTCGCCCTTGCCGAAGCGGACGAGGTCGCCATCGAGCTGCAGTTTCGTGCCGCCGACCACGCGCAGTGCGTTCTGGAAGGCGGCGTTGCGGCTGGCGTAGTGGCCGGCGTTGAAGTCGGCGAAGCGGTACAGCGGCTTGTCGTAGGGCGCGTCGTAGCCCAGCAGGTGCGCGATGCCGAAGTACACGCCGCCGCGACGCGAGAACACCTCGTGCCGCACCGAGCCCGCGAACGCGTAGGGATACGGATGCCGTTTCGCGTGATCCTCGGCGAAGCCGATCGAGACCTGCATCGGACCGCCGGTGTGCACGGGATTGAGCCGCGCCAGCAGCCGCGAGCCCATCGGCACCTGCGCGATCATTTCCTCGAACAGGTCGCTGAGCTGCTTTTCGGTCTTCGCATCGGTGATGCGCGTTTCCCAGGTGTCGCCGCCGGGCGATTTCAGCTGCAAGGCGCCACGGACCACGAACGCGGGGATGTGGTGGCGCGCGGCGCGGGCCTCGATTTCCTTCAGCGCGATCGCGCCCAGCCCCGGTACGGCCGGGTCGGCGACGAAGCCCGATTCCTGCTCGATCACCGCGATCGCGGTGCAGAGGTTCGCGGACGACGGTTCGATGTCCAGCGCGGTGAACGCGGATTGCAGGTCCGCGGCCCAGCCGGGGCGATCCTGCACGTTCGCCGGCATCAGCCGCTGGAGGCGGGCGCGCACCTGTTCGGGGCTCGACGCCTCGTCGCTCGCGCAGCCGGCGAACAGGAAGGCGAGGGACAGGCAGAGCGCGATGCGTTGCAGTCGGAACGGGGCAGGGGCGGTCATCGCCCGCGACTGTAGCCGTCGATGCCGGTGGCGGGAAGGCGGGGCGACGGCGTCACCGCCGTCACCGGGCGGTGGCCCTGCGCCCGCCGCGCATGGCGACGGGCGCGGGCGGTCGCTCAGTGCAGGCTGTCCGAGATCGAGATGTAGCCGGCGCAGTCGCCGGTGCCGGTGACGGTCGAGAGCGCGTACAGGTCGTGCACGAAATCCGGTCCGCTGTAGACGTAGCCGGTGTTGGCGGTCGCGCTGGACACGCCGGCGCCGGTGCGGAAGACCGACTGCCCCGAAATGTGGTTGATGGCGGTGGCGTTGGCGTACACGGCGACGCGCAGCGGGACGCCGCCGGGGCGGCTGATGATGGCGGTGGCGTTGGCCAGGGCGCGGGCGTAGTAGTAGTTCAGCCCGCCGCTGCCGTTGTCGAGGTAATAGCCGGCCGTCGCTTCGACCCAGGCCTGGCCGGTGTAGAAGATGTTGCGGGTGCCATTGAAATAGTTGCAGTAGAGCACGCCGCCGGAGTTCACCTTGGCGGGGTCGCTGGCGGGGCGGGCCTTCGCGAACTGCGTCTGCGCCGCTTCGAGCCGGCGCAGCATGGCGCCGGTCTTCGGTGAGGCCGCCGAACCGTCGATGCGGGCGCGCAGTGCGGCCAGGTCGTAGCGCAGGCCGGCTTCGCCGAGGGCGATGGTCTTGCCCGCGAGCGGGCCGCGGATGACCTGGTAGACGCCGGGGGCGGCCGCTTCGACCTGGTCGCCGTAGTCGCGGAGGAACTGGGCTTCGCTTTCGATGCGGAAGCCGTTCGGGGCGGTCGCCGGACCGGCGAAGGCGTTGCCGGCGAACAGCAGGGTGGCACAGGCGGTGGCGAGCGAAGACATCTTGCGCGTCATGGAACGGGGCTCCTGAAGGGGATCGTCTGGCGCGGCGCGCGAGGCAGCCGCGGACCCGCGGGGGCGGGTTCCCTTCTTCCAGCGGAATCCGGCGCCGGACCGGATCACGCCGACACGCTTTCGCGCCGTCAGGCTTCGTCGCCGGGCGCGGGGCTGCCCGCGCGATCCAGACGGTCGTGCACGTCGCGCCAGTCCTCGTCCGCAGGCGGACGTTCCAGCCAGATCGCGTCGACGCCGGCGGCATCGGCGGTGTGCAGGGCGTCGTACAGCAGGCGCGCGTAGCCGGCCTTGTCGGCCGGCATCGCGATGCGCAGCGCCACGCCCGCCGCGGTTGACCCGTGCAGGTCAGGCGTCTGCGCGAGCAGGGCGATGCGCGCGTCCGCGGGCAGCATCGCCAGTCGCGTGCGCAGGGCTTCGGTGGCGAACACGTGCAGCGGCGCGTGCGGCCGGTAGTGCACGGCGACGTTGCCGGGCACCGCGGCGTCGTGGGCCTCGGGGAAGGCGACGGGCATGCCCAGCACGTCTTCGAGCTGGCGCCGCGTGATCGGCCCGGCGCGCACGATCCGCGGCGCCTCGCCGGTGAGATCGACGATCGTCGATTCCAGCCCCACCGCGCACGGGCCGCCGTCGAGCACGGCGTCGATGCGGCCGCCGAGGCCGGCCAGCACCTGGTCGGCGGTGGTCGGGCTCAGCCGCTGGTAGGGATTGGCCGACGGCGCGGCCACGCCGCTGCCGAGCGCGCGTAGTACCCGCAGCAGCACCGGGTGGTCGGGCATGCGCAGGCCGATGCTGGGGCGACCGCCGGTGGCGGTGTCCGGCACGTGGTCGGCGCGTTGCAGCAGCAGGGTCAGCGGGCCGGGCCAGAACGCCGCGGCCAGCCGGCGCGCGGTCTCCGGCACGTCGCGGGCCCAGTCGTCGAGCCACGCCGCGTCGCCGAGGTGCACGATCAGCGGATGGTTCGCGGGCCGGCCCTTGGCGGCGAAGATGCCGCGCACGGCCTCGGGATTCATGGCGTCGGCGGCCAGCCCGTAGACGGTCTCCGTCGGCACCGCCACCAGCCGGCCCGCGCGCAGCAGGCGCACCGCCTCGGCGACATCGGTGTCGCACGCGGCGTCGAGGCGGCGGGTGGCGAGGGGGGCGGCAGGCATCTCGACAGGGTAACAAACCGGCCAAGGCCGGCCGTCGCCGATGCAGGCCCGGCGCGACCGGACTAAGATCG
The DNA here is from genome assembly GCF_056313665.1 of Lysobacter sp. DMC104. NCBI lineage: Bacteria > Pseudomonadati > Pseudomonadota > Gammaproteobacteria > Lysobacterales > Lysobacteraceae > Lysobacter > Lysobacter sp. DMC104. Next base: position 111,821 of record NZ_JBQUZW010000002.1, on the reverse strand, counting down.
CGGTCCGCCCTGTTTCCATGCCTGAAGGAGACCCCCATGGCCACCGGTTGGGCCGGCGACGGCGCCGTGCAGGACCAGATCGACGCGACCGTGAAGGACGGCATCGCGCGGGCACGCAGCCGCCTGCGCGAGGGACCGGGCCTGGAGCGCTGCGAGGACTGCGACGCGGCCATCCCCGAAGCGCGCCGCCTGGCGATGCCCGGCGTGCGCCTGTGCGTGCCCTGCCAGGAGGCGCACGATCGCGAGGAGGCCGGCCATGCCGGCTACAACCGTCGCGGCAGCAAGGACAGCCAACTGCGCTGAACGACGGCTTGCGTGCGACGGCATCGACGCTGTGCATCGCAATGGCCCCTGCGCAAACCGTCGTCGATCGCCCTTGCGGACGCTTGGCGCGCTGCGCACCGTCCGTCGCCCGGCCGTGTGACCGGTATCAAGCTTCGTTCGTCCCGGCTGGCCGCCACCCGCGGCGGCAGGCGTTGGACCGGATGGCGATCGCCGATCGCCAGGCGGTTCATCGGATGGAGCGCCCGACGCGCGCAAGGCGCGCAGGCATCGCGTCGTGGCCCGGCCGGAGACGCCGCCACGATGCACGCCGGGACCTCGCGTCCGCGAACCGTCTTCCTGGATCCTCTCGAAAAGGAAGACGCCACATGAACGCATCCAGAAGAACGGCACTGACGCTGGCCTGCCTGTCGCTGCTGCCCGCCGCCGCGATGGCCTCGAACTGGGAAATGACCTCGGGCCTCGCGACCCAGAAGGAACTCCACACCGGCAACCGCGAGGTGCGCGCCTGCGCCGGCGGCGGCTCGGTCAGCGTGGGCACGGCCACCCAGGCCAGCGGCAACACCGACATCCTGATCGAGCGGCTGAACGTCTCGGCCGGCCTGATCTGGCGCAACCAGTACGACACCGCCGGTCGTTTCGAGCGCGCGGCCAAGGTCGCGGAGTTCCGCGACGGCACCGGCTTCGCCGTCGTCGGCAGCATCGATCCGACGCCCGGCGGCGCGCTGAACTCGTACTTCACCATCGCCAAGTTCGACTGCAACGGCAACCCGGTGTGGCGCTTCTATTACGGCGACAACGTCGACTACAACAGCGGCTTCGACATCCTGCAGACCACCTCCGGCGACGCCGCGTCCGGCACCGCCGTGGGCGATCTCGTCGCGCTGGGCAAGTACTACAAGCCCGCGGCGGGCGGCCTGCCGGCGGTCTACCGGCCGCGGATCGCGCGCACCCGTTCGACCGGCGCGGCGATCTGGGTCCGCGATTACCAGGCCGCGATCGCCGGCGATTTCGAACTGCAGGCCATCGCTGAACTGCCGCCGGTCGCGCCCAGCCTCACCGGCGACCTCGTCGCCGTCGGCAAGCTCAACGGCGAGACCGCGCTGATGCAGGTCAACGGCAACAACGGCAACGTGATCTGCACCGCGCGGACCGTCGGCATCGGTACCGCGCAGTACCACGACGTGGTCGGCGTGAAGACGGCCGGCGGCCCGGAGGTGCTGGCGATCGGCGAGACGATGCCGACCGCCGGCGGCACGCAGCAGGTCTACCTCTCGCGCTACGTGCCGAACTGCCTGCTGCGCGTGCACACCGTCTGGGGCAGCAGCACGGACCGGCAGATCGGCTGGAGCAACGACCTCACCCTTGCCACGACCTACAGCGGCGCGCCGGCGGGCGTGCTGGTGATCGCGGGCGAGGTCAACGGCCCGTACGGCACGGCGCTCAACAGCCAGGACGCCTTCACTCATCTCGCCCATCCGCAGACCCTGCTGCCCTACGTGCTGGCGACCGGCGCCCCGGTCATCGGCAAGCGCTACGGGACGCAGGGCCCGTTGGCCGAGAAGGCCTATGCCGTGTCGGCCGGGAGCAACGGCACCTACTTCGCCGGTGCGTCCACCACCGACTGGCTGGCGAACGGCGACCCGCTGCACGCGCTGACCGTGCGCCCCGATGCCGCATCGTTCAAGACGGTCTGTTCGGTCGACTGGAATCCGCCCGCGAACGCGTTGCCGCTGTCGAGCAACGTCTACACCGTGACGACCCTCGCGAAGACGTTCAACCAGCTGTCGGTGCCGACCCGCATCCCGCTGCCGAACCAGCAGCCGTGCTGCGCGATCGTTCCCTGAAGGCCGTGCCGTGACGACGACGGACGCGCCCCGTCAGGCGCGCGTCCGTCGCCGCCATGCGGACCGGGACGATCGAGGTCGTCCCGGTCCGCGCGGGCGATCGGCTATCCTGCGGCCGCCGAGGCCGGGGATCGCAGGGGAACGCAATGGGCAGCATTGAAACGCGGCATCGCGGCATCGCGTTGCTGGTCCGCAAAGTTGGCTGGCTGGTGCTGGTCTGCCTGCTGACCTGCGTGTCACCGGCGCAGGCGATCATGCGCGAGATCGATCCGGGCCAGACGCCGCGGCTCGGTGCCGACGACGGCCTGCTGCTGATCGGCGTCGACACCGACGTCGACCTGACGGCGGTGCGGATCTCGCGGCAGGGCATGAATCTCGACATGCGCACGCTGCGCGGTGTGAAGGTCGGTCGCAGCCAGCGCCTGTATGCCGTGCCCGCCGGCCGTTACCGCTGGGCGTCGGTCGACTACGTGGGCGAATTCCGCCTGTCGAAGGATCCGGAATTCGGCTTCGAAGTGAAGCCCGGCGTGATCAACTACCCGGGCGATCTCGTGTTCCGCTCCACCGGCTGGCTGAGCGCGATCGTCCACGTCAGCAACCGGGGCCTGCGCGCGATGGACGCGCTGGTGCCGGACCATGCTGCACTGTTCGCCACGCAGCGCTTCGCCTTCACGGGCCATTACCCCGACCCGTTCCCCGAGTTCTACCGGCAGGCGGTCGCCGCCGCGGGGCGCCCTGCGGAAGACCGGACGGTGGATCCGCCCGAACCCGGCACGTTGCCGCTGTCGCTGCGCGAGCTGTGGTGGCCCAGCCGCGTGCAGATGATCGAGTTGAATCCGCGTGGCGATCTGTTCGCGGAAGCCGTGCTGTTCCGCAAGCGCGCCGCGCGGAAGGAGAAGAACGGCGAAGGCAAGGCAGGCGTCGAGGCGAAGGCCGAGGACGAGCCCGACTGGCGCTGGGCGATCGACCTGGTCGACCTCCGGCAGGACAAGGTCGTGCGGCTGTTCGAATCGCCCAAGCCGGTGTCGCGCCTGGACTGGGCCGACGACCGTTCGCTGATCATGAGCATCGGCGGCGCCAACGAACCGGACGCCCTGGTCGTCGCCAACGTCATCGACGATCCGCAGGGGCGGCGCTACGACAAGGTCATCGTGCCGCGCGTCGGCGCGCTGGTGAAGGTGCTCGACGACGAGCCCGGGCACATCCTGTTCGCCTCGGTCAGCGGCAGCAGCGTCGCGGTGCACAAGCTCGATGTCCGCACGCAGGCGGCGATGAAGCGGTTCGACTTCACCTCGTCGCCGCGCTACGACCGCGGCATCGTCGACGGACGCGCCTTCTTCGCCGATGCCGCCGGCCGCATCCGCCTGGCGATCACCGTCGACAAGGCGGGCAAGCGTGCGCTCGTGCACGGCGGGGACGGCGTGTTCCGCAAGGTGCTGACGCTCGACGAGGACACCGATTTCGAACCGATGGCGCTGTCGGCCGACGGTACGTTGGTCTACGGCACGGCCGAACGCGATCGCGGCCAACGCGAGCTGGTCGAATTCGACCCCGCCACCGCGCAGATCACGCGCACCGTGTTCTCGAAGCCGGGGCGCGACGTGATCCGGCCGGTCATGTCGGTGAAGGGCGAACTGATCGGCGCCAGCTACTACGAGAACGGACTGGTCTACACCCAGTATTTCCGCGACGCCGATGCCACGCTCTACCGGCGGCTCAATGCGGCGTTCCCCGGCCGTTCCGCGACGATCCTGCAGGCGACCCCGGAGCGGCGGAAATTCCTGGTCGGCGTCGGCGGCAGCGACAAGCCGATGGACGTCTATTTCTTCGACGCCGACGCCAACACGGCGTCGCTGGTCAGCGAGACCATGCCGTGGCTGGCCTCGCGCACGTTCGCGCCGGCGACGGCGTTGCGCACGAAGAGCCGCGACGGTTTCGAGATCGAGGCCTACCTGACCCTGCCGCCGGGCGCGAAAGGCAAGGTGCCGCTGGTGCTGTTCCCGCACGGCGGTCCCATCGGCGTGCGCGACGACCGCTATTTCGATCCGGAAGTGCAGATCATCGCCTCGCTCGGCTACGCGGTGCTGCAGGTCAACTTCCGCGGCTCGGAAGGTTTCGGCACCGCGTTCCGCAAGGCGGGCGAGCGCAGCTATGGCACCGCGATCGAGGACGACATCGACGCCGCGCTGGCCGCGGCGCTGGCGCAGTACCCGCTCGATCCCGATCGCATCTGCGCGGTTGGCGCCAGCTACGGCGGCTATTCGGCAATGGTGACCGCGATCCGCTGGCCTGGCCGGCTCAAGTGCGTGGCCTCGATGTCCGGCATCAGCGACCGCGCCCTGTTCTTCACCGCCAGCGACAGCGCCCGCAGCGAAGAGGGGCGCAAGCTGATGGAGCGCGTGATCGGCGATCCCAACGCCGACATGGAGGAGATGCAGCGCAACTCGCCGCTGTACCGCTACAAGGAGTTGACGCTGCCGATCCTGCTGGTCCACGGACGCGAGGACCTGCGGGTGGACTACGAACACACACGACGGCTGGTGCGGATGCTCAACCTCGCCGGCCGGCCGCCGGCGTTGATCGCACTGGACCACGAAGGCCACGGCTTCGACGCCGACGCCGACAAGACCCGGGTCTGGAGCGCCGTCGCCGGCTTCCTCCGCGCCCATCTCGGCGACCCGCCGGCGACGCACTGACGCGCCGGCCGGTCGTCGTTCCCATCGATCAGGGAGGGTGATCAGGGCTGGTACGTCACCGTCAGCGTGGCGCTGGCGGCGTTGCCGATCCAGAGGTAGTTCGTCGCCGCCTGGTTGGCGCTGAAGCGCAGGCGCAGCTGGGTGCGGCCGGTGCGGTTGACGGCGGAGAGGCCGGCCGCGGAGAACAGGCTGCTGGTCTGGGTGCCGCCGGTGAACGAGGTGAGCTGCGCGGCGGCAGGCGCGGTGACGGTGGCGGCCCAGTCGGGCGTGCCGATGGTGCACACGTCGATGCAACCGGCGTTGACGTCGACGACCAGCGTGTTGCCCGCGGGATCGCTCCACGGGTCGCCCGAGGCGCTGCGGTAGGTCACGGTGACCTTCGCCGACAGCACGGTCGCGGTGTCCGGGATCGACGACGTGTCGAACGACAGCACGCTGCGGTTGAACTTGCCGTCGGTGCCGCGGCCGATCGCCAGGCCCAAGCTGGATTCCAGCGTGCCCACCGCCGGCGAGGTGCCGTTGGCGGCGGCCTTCACGTAGCCGTCGTTGGCGTCCTCGTTGGTGAAGGTGACGGTGACCGGCGTGCCGCCGCCACCGCCGGTGCCGCCGCTGACGGTCACGTTCACCTGTGGCGACGTACCGGTGTTGCCGGTCAGGTCGACGGCGCGCGCGGTGAGCACATGGGCGCCGTTGGTCGCGGTGGTGCTGTTCCACGCGTAGGCGTAGGGCGACGTGGTGTCGCTGCCGAGCAGCGCGCCGTCGAGCAGGAAGTCCACGCGATCCACGCCGACGTTGTCGCTGGCGGTCGCAGTGATGTTGACCGTGCCCGACACGCCGGCACCGTTCGCGGGCGCGGTGATCGTCGCCGTCGGCGGTACGCCGTCGAGGTTGTCGAGGCCGAAGAAGCGCGCGATGTAGTAGCTCGAACAGATGTTCACGTCGAGGATGTACGCGCCCGCGGTGCCGCACTGGCTTTCGCCGGTGCCCGGGTCGACCGGCGTGCCGTGGCCCATGCCGGTGATGGTGTAGGTCTCGACGCGGGCGACGCCCGCCGCGGTCTTGTAGACCTTGTGCGGGTAGCCGGCGACGGTGTCGCTGACGTCGGCGGTCTGGTCGATGCCGTGGACGTTGGTCCACTGCTCCATGCTCTCGGTCAGGTTCATCGGGCGCACGGTGAAATCCGAATCGCCATGCCAGATGGACACGATCGGCCACGGCCCGGTCCATGTCGACGCGGCGCGCACCTTGTCGCCCCACTGCGCCGGCGTGAGGTCGCTGCCGGGATTCATGCAGCTGAAGGCCGCGCTCTGCGTGGTCGCGCAGCGATACGGCAGGCCGGAGAGGATCGCGCCACCGGCGAAGACGTCGGGATACGTCGCCAGCAGCACCGAGGTCATCGCGCCGCCGGCCGACAAGCCGGTGACGTAGATGCGCGAGGTCGTGACGCCGTGGTCGGCGACCATGCGATCGACCATCTGCTTGATCGACAACGCCTCGCCCTGGCCGCGCGTGGTGTCGCCGGTCTCGAACCAGTTGAAGCAGCTGCTGCTGTTGTTCGCGCTCTGCTGTTGCGGCAGCAGCAACGCGAACTTGTAGCGATCCGCGAAGAGTTGCCAGCCGGTTTCGGCATCGTAGTTCGCGGCGGTCTGCGCGCAGCCGTGCAGCGCGACGACCATCGGCGCGCCGGCGGGCAAGCCGCTCGGCACGTACTTGAACATGCGCAGGTTGCCCGGATTCGTGCCGAAGCCGGTGACTTCGGTCTGCGCGAACGCGGGACCGGCGAATGCGGCGAGGCAGAGCAGGATCAGGAGAACGCACCGCCGATGGAGGCGGGCGACGGAGCGGGGCACGGCGTGTGCAGCGACGACGGTCGACATCGGCGGATCCTCGGCGGGAGACGCGCGCAGTGGGCCACACGCCGCCGGGCGGGGACATTGGTCGATGGGGCAAGCTGCGCCGCAGCATGTGCAATGGAACAACGTGAAACGTGACGCGCGACCGCATCGCTCACGCGTCGCCGCGATCCTCCGGCGACAGCCACCAGCACGTCCCGCGCGCCGGTGGATCGGACGGCGTCGCATTGCGGCTTTCGATCGCATCCAGCCAGCGCCCCGGCCCGCCCGCCTTCCAGCGATCGAGCAGGCGTTGCACCGATGCTCGGCCCTGTGCGGCCACGCCGAGATTGCGCTCCGGATGCCATGCGCGCGGGCGATCCTGCGTGCCGCGCGCGTCGTGCGCCGGTCCGCTGCGATCGTGCGGTGCGCCGTAGCTGCAGCGCAGGCACAGGTGCGAAATGCTGTCGGTCCAGTCCTCGATCGCGCCGATGCCCGGCACGCGCAGGTCGAACAGTTCCGCCAGTGCGTCGCGCTCGGCACAGCGCACGAACACCGCGAAGGTGTGGAACGCCGACGCCTGCAGCCGTTGCAGCGCGTTGAACACCGGCACGCGGCTCTGGTGGAACAGGCGCTCGCCGGTCGACGCGCCGTCGTGCAGCACGATGTCGCCGTAGCGATAGCCGCCGTCGGGCAGCGGCACGTTGATGATGCAGGCACGCACCGGATCGATGCGCCGGGCGAACACGGTCTCGCCGCTGCCCCAGGCGTCCAGCCGCAGGCCGGCGACGCCGAAGTGCCGCTCGATCGCGCCGTCGTCCGCCGGCACCTCGATGCCGCAGGCCGACCATTGCCGCCGCGCTTCCTCGCGGTCGCCCAGCGCGGTCGCGGCGATCGCGGCGTTCCAGTGCGCGGCCTCGGCGTCGGCAGGATCTTCGTACAGCGGCAGCGCGCTGAGGTTGTGGTGCCGCGACGCGCCCCAGTCGCGCTGGTACTTCGCGATCAGCCCGAGCATGTAGTGCAGCGCGGAATGCGCGGGACCGGCCGCGAGCAGCGCCTCGAAGTCCGCGCGCGCCGCGGGCAGGTCGCCGGCGTCGAAGGCGTCGTAGGCGCGTGCCGAGAGACGCGCGATGGCGTCGTCGTCGCGCGTGGTGGCGGTGCCGGCATCGGGCTGGGTCACGGGCGCGGTCATGGGCGATCCCCGGAGGCCAGGGGCCATCCTGCCATCCCCGCGCCAGCGCGCAAAGCGGGCGCTCGGCAGGTGGTTGAAAAACGATCACCCAGATCGTTTTGCATCTCGCCAGTCCGGTACAGGCCCGGGCTGGCTCGCGACGAATCATGCGCTTGCGCGCTTGCTTCGTCGTCGCGGCCATCCCCGGCTCCGCTGACAGGCTGCTTTTCGACAGCCTGTCAGCGCGGCGCGGCGAACAGGGCCGCGGCCATCAGTGCGCCGTGCAGGTGCAGGGTCGCGAGCGTGGCGACGATCGCGGGCCGCAGCCGATGCGGCGTCGCGGCATGGCGCGCGACCTCGCGGGCGGCGTACAGCGCCAGCGGCAGCGTCGCCAGCGACCACAGCGTCGTCGTCGGCAGCGCATGCAGCGCCACGCCAGCAACGACCACCGCGTGTGCGAGCAGCGCGATCGCCGCGTACAGGCGCGCGGCCCCGCGCGACCCGAGCGCAACCGCCAGCGTGCGCTTGCCCGCGCGTGCATCGCCATCGGCATCGGGCAAGCCGTTGACCAGCAGCAGGTCGGCGACCAGCAGCGCATAGCCTGCGGCGGCGGCGATCGGCAGCAGGTCGACATGCCCGCGCTGCACGAGATCGGTGCCGATCGCGACCAGCCACCACGCGGCTGCAACCGTGGCCTCGCCCAGTCGTCGCGTCATCAGCCGCAGCGGCGGCATCGAATACGCCCAGCCGAGGCCGAGCCCGATGCCGCCGATCGCCCACACCGCCGGCATGCGCAGCCACAGCGCCAGCGCGATGCCGCCGATCGCGCATGCACCGAGCAGCGCCAGCGCGAACCGCCGCGTCTGCGCCGCATCGACCTCGCCGCGCGCGATCAGGCCCGCGCCGCCGGTGAAGGGCGCGATGCCGCCGGTGTTCGCCGCATCCGCGCCGTTGACCGCATCGGCGTAATCGTTGAGCACGTTGGCCGCGGCGTGCGCGAGCACCGCCAGCAGCAGCGTCGCCACCGCGAGCACCGGCGACAGGCGAACGCCGGACGCGTGCGCCGACGCCAGGCCGATCGCGACCGCGACGACGGTGGCGGTGAGGAAGGCCGGGCGGGTCATGCGCCAGAGCGTCGGCGCGTCGGGCAGCGCGACGCGGGTCGTGAGCGGCGTCGGGGCGTGTGTCGAAGACGGGTCGGTCATCACGGCATGGTAATCGCCCGTGGCCCGGCGTCGCGGGGCTTCCGCCACGGCGCCGGCGGTTGTAGGGTGATGCAATGCGTTCCGGACGCGGGAGGGCGTCATGGAAGAGCAGTCCGGCCAACCGCCGTCGCCTCGCGACGGCGACGCGGCAGCGTCGCGGCAAGACGACGCGCCCGTCCGCCCCTTCGTCGTGCCGTGCGCGACGCTCGGCTTCGATGCGCCGTGGCGCTGGCTGCGCGCGGGCTGGCGCGACCTGCGCGCCGCGCCCGCGCTGACGTCGGTCTTCGGCATCGTCATCCTGCTGGTCAGCGCCGGCATCTCGCTGCTGGCGTGGAAGCTCGGTCGCTTCGCGCTGCTCGCCACGTTGCTGTCGGGCTTCGTCTACGTCGCGCCGCTGATCTGTGTCGGCCTCTACTGCGTCAGCCGTGCACTGGAACGCGGGCGCACGCCGGCGCTGTCGGAATCGTTCGTGCTCGCGAAGCGCGTGGCCGGGCAGGCCGGCGTGTTCGCGCTGGCGCAGGGCGTGATCGTGCTGCTGTGGTCGCGCGCCGGCATGATGGTCGGCGCGTTCTTCCCGATCGACGAAAGCAACGCCGACACGGTGTGGCAGTTCCTCGCGATCGGTTCGGCGGTCGGTTCGATCTTCGCCGCGCTGACCTTCGCGGTGGCCGCGTTCTCGCTGCCGATGATCGCCGACCGCGACGTCGACATGGTCACCGCCTGCGTGTCCAGCATCAACGCGGTGCTGCGCAACAAGGGCGTGATGGCGCTGTGGGCGGGGATCATCGTCGTCCTCACCGCGATCGGTTTCGCGACCGGGCTGCTCGGGCTGGCGCTGCTGATGCCGTGGCTGGCCTACGCGGCCTGGCACGGCTACCGCGAGACGCTGGACGCGGCCGCCTGGCCCGCGCTGGAGTGAGCCGCCGCTCGATCGGCGGCCCGATCGGCGATAATCGCGGTTTCCCTCTCCCGGACGCCGCGATGACCGCCCTGCCGAACTGCCCGATCTGCGCCATGCCCAACACCTACCAGGATGGCGACAACTTGGTCTGCGCCGATTGCGGGCACGAGTGGTCTGCTGCCGGCGAGGCGTCGGGCGAAGCGGCGACGACGGTGCGCGACAGCAACGGCAACCTGCTCGCCGACGGCGACACCGTGGTGGTGATCAAGGACCTCAAGGTGAAGGGTTCGTCGATCCCGCTGAAGCAGGGCACGGTGATCAAGCACATTCGCCTGGTCGACGGCGACGCCGAACACATCGAAGGCAACTCCGACAAGATCAAGGGCCTGGTGCTGAAGACCTGCTTCCTGCGCAAGGCCTGATCCACGCGCGGCGGCGCGCCACGATGCGCGCCGTCTGCGGGGGGGCACGCGCCGTCATGCGTGCTCGTGCTCCGCGATCGTATTCATGCGCGCATTCGTGATCGTCGTCGACGAGCATTTCCCTGAAAACGTATGCACGTCCGCGTGCTGCGGCGCGATGCAGACCTAGCATGCGACGGCATCGCGGCATGAAGCCGCGATGCGTCTCCTGCACGCGGGATCGCCATGCCGCCGCACCGTCGCCGTCGTCGCGGCGGCGCAGGGACGCTGCAATCGCCATCGGCGTGGCCATGATCGGTCACAGGGAGAAACCGCATGTCGTCCGAACCGAAGTCCGTCGCCCGTTCCGCCACGCTCCGTGCCTGCGCCGTCGCCCTCGTCGCGGCTTCCGCCGTCGGCCAGGCCCGCGCCGATGCCGTGCTGCACGCCTTCAACTGGACCTACGCCGACGTGCAGGCGCATGCCGCCGACATCCAGTCCGCCGGCTACAAGGCGGTGCTGGTCGCGCCCGCCTATCGCTCCGAAGGCAGTGCGTGGTGGGCGCGCTACCAGCCGCAGGATTACCGGCTGATCCACAACCCCCTGGGCGACACCACCAGCTTCCGCAACATGGTCGCTGCGCTGCGGGCGAAGGGCATCGACGTCTACGCCGACGTGGTGCTCAACCACATGGCCAACGAATCCGCGCAGCGCAGCGACCTGAACTACCCGGGCAGCCGCGTGCTTGGCATCTACGCCGGCAATTCCGCGTACTACGGCGGCCTGCGGATGTTCGGCAACCTGAGCTTCAACTACCTCAGCGGCAGCGACTTCGGTCCCGCCTCCTGCATCGGCAACTACAGCGACGTGTGGCAGGTGCAGAACTGGCGCCTGTGCGGTGGTGGCGGCGACACCGGCCTGCCGGACCTCGTGGGCAGCACGTACGTGATCGGCCAGCAGCAGGAATACCTGCGCCAGCTGAAGGCGCTGGGTGTGAAGGGCTTCCGCATCGATGCGGCCAAGCACATGCCGTTCCCGCACATCAACGGCGTGCTGACCGCCGACATCAAGAGCGGCATGTACGTGTTCGGCGAGATCATCACCGGCGGCGGCGTCGGCAACAGCGAATACAACCTGTTCCTGCAGCCGTACCTGCAGAACACCGACCATGCCGCCTACGATTTCCCGCTGCAGGCGCAGTTGCGCAGCGCGTTCGGCCTCGGCGGCAACCTCGCGACGCTGTCGGACCCCGTGTCCGTCGGCCAGGCGCTGCAGGGCAACCGCGCGTTGACCTTCACGGTCACGCACGACATCCCGAACAACAGCGGCTTCCGTTTCATGCTGATGGATCCGACCGACGAGACGCTGGCCTACAGTTACCTGTTCGGTCGCAACGGCGGCAAGCCGATGGTCTTCTCCGACCACAACGAGAGCGGCGACAACCGCTGGGTCAACGCCTACCTGCGCAACGACATCAAGGGCATGGTCCGCTTCCACAACGCGGTGCAGGGCACCGACATGCAGGTGCTGTCGTCGAGCAGTTGCCACCTGCTGTTCCGCCGCGGCAGCCTGGGCATCGTCGGCATCAACAAGTGCGGCAGCACGGTCAACACGACGATCAACATGAACAACAGCGTCCTGTGGTGGTACGCCAACTACACCGACACGCTGGGCTCGGGCAGCGTCGTGAACATCGGCAGCGCCAGTTACACGTTCAGCCTGCCGGCCCGCAGCGCGCGGATGTGGCTGCGCTGAACCGGTGACGCCCGGGGCCCTGGCCATGCCCTCCGTCGGCCCTGCCGGCCGGCGGAGGGCGTGCCGACGGGGTGAACCCGGCCCCAACCCGGGTACGATCCGCGGCCGGAACGCGATCCAGGCCGCAATTTTCCCGGGGATGCGCGCCTAGAATCCCCCATGCGCGTCCCGGCGTGGTTTCCTGGACGCACGATGATCGATCGGCCGCAGGGGGGGCGGAACATGCATCGAGAGCCCGGCGCCCGTGTGCCGTCCGTCCGCGGTTCGGCACACGACACCCGGTGCGCGTCGCGCTGGCGACGTCGCGCCCGAGACTGACACGGCATGTCGAGCCGAACTGCCCGTCGCTCCCGTCGATGGTGGCCGCTGCTGGTGGCCTGGCCGGTGTGCGCGGCCCTGTGTGCCTCGCCGCCGTCCGCGCCGGGCACGGGCGCGAAGACCGCCCCGGCACAGGCCTCCGCGGCGCAGGTCCGTGCGCTGATGGTGCAGGCCGACGAGGAAGTCGAGCGCGACCCTGCCGCCGCGCTGCGCATCCTCGAGCGCGCGCGCGGGATGGCGGTGCGGCTCGGCAATGACGCCCTGCGCCGCGACGTGCAGGTGGACATCTGCGATGCCCGCGGCGTGCTCGCGCCCGCCGCGGCGCAGGCCGAGGCCGAGGCCGGCCTGCGCGAGGCGAAGGCGGCCCGCGATGGTCGGGCGCTGGCCGGTTTCCACGCCTGCCGCGGCGCCGCGCTGGATCGCCAGGGGCATCCGGTGGAAGCGGCGATCGAATACGAATCCGCGGTCGCCGAAGCCGAGCGTGCCGAGAGTCGCGACGTCCTTGCCGATGCGCTCGCCGTGCGCGGCGAGAGCCGCCACTACCAGGGGCGCTACGACGAGGCCATCGCCGACCTCGACCGCGCCTATGCGATCAGCATCAAGCTCGGCCTCGCCAGCGAGCAGCGCTATGCGCTCAACGCCATCGCCAACGTCTACAGCGACGAGAACGTCGGCGAATACGACAAGGCCATCGCCTATTACCGGCAGTTGCTCGAACAGGATCGCGCCGCCGGCGCGCGCCTGGGCGAGGCCACCACCCGCTACAACATCGCCGCCGCGCTCGAGAAGAAGGGCGCCTACGCCATGGCGCTGCCCGAATACCGGCAGGCATTGGAGACCTACACCGCAGCGGGCGATCGCAGTTCCATCGCCGAGACCGAGCGCGCGATCGGCTCGCTGCTGGTACGGCAGGGCAAGGCGGCCGAGGCGTTGCCGTGGATCGATCGCGCCCAGGGCCGGTTCGCCGACGCCGGCGACGAGGAAAGCGTCGCGCGCTGCCGCCTGCCGCGGGCGCGGGCGCTGCGTGCGCTCGACCGCCTCCACGAGGCGGGGACCGAACTGGAACTGGCCGAACGCCACTTCCGTGCCAGCAACAATCCGCGTTTCCTCGCGCGGATCTACCTGGAAATGGCGGAATTGCATGCCACCGCGGGCGAATGGCGCAAGGCGTACGAAGCCTCGGTGGCGCATCGTGCCGCGCAGGCGCTGCTTGATCGCCGCGCCCGCGAGGAGCAGACCTCGCGCCTGCGGGTGCAGTTCGACACCGCCAAGAAAGAGCAGGAGAACCGCGCGCTGCTGATCGAGAACGCGCATCGCGGCGAGGCCTTGCGCACCGCCGAGCGCGTGCGCTCGCTGCAGCGGCTGACGATCCTGCTGGGTGCGGCCCTGCTGCTGTTGCTGGGCATGATGGCGTTGCAGCAACTGCAGAAGGGGCACCGGCTGCGGCGGCTGGCGATGACCGACGACCTGACCGGCCTGCCGAACCGGCGCGGCATCCTGGATGCGCTCGAGCGTGGCCTGGCCGCGCATCGCGAGGATGGTCGGCCGCTCGCGATCGCGGTGTTCGACATCGACCACTTCAAGCGGATCAACGATGCCCACGGCCACCACGGCGGCGACCGCGTGCTGGAGGCGGTCGCCGCCGTGGCCCGCGCGCGGACGCCCGAGGGGGGCAGCGTCGGCCGGCTCGGCGGCGAGGAGTTCCTGATGGTCCTCCCCGGCTTGGCGGCGGAGGAGGCGCATGAGGTGGCGGAAGCGCTTCGCCAGGCCGTCGCCGCCGACACCAGCCCGGGCGGCGAACGGCGGGTGACCATCAGCCTCGGCGTCGCCGCGGTGCAGCCCGGCGAAAACAGCGAAGCCCTGCTGCGCCGCGCCGATGACGCGCTCTATCGCGCCAAGCGCGAGGGCCGCGATCGCACCGAACGCGGCTGAGCCTGCGCAGAGGCTGCAATGCGTGTCGGTCGGCGCGCGAGGATCTGCAACGGGCGTTGAAAATATCGAACGTTTGCATGCGTTTTTTCGCGCACATCGGAATGTGTCTGTCGCATTGCGCCCTCGGATGGAACGATGGGCCCCGTCTGTCGTGACCTGTTTACCTGATTTGTGACGTTGATCGATAATGAATCGGGGGCAGGATGCCGCGCGACGCGAAAGCGTCCCGCCTTGCCCGACGACAGGGGGTGGTCTGCACAGGGGGAATGTGCGTGACGATCGAAGCCGTCCGTCCATTTCGACGGGCGGGTTCCTTCGTCGTGCGCCTGCCCGCCGTCCCCGTTCACGTCATTCAGGGGGACAGGGTTGAAGACGGTTCGATCGAGTCGGAAGCAGTACGCGATCCGCGCACTGTGGTGCACGGAAACGTGTGCGTTGATGCTGGCGGTGCTGGTGGCCGCGCGGCTGCGCTTCCATGGTGATCCTCACGGCCTGCAATCCTTCGCCGTGGGCATCGCGCCGCGTGCGCTGCTCGTGGCGCTGTGCGTCACCGGCGCGATGTTCACCTTCGGCCTGTACCAGAGCTATGTCCGCCATCGGCGGATCGACCTGCTGCTGCGCATCGCGCTGTCGTTCGTGCTGGGCGGCGTGGCGCTGCTGACGATCTACTACGTCGTGCCGGGGACCTACATCGGCCGCGGTGTGCTCGCGATCGCGCTGGCGACCGGCGCATGCGCGGTGATGGCGATCCGCTGGCTGGTGTCGCGATTGGCCGCCGCGCAGATGCTGAAGCAGCGCGTGCTGGTCTACGGCGCCGGCAACAACGCCAACCTGATCAACACGCGGTTGCGGCGGAAGACCGATCGACAGTCCTTCAACGTCCTCGGTTTCGTGCCGGCGCCGAACCAGCCGATCCATGTCGATCCCGAGCACGTGATCCACACCGACGAGACGCTGTGCACGCTGGCCGAACGGCTGGACGTGGACGAGATCGTCATCGCGCCGGACGAGCGCCGCGGCGGCATGCCGATGGAACAGATGCTCAAGTGCGTGCAGCAGGGCGTGCTGATCACCGACCTGTCGACGTTCTTCGAGCGCGAGGCCGGCATGGTCCAGCTCAACGTGGTCGATCCGTCGTGGCTGGTGTTTTCCGGCGGCTTCGACTACTCCACGCCGCGCCGGCTGACCAAGCGCTTCTTCGACCTGCTGGCCGCCGGCGCGCTGCTGGCGGTGGCCTGGCCGGCGATGCTGCTGGTGGCGATCGCGGTGAAGCTGGAGTCGAAGGGGCCGGCGATCTACCGGCAGGTGCGCGTGGGCGAACACGGCCGCCACTTCGAGATCGTCAAGTTCCGCAGCATGCGCGTCGACGCGGAAAGCGACGGCGTGGCGCGCTGGGCGCAGCCCGGCGACGACCGCAGCACGCGCGTCGGCAAGTTCATCCGCAAGACGCGTCTGGACGAACTGCCGCAGTTGCTGCTGGTGATCACCGGCGAGATGAGCTTCGTCGGCCCGCGCCCGGAACGCCCGCAGTTCGTCGAGATGCTGGCGCAGGAAATCCGCTACTACGACGTGCGCCATTCGGTGAAGCCCGGGCTCACCGGCTGGGCGCAATTGCGTTACCCGTACGGCGCGTCGGTGCGCGATGCCAACGAGAAGCTGAAGTACGACCTGTTCTACGTGAAGAACCACGGCATGATCTTCGACCTGATGATCATGCTGCAGACGGTCGAAGTGGTGCTGTTCGGTCGCGGCGCGCGCTGATCGCGCCGCGGTTCCTGCGCACGGTCAGCGGCGCGCTTCGGCGAGGGCTTCCTCGCAGGCGCGCAGCGTGTCGGCGGCGACGGCGTCCCAGTCGCGCGAGAAGCGTCGCGCCAGCGCGTCGGTGTCCCAGGTGCGATCGAGCGCATCGCGCAGCCCGCCCGCGAGCGCCTGCGCGTCGCGCGCCGGCACCAGCAGACCCGACGCGGCGTCGACGACTTCGGGAATGCCGCCGACCGGCGTCGCCACCACCGGCCGGCCGCAGGCCAGCGCCTCGACCAGCACGTTGGGATGGCCTTCGGAATAGCTCGGCAGGGTGACGAGGTCCGCGGCCGCCATCCAGCGCGCGACCGCGTGCGCGTCCTCCGCGCCGGGCAGGTGCAGGCGATGCGGCGCATCGGCAGCGCGCGCGTCGAGTTCGGCGCGCATCGGGCCGTCGCCGACCAATGCGAGCTGCAGCCGCGGCCGCGACGGCGCCAGTGCGGCGGTCGCGTCGAGCAGTTCGCGCAGGCCTTTCTCGGGCACGAGCCGGCCGACGTAGACCACCAGTTCCGCATCGGCATCGAGTCCGAGCGCGGCGCGCGCGGCGGCGCGGTCCTGCGGATGGAAGATCGAGGCATCGCAGCCGTTGGGGATCGCGCGGATGCGCGCGGGATCGGCGCCGTAATCGCGCACCGCGACGCGGCCGAGGTCTTCGCTGACCACCAGCAGACGCCGTGCCGACTGCACGACCGGCTGCGTCAGCTGCTTGCTGATCGCGTCGCGCACGCGCAGGTCCGAGCCGCGCGCGCCGGCGACCAGCGGCACCTTCGCATGCCGCGCCGCGCGCATCGCGCCATAGGCATCGGGATACAGCCAGTACGACAGCACCACGTCGGGCGCGAACGCGCGCAGCGGCGCATGCAGCGCGTGCGCGCACAGCGCGCCGTTGAACGGACGGCTGACAGCGGGCAGCGCGGGATAGTCGACGTACTGCACGTCGAGCCCGGGCACGACGTGCGTGGGATCGGCGGCGCGGAACAGATAGCTGCGCGGCCGCGCCCAGCGCGGATAGGTTGCGATCGGGCTGAGCACGCGCACGTCGGCCAGCCGCGACAGCGCGCGCACGGTCTGCAGGATCGGCCGGCCGCGGTTGGGCTCGCCGGCGATCGGGAACTGCGAGGTGACGATCAGCAGGCGCATGCGGCGACCGTCAGCGCTTGTCCGCGCCGAAGGTGATGTCGAGCCCGCGCTTCACGCCGACACGCGGCGTCCAGCCGAGCACGTCGCGCGCAGCGCGCGTGTCGAAGTTCGCCAGCGGCCGCAGCGAGCGCACGCGATAGCGGGTCAGCGGCACGTCGCGCTTCAGCACCTTGCCCAGCAGTTCGACGCCGATCGCCAGGCACATGAAGACCCATTGCGGTACCCACAGCTTTTTCAGCGACGCGCCGAGCTTCGCCTGGCAGCGGCGCAGGTAGGTGGTGCGGTCGACGGTGTCGGTGTCGACGAGGTTGAAGGTGCGGCCCAGCGCCTTCGGATTTTCGGCGGCCAGCAGCAGCGCGTCGACCACGTCATCGCGGTACACCAGCGGCAGCGGGCGGCGGCCGCTGCCGATCGCGATCCAGCGGCCGGCCAGCGCGATGGTCCCGTTCGGTGTGACCTGCTCCGCGCCGGGGCCGAAGATCTGGCCGGGGCGCAGGATCACCGCCGGCAGGCCGTCGTCGACGATCGCGCGATGCACCGCGTCCTCGGCGGTCAGCTTGGTCTGGGTGTAGGCGCCGCGCAGCTGCGGATGCGGCTCGAAGCGGTAGTCCTCGGTCAGCGTTTCGTTGTCGCGGCGACCGGCATGGTCGAACACGCTCATCGAGCTCACGTACACGAGCCGCGGACTGCCGTGCTTGCGGCACGCGTCGAGCACGTTGCGCGTGCCCCACACGGTGCCGGACTCGAAATCGCGCGGGCCGCCGCGCATCGCCGCGCCGACGTGGTAGACGATGCCCGCGCCGGCGACGGCGTGGTCGACGATCCGCGGATCGCCGAGGTCGCCGATCACCTGCTGCACGCCGACGTCGTCGCGGAATGCGGCGACCGGGCGACGCACCAGCACGCGCACGGTCTGGCCGCGTTCGCGCAGGGCCGTGACCACGGCCTTGCCGAGGAAGCCGGCGGCGCCGGTGACCAGCGCATCGGCCGGCGGCAGCGCGACGTAGCGGGATGCCAGTTGCTGCGTGCGTTCGCGATCCGGTGCGACGCACAGCGGATCGAGCATGCGCGCGATGCGCAGGCCGTCCTCGGCGGGGAAGGGCGGCGCCTCGCCGCGGTGCACGGCGCGGGCGAACGCTTCGGCGCCGGCGCGGATGCCTGGCGAGGGCTTCAGCCGACCGGTGGCGAAGCGCAGCACGTTCAGCGGGATGCGCACGCTGTCCTTCACCGCGGCGAAGAAGCCGTTGAGCAGGATGCCGATGAACTTCGGGCCCGGCAGCTCGCGATGCACGCGGCAGGTCTGGGTGAAGCGGTCGACCTCGATCCGGCCGCGCTTGCCGCGCACGGTCAGCCGGTTCTCCATCGGCCGCGCGTTCCACGACAGCAGCAGCCGGCCGACGCCGGTGGCGGTGAGCGCCTGCGCCTGCCATTCGTCGAACGCGATCTGGGGGTTGTCGCCGCGCGACTGGTACTGCACCTCGGCCTGCACGATCGGGCCGAGGAACGCTTCCAGCGTGTACAGGCCATGCACGCCGAGGTCGCGGAAGGCATACGAGCCCTGCGCGACCAGCCCCGGCAGCGGGCCGCCGGCGTACGGCGGATAGTCGGAGTTGCGCACGATGTCGACCGAGCGCACGTCGCCGATCGCGCCGATGCGCACCGTCGCCAGCGCCTGCATCAGCACCGGGTCGAACAGGTCGGAATGGTTCACGCCGAGCGTCAGCCCGGTGGCCTTGGCCTTCGCCAGCATCGCCTCGCAGTCGGCGGCGCTGTCGGCCATCGGCTTCTCGACCAGCACGTGGCAGCCCATGTCCATCGCCTGGATCGCCAGCGTCGCGTGCGAGGCCGGCGGCGTCAGCACGTAGACGACGTTGGGCGTGGCGTCGGTGAGTTCGCCCAGCGTGGCGGCGACGCGCGCGATGCCGAAGCGCTTCGCGAGCGCCTGCGCGGCGTCGAGATTGCTGTCGCAGAGGCCGACGAGGTCGACGAAGTCCAGCCGCGACAGCGCGGCGAGGTGGTGCGTGGCGACGTAGCCGGCGCCGACGATGGCGACGCGGAGACGGGCGGGCGGGGACGTGCTGGTGGACGACAGGGTCATGAACGGACTGCGAAAGGAGGATTCAGGGAAAGCCGCGCGGCGACTTCGGCGAGGACGGCGTCGACGCGCGCGTCCCAGGTCTGGTCGGCGACGGCGGCCATGCGCGCGGCGACGGCTTCGGGCGCGTCGTCGGCGACCGCGGCATCGAGCGCGGCGAGGAACTGTTCGCGACCGTCGACCAGGCGCACCACGTGCGCGAACTTCTCGATCTCGGGGTTGCGCACGCTGACCACGGCCTTGCCGGCAGCGAGATATTCGCGGAGCTTCAGCGGATTCGCGTTGGCGACCTGGCGGTTCAGGCGATACGGGATGATTGCGGCGTCGAACGCCTTCGACCACTGCGGCAGCGTTGCGTACGGCTGCGCGCCGGCGAGGCGCACGTTCGACAGCGCACGCAGGCCGTCGACGTTCACATGCGCATGACCGACCAGCAGGAAGGTCCACTGCGGCCGCTGCTGCGCCAGCCACTGGATCAGCGGCACGTCGATCCATTCGTGGATCGAGCCTATGTAACCGACCACCGGACGCGGCAGGTCGCGCGCCAGCGCGGGCACCGGCGTCGCCGGATCCTGGGCCTGCGCGAACAGGTCGACGTCGACCCCATGCGGCGAGAACACCGTGTGCGGGTTGAGCGCGCGCTTGGCGTCGAGCAGCGCCGGCGGCGCGACGCAGAGCAGGTCGGCGCGACGGCTCAGGGCCTCGTCGCGCTGCGCGATCAGCGCGGCGTCGACGCCCGGATGCGCGGCGTAGTCGTCGATGCAGTAGTAGACGACGAGATCTTCGCCCAGCTTCCCGGCGTGCACGCCCGGATGCGGCACGACGAACCACGAGATCCGTTTGCGGATGCCGGCCAGGCGCAGCGCACGGCGCACCGCCCAGCGGCCGAACAGGCGATTGAAGGCGTCGACGCCGGGCAGACGGCGGAACGGCAGTTGCGGCACCGTGCAGTGCCAGAGGCCGTCGGCGACGTGCGTGGGCCGTCTGAATGCGGCCAGCAGTTTGCGCACCGCGCGCCTGAGGTCGCGGCCGGAGGCGTTCGGCGCGCGCATGCCGGGCGAATCGACGTACAGCACCGGCAGCCGCTGCGCGAGCCGGGTCGCGACGTGGTGGCTGCTGGTGCGGTTCTCGGCGAACCAGTCGTTGCCGAAATACACGATGCCGTGGCCCGCGAGCGCAGGCGGCGCGGACACGGTCATTCGCACGCGCCGTCGTCGTCGGACGGGGTCACGTCGGTGACGTCCACCGGCAGCGTCCGCCCGGCCGCGCTGTGCCAGCCGGCGACGCGGTCGCAGCGGAAATCCACCCAGGACGGGCCGTAGTGCCAGCGCAGCGCATGCATCTCGAGCGGTTCCCCCAGGCGCTTGCGCACCGTGTCTTTGTCCTGTCCCGTCGCGAGCCCGCCGGACGGAGCAGGGGCTGCGTCTCCGATCGCGTTCCGGACCGCACCGCTCCCCACGGCAGCGGCCAGCGCGACGACGAGTGCGACCGCCATGACGGCGATGGTCGCCAGCGAATAACGCGACATTCTGCCGAATCCGGCCGCCGGTGGCGATGCCGTCGCGACGTCCGCGCGTCGCCAGGCCGGTGCGTCGGCCGTGGCGCGAGGCGCGAAATCCGCTGTCTCGGACGTGCGGTCCGCGGTCGCCGGGACGGCGCGCATTCCGGGTGACGGCGCACCGGGCAGGCGTCCGAAGCGGGTGTGGAAGGCGACCGCGGCGGTGTAGGCGCGGTTCAATCGCTGCAATCGTCCGGTATCCTCCGCAGTCCCGCCGAGGTCGGGGTGCAGCCTGGCGACGCGCCGTCGCCTGGCCAGGCGCAACTCGGCGAGGGAGCAGGTCGCGTCCAGTCCGAGCTCGCGGTACATCGCCGCGAAATCCGGCGGCGTGGCATCGGGCGGCATGCCGCGGTCGTGTTCGCCCATGCGCGCGCGTCCCCGTTGCCGCCGTCCGATGGAAGCGCGCAGTGGAACGTTTCCCGCGCGGCTTTGCAAGCGCGGCGCTGCATGCGGGGCCGCGGCCGGTGGTGATCGGAAATGACGTAAGGCAGGAGTGATGGGGGATCCGGAACAGGGGGCGCAGGTGCAGGCGGAGAACGGCGACGGGCCGTCGGCCGGTCTCAGGCCGCGGCTGGCGCGTGCGCTGCACCGCATCGGGACATTGCCGCTGGCAGGGCGTCTTCGCGGCGCGCTGCGCGGCGACGTGCGCATCCTCGCCTACCACCGCGTGCTGGAGACGGCGGTGCCGGAGGCGTTCCGCTTCGATCCCGACCTCGTCAGCGCTTCCGCGGAAGGCTTCCGCGAACAGTTGCGCATCGTCCGCAAGCGGTTCTCGCCGATGCGTTTCGACGAACTGCTTGAGCGCCTGGATCGCGGCCGGTCGCTGCCGCGCCACGCGGTGCTGATCACCTTCGACGACGGCTACGACGACAACCACCGCATCGCCTATCCGCTGCTGCGCGAAGCCGGACTGTCGGCGATGTTCTTCGTTTCGACCGGGCACATCGATTCGGGTCGCCCCTATGCCTACGACTGGCTGGTGCACATGCTGTGCAGCGCCGAGGGCGCGTACCTGCATGCGCCGGAGCTGGGGCTCGACCTGCGGCTGCCGGAGACGCTGGCCGCACGGCGTGCGTTGGCCGCGCATGCGCTCGACCGCCTGAAGACGCTGTCGGCCGAGGCGCAGCAGGCCCTGATCGAACGCCTGCAGGCGGAGTGGGCGATGCCCGACACAGCGGGCCATCCCGACTGCCGGCCGATGACCTGGGCGCAGTTGCGCGAGATGCACGCCGGCGGCATGGAGATCGGGTCGCACGGCGTGCGCCACCACATGCTCGCGAAGATGCCGCGCGAGGCCATGCGCGTCGAGCTGGAGTCCTCGCGGGCGGCGATCGCGCGCGAGATCGGCGTCGCGCCGATCGCGGTGTCGTACCCGGTCGGTGGCGTCGATGCCTACGATGCGGCGGTGCTCGATGCCGCGCGCGCGGCGGGCTACGGCGTCGGTTGCAGTTACATCGCCGGTGCGCAGTCGCTGCGCTGCCGTGCGCGGCACGAATGGCGCCGCATCCCGGTGGAGCGGACGATGGATGCGGCCTGGTTCGAGGCGATGCTGTCGCTGCCCGAGGTGTTCTGCTACCGCACGCGCAGCCGGAGCGGATAGCCGCATGTTCATCGCGATGCTGCTCTATCTGCTGCTGGTGCTGATCCGGCCCCAGGACTACCCGGCGCTGGTCGACTACGCCACCGTGCCCCTGCAGCCGGTGGTGCTGCTGGTCGCGGCCGGATTCTGGATGTTTTCCCCGGACAAGCGCTTCGAGGCGCCGCAGTACCTGCTGCTGGGCGGATTCTTCGCGGCGATGCTGATGTCGCACGTGTTCAACGGCTGGGTCGGCGGCGCGATCGAGCAGTTCGGCAAGTTCGCGCCGATCGTGCTGGCCTACGTGGTGTTCGCGAACGGGCTGGACCGGCGCAGTCGCATCCTCAAGGTGATGGCGATGTTCGCCTTCTGCGGCGCGGTGCTCGCGGTGCACGGCATCGAGCAGGCGACCACCGGCCAGAGCTGGACCGGGATCGAACTGTCGCAGGGCACGCGCATCCAGTACGTCGGCATCTTCAACGATCCCAACGACCTCGGCATGCTGTTCGTGGCCTGCGTGCCGATGGCGGCGTACCTCGGCAGCCGCGGCGGCCTGATGGGCCTGCGCCGGCTGTTCTGGACGGTGGCGCTGGGCGTGCTGGTCTATGGCGTGTACCTCACCGATTCGCGCGGCGCGCTGCTCGCGCTGCTGGCGGTGATGGGCGTGTTCATCTGGCAGCGCCGCGGCCTGATGACCGCCGGCGCGCTGGGCGTCATGGCGGTCGGCGTGCTGCTGGCGCTGCCGTCGCGCTTCAGCGAGATCGATCCCGAGGAGGAATCGGCGCAGGGACGCGTCGAATCGTGGTTCGAGGGCCTGCAGATGTTCCGCGAACATCCGCTGTTCGGCGTCGGTCCCGACCAGTACACCGACTACAACCCGCTGACCGCGCACAACTCCTTCGTGCTGGTGCTGGCCGAGACCGGCATCATCGGCTTCACGATCTGGCTGGCGTTCGTGATCTACGGCTTCCGGATGATGTGGGCCGGCTCGCGGCCGCTGGGCGAGCTGACCTGGGAAAGCGACGCCCTGCCGACGGCCGACGGCGATGCCGAGAGCGCCCTCGCCGAGCTCGACGCGATCGAGGCCGACATGGCCGAAGGCCGCGCGATCTCGATGACGCTTCTGCTGTCGCTCGTCGGCTTCTTCACCGCGTCGTTCTTCCTCAGCCGCAGCTACGTCATCGTGCTCTATCTGCTGTCGGCGCTGGTGGTCGCGCAATACACCGACCAGCGCCGTGGCGACCCGGGGCTGCCGGCGTTCGCATTGGGCGACGATCTGCTGCTGTGGCCGGTGGTCGGCCTGGCCAGCGCGGTCGGCCTGTACATCGTCGTCAAGATCCTGCTGGTGATGCAATGAACTTGCGCGCACGGACCCTGCGCAACACGCTGTTCTCCTCGGTGGCGATGTACACCGAATACGTGCTGGGCATGATCACGTCGATCGTGATCGCGCGCCATCTCGGGCCCGAAGGCTTCGGTGCCTACGGGGCCGCGATCTGGCTGGTCGGCATGGGCGTGGCCGCGACCAACTCCGGCACCGCCACCACCGCGATCCGCTTCGTGGCCGAACTGCGCGGCGCCGGCCGCGAGGCGCTGGTACGGCCGCTGGTGGCCTACCTGCGCCGCGTGCAGCGCACCTTCATGGCGGCGGTGCTCGCGATCGGCGCGCTGGCGCTGTGGCTGGCGGGATCGAAGGTCGCGCCGGGCTTCGACCACCGCCTGCTGTTCGCCTTCCTCGTGGTCTCGATCGCGCTGCGCGCCAGCTACATGTTCAACATCGGCGTCGCCAAGGGGCTGGAGGATTTCCGTATCAACGCGCGGGTCGCACTGGTGGCCGCGCCACTGAACCTCGCGCTGGCGGCGCTGGTGGCGTGGCTCGACAAGCCGGTGGAATGGCAGCTCGGCGTGTTCCTGGTGTCGGGGCTTGTGTTCTATGCGATGTCGTGGACACAGGTGCAGGCGCTGCTGCCGCCGGGCGACCGTCGGCCGGCGCTGCCCGCCGATCTCGTGCCGCGCATCCGCCGGCAGATGCTGTACGCGACGATGATCGTCACCGTCGGCTTCGTCGTCGCCAGCGAGGTCGAGGTGATGTTCCTCAACGCCGGTGGCCTGGCGCACGACGCCGGCCAGTTCAAGGTCGGCTACCAGCTGGCCAGCGGCGCGGCGACGCTGGTGCCGGGCGTGTTCGCGGCGCTGCTGCTGCCGATGATGGCCAGCGCGCTGACCCAGGGACGCGCCGTCGCCGGCCATCGCTTCGCCACGTCCACGGCGTACCTCACGCTGCTGGCCGCGCCGCTGACGACGTTCGGCATCGCGCTGTCCGGCGCGCTGGTCCACGTGCTGTACGGCGCGCGCTACGACAGCGCCGCGACCGTGTTCGCGATCTGTCTCGCCGGCAGCGCGCTGCTGGCGACGGCGCAGGGCGCCTCCAGCCTGCTGATCAGCGCCGACCGCCAGCGCCTGGTGCTGATCCTGATCGCGACCTGCGGGTTGTCGAAGCTCGTGCTCGACGCGTGGCTGATCCGCAGCGACGGCCTGCGCGGCGCACTGGTCGCGTTCGCCGTCGTCGCGGCGTTCAACGTGATCGCGAGCTTCGCCCTCGCGATCCGCGAATGCGGCGTGTCGCCGGACTGGGCGCGCATCGGACGCATCCTGCTCGCGGGCACCTGCGCGGCCGCGCCGGCGGCGCTGCTGGCCGTCTGGCTGTCGCCGATGGCCGCGCTGCTGGCGGGCGCGGCGTGCGCGGTGACCTACCTGCCGTGGACGTTGGCGCTGCGCTGCTGGTCGCGCAACGACATCGCGCACATGCTGCAATTGCACGCGCGGCTGATGCGCGGCCACCCGCGCATCCTCGCGCGCCTGTTCGCATGGGGCGATGCGCGCATGGAGATCACCGCATGAGTCTGTACGCACCGTTGTTCCGCCACGTGCTGTATCCGGCCTACGAGTCCGGGTTGCGCCGGCGCGACACCTTCGTCCACCTCAAGTCCTACGAACGCGATCAGTGGCGTTCGCTGGACGAGCTGCAGGCGCTGCAATGGCAGCGGTTGCAGGCGCTGATCGCGCACTGCTGGGAACATGTGCCGTTCTACCGGCAGTGGTGGGGCGCCGCGGGCGTGACCGCCGCCGCCGACATCCGCGATCGCGACGACTATGCGCGCCTGCCGGTGCTGACGAAGGCGACGATCCGCGAGCACTTCGACGCGCTGATCGCGCCCTCGCGCCGCGATGCGCTGTATTTCAAGGCGACCGGCGGTTCCACCGGCGAGCCGCTGCGCTTCGGCTACACCCGCGAGAGCTACGAGCGCCGGGTCGCGGTGATGTACCGCGGCTACGGTTGGAGCGGTGCGCACCTCGGCCAGCGCACGGTCTACCTGTGGGGCGCGCCGGTGGCCGCGCCGGCCGGATTCGGGCTGTTCAAGGACCGGCTGTACCACGCGGCGTTCAACCGGCGGATGCTCAACGCCTTCGACATGGACGAGCGGCGCATGGCGGAATACGCCGACGTCATCGACCGCTTCCGGCCGGAGACGATCATCGGCTACGTCGGGCCGCTGTACGAGCTGGCGCGCTGGATCGAGCGCCACGGCCGCACGCCGCATCGGCCGCAACGCGTGCTCGGCGCGGCCGAGGCGCTGATGCCGCACCAGCGCGAAACGATTGAGCGCGTGTTCGGCGCGCCGGCCTACGACACCTACGGCTGCCGCGAGGTCATGCTGATCGCCGCCGAGTGCGAAGCGCGCGACGGCCTGCACATCAACATCGACCACCTGCATGTCGAGTATGCGGGCCCCGATGTCGACGGTCCGCGCGAGTTGGTGATCACCGACCTGTCCAACGACGGCATGCCGCTGATGCGTTACCTCAACGGCGATCTCGGCACGCCGGGCAAGACGACGTGCGCCTGCGGCCGCGGCCTGCCGAAGCTCGCGAAGGTCGACGGTCGCAAGCTCGATGCGCTGCGCACCGCCGACGGTCGCCTGCTGCCCGGCGAATACTTCGTGCACACGCTGATGGGGCTCGCCGGCTTCAGCAAGTACCAGGTGGTACAGCGCCGGATCGATGCGGTGGTGGTGCGTCTGGTGCCCGAAGCGGGCTATGGCGCCCACGTCGAGGACGCCGTCCGCGCCGAGCTGCGCAAGCTGGTCGGCGACAGCATCGCGATCGAGTTCGAGCAGGTCGACCGGATCGCGCTGACCGCCAGCGGCAAGCATCGCGTCACCGTCTGCGAGCTGCCATCGTGAGTCGTGTGCCCATCGCGGCCGGCACGCCGGACATCGTCCATGTGGTCGAAACGCTGGAGCGTGGCGGGCTCGAGCGCATGGTCGTCGATCTCGCCGCCGCGCAGCGCGCGGCCGGGCATCGGCCGCAGGTGATCTGCCTCTATCGCCCCGGTCTGCTTGCCGGAGAACTGCAGGCGCTGGACATCCCGCTCCACGACTGCGGCAAGCGCAACGGTGCCGACGTGCGTGCGCTGCGCCGCCTGCGCCACGCGCTGCGCGCCGCACCGGGCGCCGTGCTGCACACCCATAACGCGAACGCGCACTACCACGCGGTACTCGCCGCGACGGGGTTGCCGCTGTCGCGCATCGTCAACACCCGGCACGGGATGGGCGCGTCGCAGACGCGCGGTCGCCTGGAGTGGCTGTACCGCCGCGCGATGCGCCGCACCGATGCCGTCGCCGCGGTCTGTGAGGCCGCGCGCGCGCTGTTCGCCGCGCACGGCGTGAAGCCGCGCGGCGCGCTGCTCGCCGTGCCGAACGGGATCCGCGTCGAACGCTTCCTGCCGACGACGCCCGCGCGCCGCGCCGCGCTGTGCGCCACGCTGGGATTGCCGGAAGGCACGCGCCTCGTGGGCACCGTCGGCCGGCTCAATCCGGTCAAGGACCAGTCGACGCTGCTGCGCGCCTTCGCGCGTGTGCACGGCGGCATGGCGGACACCGCGCTGGTGCTGGTCGGCGACGGCGCGCTGCGCGAGACTCTGGCGACGGAAGCAGCGGCGCTCGGCATCGCCGATGCGGTGCGCTTCCTCGGCGATCGCGGCGACGTGGATGCGCTGCTGGCGGGCTTCGACGTCTTCGTGCTGTCCTCGCGCAGCGAAGGCTATTCGATGGCGTTGCTCGAAGCCTGCGCCGCGGGATTGCCGATCATCGCGACCGACGTCGGCGGCAACCGCGAGATCGTGCGCGACGGCGGCAATGGTCGCGTGGTGGCGGCCGGTAGCGACGTCGTGCTGGCCGGGGCGATCGCGTCGCTGCTGCGCGATGGCGATGCCGCCGCGGCGATGGGGCAGGCCGGTCGCGACTGGGCGCTGCGCGAGGCGTCGGTGGACGCGATGATGCGTCGTTACGACGCACTGTACGAAGGACGCCTGCCGTGAATCCGAGACCAAGGAAACTCCAGCTGCTGCGCTGGCTGCCGGATCGCTGGGTCCTGACCCGCGGCGAAACGGGCCGGCGCGTGCTGCACCTGACCTTCGACGATGGCCCGAACGCAACGCACACGCCGCCGCTGCTGGACCTGCTGGCCGCGCACGACGTGCGCGCGACCTTCTTCCTGATCGGCGATCGCGCCGAACAGGCGCCGGAACTGGTGGAACGCCTTGTCCGCGAGGGTCACGTGCTCGGCAACCATTCGTGGCACCACCGTCATTTCGACGCGCAGCCGGTCGCCGCGCAGCGTGCCGAGATCGCGCGCGCCGATGCGCTGCTGGCCCGTGCCGACGGATTTGCACGGCACGATTTCCGCCCGCCGCGCGGCCTGCTGCCCCGCGGCCTGCTGCTGGATTGCCTGCGCCACGGCACGCGCATCGCGTACTGGACGTACGACACGCTCGATTACAGCGGGCGCACGGTCGACGCCCTGATCGACTCCGCGCGCCGGCATCCGCCGCGTCCTGGCGACATCCTGCTCATGCACGACGACGCCGAGGCGTCGCGGCGCCTGCTGGAGACGATGCTGCCCGAATGGAAGGCCGCCGGCTTCGCCTTCGAACCGCTGCGGCCGGTTGCATGAGCCGGCCACGTTACGCACCGAAAAGGGGGATGCCATGACCACGCCGGAACCGATGCGGAGGCGCCCGTGACGATGTCCTGGGGGATCGCGGCTCTTGCGGCCGCGCTCGCCGCGGTGCCCGCGCTGCTGGTGCTGCGCGGCATGCGCCGGCGCAACATGCACCTGTGGTTGCGCGACTACCTGCGCCCGCGCCCCGCGGCGCCCGCGGATGGTCCGGTGCACGTGCTGTTCTGCTTCGTCGACCACTTCGAACCGATGTGGAAGGGTGGCGACCTCGACACCCAGCGTCGCCGCGTCGATCGCTGGTGCACGGAATACCGCGCGATGGCGGAGAAGCATCGCGATGCCGACGGCCGTCCGCCGCAGCACGGCTTCTTCTATCCGGAAGAGGAATACGCCGAGGAGCACCTCGACAAGATCGCCGCGCTGTGCAGCGACGGTTACGGCGAGATCGAGGTGCACCTGCACCACGACAACGACACCGAGGCGAATTTCCGCACCTCGCTCGGCCGCTTCTGCAAGGTGCTGCACGAGCGGCACGGCGCGCTGCCGCGCGATCCCGAGACCGGGCAACTGCGCTTCGGCTTCATCCATGGCAACTGGTGCCTGGACAATTCGCGCGCCGACGGTCGCTGGTGCGGACTCGACAACGAGCTGATCCTGCTGCGCGAACTCGGCTGCTACGCCGACTTCACGCTGCCGTCGGCGCCCAGCGACACGCAGACGTCGACCGCCAACCGCATCTACTACGCCACCGACGATCCGCAAGCACCGAAGTCGCACGACACCGGCGTGCCGGTGAAGGTCGGCGGCGGCACGCAGGGCGACCTGATGATCGTGCAGGGCCCGCTGGGCCTGAACTGGCGCGAGCGCAAGAAGGGGCTGGTGCCGGCGATCGAGAACGCCGACATCCGCCGCAACTGCCCGCCGACCGAGGCGCGCGTCGACCTGTGGGTGAAGACCGGCATCCACGTCGAAGGGCGGCCGGAGTGGGTGTTCGTGAAGATCCACACCCACGGCACCCAGGAACACGACATGGACACGCTGCTGGGCGCGCCGGTCGACGCGATGCACGACTACCTCGAACGCGCCTACAACGACGGCAAGCGCCACGTGCTGCATTACGTGACCGCACGCGAGGTCTACAACATCGTGAAGGCCGCGGAAGCCGGCGAGACCGGTGATCCGGGGCAGTATCGCGACTACCTGCTGCCGCCGCCGCGCGCTTCGTGGGCGGGTGGCCGTACCGCACGCGAGCGCGCTGCGCAGGCGCCGTCGGCATGAGCACGGCGCAGGTCGGCTTGGCGAAGGTCAGCGTCGTCATGCCGGCGTACAACGCCGCGGCCACGCTGTACGCCTCCATGGCCTCGGTGCTGGCGCAGAGCCACGCCGACCTCGAACTGCTGGTCATCGACGATGCGTCCACCGACGCGACCGCGGAGATGATCGCCGAGGCCGCGGCACGCGATCCGCGCGTCGTGCCGATCCGACAGGCGCGCAACGCCGGCGTCGCCGCCGCGCGCAACGCCGGTCTGGAAGCCGCGACCGGCACGCACATCGCGTTCCTCGACAGCGACGACCGCTGGCGTCCCGAGAAACTCAGGATGCAGCTCGCGCACCTGCGCGCCACCGGCGCGACGATCGGCTACACCGCCTACCGCCGCTTCGATGCGCGCGACGCGACACTGTCGATCGTGCGGCCGCCGGCCGAAGTCGATTACGCCGACATGCTCAAGAGCAACCGCATCGGCAACCTCACCGGGCTCTACGACCGCGCGATCGGAGACGGCCGCTTCGAGAAGATCGGCCACGAAGACTACGTGTTCTGGCTGTCGATGGTGCGCAAGGCCGGTCGCGCGCATCGCGTGCCCACCGACGAGCCGCTGGCAGACTACCTCGTGCGCGACGGATCACTCTCTGCCGACAAGCGCAAGGCCGCGCAGTGGCAGTGGAACATCTATCGCAACGTCGAGCAGTTGGGGCGCGTGCGCTCGGCGTGGTACTTCGCGCACTATGCGGCGATCGCGGTGGCGAAGCGGCGCCAATCGATGGTTTGATGATGCCTGCTGGCGGTCGGTTACATTCGATCGCGATGCAGAGCCGATGAATCAATGCTCCGATGAATGCAGACAAGAACAACGCAGTGCTCCAGGATCTGCTCGCGGAATTCCGCGAGATGGCCATGTTCGAGGATTGCGAAATCGTCGCGCCAGAAAGCCCGTGCTCGGACGGCGATACCCCGCTTCATGTGATCGCGTTGGACGGCAATCTTGATCTGCTGGAAATGATCCTGCCTTTCGTGACGAACATCGATGTGGCAGGCGACTGCGGGTACACGCCGCTGCACTATGCGATCAAGTGGCGGCATCCCGAGGTCGCGAAGCTGCTTTTGGCGCATGGTGCGGACCCGGAAAAACTCGCCGACTACGACGACAGCGCGATCACGTTGATGGAAGGCCGGGCCGAGTTCGCCGAAATCCTCCGCGAGATCAGGCGTTCCCGCGACACATGAGTGCGGCGCGCATGCGCCGGTGAAGGCCGAGAGCGCGGACTGCGTGCGCCCCGGCCTGCGCGCCTTGTCCGCGAGGCGCATTGCACGCATTTGCTTCAGTCCTCATGTGTTCAACTCGACACCGGGCCGCTGTCCCGGCTCAGCGGTGGCGCATCTGTCGAGGTCGATGATCACGCCTGTGCATGGCTGCCAAGCCGATGCGTGATCGCCGATCGGAACGACTTGGTTGCGGAATGATCGATTGAACATCCCGCAGCAGAGCATGGATTCACGGCTCTGCTGGCGAGACATTCCCGTCGATCAGATCACAGCGCTCGGCACGATGATCTCGTTCTCGCTCATCACGCCGGGGTTGCCGGTGATCGCGGCCGCGGCGAGGTAGATGAGTTTGCCGACGAGGGTGCCGGGGCCGTTCCAGTATTCGGCGCGTTCGACTTCGACGCGGATGAGGGTGAGGTTTGGATCGTCCTTCCCCTGCGGGAAGAAGATCGACATCGCCGGCGACCAGAGTGCGTCGATCTTCTCGCGGTCATGCACCAGGCGTGCGGGGCCGGAGATCGACACGAAGCTGTTGGCATGGTGGTCGGCGAAGGACAGGCCGACGTGCGGACGGGCGCGGATCTCGGTGGCCTTCTCGCTGTCGAGGCCGGTGGCGAACCACAGCACGCCGGCTTCGTCGAAGTCCAGCGTCTGCAGCGGGCGGGCGACCACGCTGCCGTCGTGGGCGACGGTGTTGAACATCGCGATCGGCAGGGACTTCAGCATCGCGCGCAGCGGCGCGAGATCGTGGGGTTGTGCGGACATGGGGCATCTCCGTGGAAGGGCGGTGTGGCCGCATCCTAGGCACGCCGTGCCGCAGGAATGTCGTTCGATGCGCATGGATGGCGCGAACGCCCGATTTCATTGGGAGTGTGCTCAGATTGCGCTGCGTGGTCGTGCGCGACGCGCGGATGCGCATGACGCGATCACGCATCCTGCATGGTGATTGCGCGGGAAATGTTCAGCCTGCGCGGGTCCGGCATCGCTTTTCTGTGGGAGCGACGTGAGTCGCGACCGGGCTGCGGAAAGCGCTGCGGTTGCCTGTCGCGACTCACGTCGCTCCTACATAAAGCGGGGTGGGGAGGCTCAGCCGCCCTGCGCGGTCAGCTGCGCCAGCGCGTCGGCCTGGTGCTCGCGCGACAGGCGTTCGATCAGCGGATCGATGCCGCCTTCCATGATGTTCGGCAGGTCGTACAGGGTCAGGCCTTCGACGCGGTGGTCGGTGATGCGGCCCTGCGGGAAGTTGTAGGTGCGGATGCGCTGGCTGCGATCGCCGCTGCCGACCTGAAGTTTGCGTTCCTGCGCCTGCGCGGCCTCGCGCTTCTCGGCCTCGGCTTCGACCAGCATCGCCTTCAGCCGCTTCATCGCCTTGTCGCGGTTGGCGTGCTGGCTGCGTTCGGTCTGCGATTCCACCACCACGCCCGTGGGCACGTGGGTGATGCGGATCGCCGATTCGGTCTTGTTGACGTGCTGGCCGCCGGCGCCGGACGAACGGAAGGTGTCGACCTTCAGGTCGGCGGGATTGATCTCGACGTCGACCTCGCCGGTGTCCTCGGCGATGATCGCCACGGTCGCGGCGGAGGTGTGGATGCGGCCCTGCGACTCGGTCTCGGGCACGCGCTGCACGCGGTGCGTGCCGGACTCGAACTTCAGCTTCGAGTACGCGCCGCGGCCGTCGACGCGGGCGATGATCTCGCGGAAGCCGCCGTGCTCGCCGGGATTCGCGGACTCGACCTCGACCTTCCAGCCCTGTCGCTCCGCGTAGCGCGCATACATGCGGAACAGGTCGCCGGCGAAGATCGCGGCTTCGTCGCCGCCGGTGCCGGCGCGCACTTCGAGGTACAGGCCGCCATCGTCGCGGGCGTCCTTCGGCACGAGTTGCGCCATCAGTGCGTCGTCGAGTGCGACGAGGCGCGCCTGCGCGGCGGCGATCTCTTCCTCGGCCAGTTCCGCGAGTTCGGCGTCGCCGCGCATCGCCTCGGCCGCAGCGAGGTCGGCGCGGGCGCGGCGTTCTTCGGCCAGACCATTGGCGATCGGTTCGAGCTGCGCGAACTCGCGCATCAGCCCGCGATAGCGCGCGGCATCGGCGACCGTCGCCGGATCGGCGAGCAGGCGTTCGATTTCCTCGCGGCGCTCGGCCAGCGCTTCAAGCTTGCGGCGCAGGGTCGGCGTCATCGCGGGCTTGGCGGGCGTGGTCGGGATGCAACTGGCGGTCGACCGCATCGGACAGTGCCGTGTGCGACGGCGCGCGATGCGGGAACAGCCGTTCGGCGGCGCGGACGATGTCGACGTCGCCGTTGATCGCCGCCTCGCGCACGGCCGTGGTGGGCGCATGCAGCAGGCGGTTGGTGAGCGTGTGCGCGAGTTGTTCGAGCACTTCCGCCGGGTCGCGGCCGGCGGCGAGCAGTTGCCGCGCCTTCGCCAGCGATTCGTCGCGTGCGGCCTCGCCGTGCGCGCGCAGCGACTTCAGCGTGCCGTGGTGCGCGCTGGCGGCGAGCGTCTCGACGAATCGCGCGACCTGCAGTTCGACGATCGCCTCGGCGGCGTCCGCGGCTTCGCGGCGGCTGCGGCGGTTGTCCTCGATCACGCGTTCGAGGTCGTCGACGGTGTAGAGGAACACGTCCTGCAGCTCGGCCACGTCGGGCGCGATGTCGCGTGGTACCGCGAGATCGAGCAGCAGCATCGGCCGGTGCCGGCGCTGCTTCAGCGCCGCGGCGACTTCGGCGCGGTGCAGGATCGGATCGCGCGCCGCGGTCGCGGAGAACACGATGTCGGCTTCGGCCAGGTGCTTGTCGAGTTCGGTCAGCGGCAGTGCGACGCCGCCGTGGCGGGTCGCCAGCTCCTGGGCGTGGGCGAGGGTGCGGTTGGCGAACAGCAGCCGCTTCGCCTTCGCCTGCACCAGGTGCAGTGCGGTCAGTTCGATGGTCTCGCCGGCGCCGATCAGCAGGATCGTGCTGTCGGCCGGTCGGGCGAAGGTTTCCTCGGCCATGCGCACCGCGGCCGAGGCCACGGACACCGGGTTCGCGCCGATGCGGGTGTCGGTGCGGGCGCGCTTGGCGGTGACGAAGGCCTGCTGGAACAGTCGGTCGAGCCGGTTGCCCAGCGTGCCGGCGCCGCGGGCGGCCGACCAGGCCTGCTTCACCTGGCCGAGGATCTGCGGCTCGCCCAGCACCAGCGAGTCGAGCCCGGTCGCGACCCGGAACAGGTGGCGCACGGCTGCGTCGTCGTTGTGGCGATACAGATAGTCGTGCAGCGCGAGCGGAGCGCGGGTGCCGCCGCCGTCCTGCGGATTGGCGGCCAGCCAGTCGGCCAGGGCGTCGCCGTCGCCGCCGGTGAGGGCGTAGATCTCGGTCCGGTTGCAGGTGGACAGCAGCGCCACTTCCTCCACGCCGGGCAGCGCGCGCAGGGCGGCGAGGGTGGCCGGCAGGGTGTGTTCGGAGAACGCCACCCGCTCGCGCAGGGACACCGGCGCGGTCTGGTGGTTGAGTCCGAGGGCGACGAGATGCGACATGACGACTGGGGCAGGACGACAGGGGCAGGACGGCCTGGGCAGGTCCGTTCAGGCGGTTCGGGTAAGCTGGCGATCCCGCATAGTGTACGGCCGTCCCGCCGATGCCCCCACGTTTCCGCCTGCCACTTTCGTCGCGCCGCCCGCATTCGGCGTCGCTGCTCCCGGGGTTGGGCCTGGCGTTCGCGCTGGCGACCGGGGCCGCGTTCGCGAAGCCGCCGGCGGTCGCGCCCGATCCGCTGACGCCGGCGATGGCCGGCGAATACGCGCTGCAGGCCGGCAAGCTCGACGAGGCCTCGCGCTGGTATCTCCAGGCCGCCCGTGCCGCCGACGGTGACGCCGTGCTGGCCGAACGCGCCACCCGCATCGCCATGCTCGCGAAGGACGATGCCAGCGCCGCCGCCGCGCTGAAACTCTGGCGGGCCCGCGCCGGGGCGCCGACCTCGGCGATCCGCGCCGCCGAAGCCGGTCTGGCGCTGCGCCGCAAGGACGAGCGGACCGCCTTCCGCCTGCTCGACGGTCTGATGCGCGGCGAGCGCGGCGCCAAACCCGACCCGGACGGCTGGCGCCATGTGCTGCTGGCGCTGGACGCCGGCTCCGGCAATCCCGAACTCGCCGGCCGGCTGCTCGGCCGCCTGCTCGACGCCGTGCCCGATCGCCTCGATGCGTGGCTGGCCTTCGGCGAGTTCTCGCAGCAGCTCCAGCGCGACGATCTCGCGGCGAAGATCGTCGACCGGGTGATCGCGCGCTTCCCCGACGAACCGGCGGTGGGCCTGCTCCAGGCCAGCCAGCTGCGCGAGGCGGGCAAGGACGACGAGGCCCGCAAGGTGCTGGACACGCTGCTGGCCGCGCCGCGGGCGACGCCCGAACTGCGTGCCGCCGTCGCCCGCGAATACGGCGCGATGGGCGACAACCCGCGCGCCGCCGCGGTGCTGGCCGAAGGCCCGCAGAGCGACCGCAGCTACACCCTGCGCGCCGCCTATCTCGCCCAGGCCGAGGACAAGGCCGGCATCGCGAAGGTGTACGAGGAACTGAAGCGCGACTCCGCGGCGCCCGATCCCGATCGCCGCCTGCTGCTGGGCCAGATCGCCGAATACATGGAACAGTACCCGCAGGCGCTGGACTGGTACGCCAGCGTGCCCGGCGGCCCGCAGCGCTGGCAGGCGCGCCTGCGCAGCGCGAGCGTGCTGCACAAGCTCAAGCGCCCCGACGAGGCCTATGCGCGGCTGCGCGAACTCCAGTCGGACGCCTCCGCTGCCGAGGAAACGCAGCGCGACGCCTACCTCGTCGAATCCGAGCTGCGCCTGGACGACAACGACGCCGCCGGCGAACTCGACGCCTTCACCCGCGGTCTGGCCGCGTTCCCCGATGAGCTCCAACTGCTGTATGCCCGCGCGCTGATGTGGGAGCGCCGCGACGACATCGCCCGCGCCGAGGCCGACCTGCGCCGCGTGCTCGCGATCGACGCCGACGACGTCAGCGCGCTCAATGCGCTCGGCTACACGCTCGCCGACCGCACCGACCGCTACCGCGAGGCGCTGGAGCTGATCTCGCGTGCACTGGCGGCGCAGCCGGACAACGCGGCGATCATCGACAGCCACGGCTGGGTGCTCTATCGGCTGGGCAAGCCGGAGGAAGCGCTGGTCGAACTGCGTCGCGCCTTCACCAAGCAGAAGGACGCCGAAATTGCCGCGCACGTGGCCGAGGTCCTGTGGAAGCTGGGACGCAAGGACGAGGCGATGAAGTATTTCGCCGAGGCGCGCGAGATCGACCCGAAGAGCCGCTCACTGCAACGTGCGCTGGAAGCGACCGGCGCGACCTTGCCGCCGGCGCCCGCCAAGCCTGCGGCATGAGCGGCGCACGCCATCTTTCGATCCGCACCGCCGGCGCGCTGCTCGCGCTGGCGCTCGCTGGCTGCGCGACCACGGCGGAGACGGTCCACGCGCCGCCGACGGCCGAAGTGATCACCGCCGCCGATGCGATGCGGCAGGCGTGGTGGGCCGCATATCCGGCCTGGGCGTTCTCGGGCCGGGCCGCGATCGAAAGCGGCGGCCGCGGCGGCAACGGCCGCATCGAGTGGCAGCAGCACGACGCCCGCCGTTACGAGATCGCGCTGAGCGCGCCGATCACCCGCCAGAGCTGGCGGCTCAGCGGCGACCTGCATTTCGAATCCGGTCGCATCGACGGTCTCGAAGGCGGTCCGCGCGAGGGCGAGGATGCCGAGTCGCTGCTGCTGGAAACCACCGGCTGGCAGGTCCCGCTGCAGCAGATCGGCGACTGGGTGCGCGGCATGCCGGCGGATGTGGTGCCGATGACCGGGTTGGTCCACGACGCCGAAGGCCGTCCGGCGCGCTTCGAGCAGGCTGGCTGGACCGTGCGCTACACCGGCTGGCGTCCCGGCGCGGCGGGTGGCCCTGACCTGCCGGCGAAGATCGAGGCCGAGCGCCGCGACGGCGCCGCCGTCGCCCGGGTCCGGCTGGTCATCGAGGACTGGACCTTCGCCGCGCCGTGAGCCCGATGTCCGACGATCTCTCCCCGGTCCCCGACGCCGACGGCTGGTCGGTGTGGCCGGCCCCCGCCAAGCTGAACCTCTTTCTCCGGATCGTGGGTCGCCGCGACGACGGCTACCACCTGCTGCAGACCGTGTTCCGGCTGCTGGACGAGGGCGACACCCTGCGCCTGCGGGTCCGCGACGACGGCCGGATCGTCCGCCACGGCCCGTCGGTGCCGGGCGTCGCGGCCGACGACGACCTGACCGTGCGTGCTGCCAAGTCTCTGCAATCGGCGTCGAACACGACGCTGGGCGCCGACATCGTCGTCGAAAAGCGCACGCCGACGGGCGCCGGCATGGGCGGTGGTTCCAGCGATGCCGCGACCGTGCTGCGGGCGCTGGACCGACTGTGGGGCTGCGCTCTGGGCGATGACGCCCTGGCCGACCTCGGTCTGCGACTCGGCGCCGACGTCCCGGTCTTCGTCCGCGGCCGCAATGCCTGGGCCGAGGGGCTGGGCGAACGCCTGACCCCGCTGGACCTCCCGCCGGCCTGGTATCTGCTGCTGGCGCCGGGCGTGCATGCCGCGACCGCCGGTCTGTTCCAAGCCCCTGAATTGACGCGCAATGCGGCGCCCGCGACAATATCGGACTTCGTTTCGGACCCATTCCTGCAAGGGCAGGCGCTCGGCAACGCGTTCGAGCCGGTCCTGCGTCGCCGCGAACCGGCCGTGGAGGCCGCGTTCGTGCTGCTGCGCAGCGTCGGCACGCCGCGTCTGACCGGCTCCGGCAGCGTGTGCTTCGTCGAATTCGCCGACCGCGGATCCGCCGAAAACGCGCTGGACGCGCTGACGCCACGGCTGTCGCCGGGCCAACGCGCCTGGATCGCCGCCGGTGCGCCGCGCTCGCCGTTGCTGGATGCGCTCGAAACGCAGGCATCGAACGCCCGCTGACACGGGGGCGGCCATGGCTTCCTCGGCATGGCGGTGCGCGATGCCGTCGGACGTGCTCCGCGAGGGCGGGCCGGACGACTGTCGCGAAACCTTCCGGAGGGGCGTCGCCAAGTGGTTAAGGCACCGGGTTTTGATCCCGGCATTCGTAGGTTCGAATCCTTCCGCCCCTGCCATCCCGTTTCACCCGGTCCGCCGGAATGTCCATCGGTCCTTCGCAGTCGTTCGTTCGCAGTCGGTTGTCAGGTAGTCGCAGGTAGTCGATCGTCCGCGGCGGGAAGCGCGGGCGCGAGGCGCAACAGCGCCGAACGCGGGTTCGCCCGCGACGCGAAGCGGAAATCGGACCGGACGTCCGGTGTCTGCCCCTTCCACCGCCAAGGTCAGAGCGAAGCGGAGCACCCCCATGCAGGACGATCGTCAGTTGTTGATCTTTTCGGGCAATGCCAACCGGCCCCTGGCCGATGCCGTGTGCAGGGAACTCGGGGTGCGCCCGGGCAAGGCCCTGGTCTCCCATTTCTCGGACGGCGAAGTGCAGGTCGAGATCGAGGAGAACGTGCGCCGGCAGGAAGTGTTCGTGGTCCAGCCCACGTGCGCGCCCAGCGGCGAGAACCTGATGGAGCTGCTGGTGATCATCGATGCGCTCAAGCGCGCGTCGGCCGCCAGCGTCACCGCGGTGGTGCCGTACTTCGGCTACGCCCGCCAGGATCGCCGCCCGCGCTCCTCGCGCGTGCCGATCACCGCCAAGGTCGCGGCGAAGATGTTCACCGCCGCCGGCGCCGACGGCGTGCTGACGGTGGACCTGCACGCCGACCAGATCCAGGGCTTCTTCGACATCCCGGTCGACAACGTGTACTCGTCGCCGTTGCTGCTCGCCGACATCTGGCGCGCCTACGGCACGGACAACCTGATCGTGGTGTCGCCGGACGTGGGCGGCGTGGTCCGCGCCCGCGCCATCGCCAAGCGCCTCGACGACGCGGACCTCGCGATCATCGACAAGCGCCGGCCGCGCGCCAACGTCGCCACGGTGATGAACATCATCGGCGACGTGAACGGCAAGACCTGCGTGCTGGTCGACGACATCGTCGACACCGCCGGCACCCTCTGCGCCGCCGCGGCGGCGCTGAAGGCGCAGGGCGCGCAGCGCGTGATCGCCTACTGCACCCACCCGGTGCTGTCGGGCCCGGCGATCGACAACGTGACCAAATCGCAGCTGGACGAACTGGTGGTGACCGACACCATCCCGCTGTCGGACGCGGCGCGCGCCTGCCCCCGCATCCGCCAGCTCAGCGTCGCCGAGCTGCTCGCCGAGACGATCCGCCGGGTCGCGTTCGGCGAATCGGTCAGTTCGCTCTACGTGGACTGACCTGCCGCATTCCCCGGCTCCGGCCGGAACCCGGCTCCCCTGGTCGCGGGGGAGTCGCATCGCCGCCGCGAGGCGGTTCATTCGCAAGCAAGAGAGTTGTCCAATGGCCATTACCCACGAAATCAAGGTCGAACGCCGCACGGACGAAGGGAAGGGTGCGAGCCGCCGCCTTCGCCATGCCGCCAAGATCCCCGCCATCGTCTACGGCGGCGAACTCAAGCCGGTCAGCATCCAGATCGACCACGAAGCCATCTGGCTCGCCAGCCAGCACGAGTGGTTCTACTCCTCGATCCTCGACCTGAGCCTCGGCGGCGACGTGCAGAAGGTGCTGCTGCGTGACATGCAGCGCCATCCGTTCAAGCAGCAGATCATGCACCTGGACTTCCAGCGCGTGAACGAGAACGAAGCGCTGCGCACCGCGGTGCCGCTGCACTTCCTCAACGAAGACAAGTCCCCGGCCGGCAAGTCGGCCGAAGTGGTCGTCACCCACGAGCTGAACGAAGTCGTGATCGAGTGCCTGCCGAAGGATCTGCCGGAGTATCTGGAAGTCGACCTGTCGGCGCTGGCCGTCGGCCAGATCATCCACCTCTCGGACATCGCGCTGCCGGCCGGCATCTCGATCCCGGAACTGAAGCTCGGCAAGGAACACGATCTCGCGGTCGTGATCGCCAAGCACGGCAAGGAAGAGGCCGAGTCCGCCGATGCCCCGGCCGCCGCCGAAGTGCCGGCTGCCAAGGTCACCAAGAAGGACCAGAAGTAATCGTCGCCTCGCGACGATGACTTCGACGGTAGAGCGGGCTTCAGCCCGCTTCGTCTCTTCCGGAGGCGGGGCAGCGGCCTGAAGGCCGCTCTACCGGACTGATCCGATGGCAGGCCTCCGCCTCATCGTCGGGCTGGGCAATCCCGGTCCCGAACACGCCAGAACCCGGCACAACGCCGGGTTCTGGTTTGTGGACGCCCTCGCGCAGCAGTGCGGGGCGCGGTTCGGGCTGGAGAGCAAACTCTTCGGCGAAACCGCGAAGGCCGAGATCGCCGGACAGAGCGTGTGGCTGCTGAAGCCGGCGACGTACATGAACCTCAGCGGCAAGTCGGTGACCGCCGCGCTGCGCTACTGGAAGATCGAGCCCGAGGAGATGCTGGTCGCGCACGACGAGCTGGACCTTCCGCCGGGCGTCGCACGCTTCAAGTTCGACGGCGGCCACGGCGGCCAGAACGGCCTGCGCGACATCATCAAGCTGCTGGGCCACGGCAAGTTCCACCGCCTGCGCGTCGCGATCGGACATCCCGGACACAAGGACAAGGTCACGCCGTGGGTGCTGGGTCGCCCGGGCAAGGACGACGAGGCGCTGATCCTGCGCGCGATCGACGACGCCCTTTCCGCGTTGCCGCTGGCGGTGCAGGGCAACGTCATGGACGCGATGACGAAGCTGCACACCCCGAAATGAACGCGTGACTGAATCCAGACGTCGGCGGCCGGGCGCGAATCCGGCCGCCGACGTCTGCATTCCGAACCGGACGAACACAGCACATGGGCATCAAATGCGGCATCGTCGGCCTGCCGAACGTCGGCAAGTCGACGCTTTTCAACGCGCTGACCAAGGCAGGCATCGCCGCGGCCAACTTCCCGTTCTGCACCATCGAGCCGAACGTCGGCGTGGTGCCGGTGCCGGATCCGCGCCTCGGCGCGCTGGCCGAGATCGTGAAGCCCGAGCGCGTGCTGCCGACGGCGGTGGAGTTCGTCGACATCGCCGGCCTGGTCGCCGGTGCGGCCAGCGGTGAAGGCCTGGGCAACAAGTTCCTGGCGCACATCCGCGAGGTCGACGCGATCACCCACGTGGTGCGCTGCTTCGAGAACCCGGACGTCATCCACGTCAACAACAAGGTCGATCCGATCGCCGACATCGAGACGATCGACACCGAGCTGGCGCTGGCCGACCTGGAATCGGTCGAGAAGGCGCTGCAGCGCGCCGAGCGTTCGGCCAAGACCGGTGACAAGGACGCGAAGGCGCGCGTCGACGTGCTGTCGCGCATCCGCGCCGGCCTCGACAGCGGCAAGCCGGCGCGCGCGCTGGGTCTGTCCGACGACGATCGGCTGGCGGTGCGCGACCTGTTCCTGCTCACGCTGAAGCCGGTGATGTACGTCGCCAACGTGTTGGAGGAGGGCTTCGAGAACAACCCGCACCTCGACGCCGTGCGCGCGCGCGCCGTGGGCGAGGGCGCCGAAGTGGTGCCGGTGTCGGCGGCGATCGAGGAAGAGCTGAGCCAGCTCGACGACGCCGACCGCGACACGTTCCTGGCCGATCTCGGCCTGGACGAGCCGGGCCTGAACC
The DNA here is from genome assembly GCF_056313665.1 of Lysobacter sp. DMC104. Taxonomy (NCBI): domain Bacteria; kingdom Pseudomonadati; phylum Pseudomonadota; class Gammaproteobacteria; order Lysobacterales; family Lysobacteraceae; genus Lysobacter; species Lysobacter sp. DMC104. The sequence goes on along the minus strand of NZ_JBQUZW010000002.1, from coordinate 70,107 downwards.
GCGTGATCCGCGCCGCGTACAAGCTGCTGGGCCTGCAGACCTATTTCACCGCCGGCGTGAAGGAAGTGCGCGCCTGGACGGTGAAGGCCGGCGCGACCGCGCCGCAGGCCGCCGCGGTGATCCACACCGACTTCGAGAAGGGCTTCATCCGCGCCGAAACCATCGCCTACGACGACTACATCAAGTACCGCGGCGAATCCGGCGCGCGCGACGCGGGCCGCCTGCGTCTGGAAGGCAAGGAATACCGCGTGCAGGAAGGCGACGTGCTGCACTTCCGCTTCAACGTCTGACGTCCTGCTTCAACGCGTTCCGATCACGCCCCGCCTCGCGCGGGGCGTGTCGTTTGCGGCTTCGCGCTTGCGTGTGCTGCGTGCCGCTGCCGAGAATGCCGTGGCCGGCGTCCGTCGGCGCCCTGCCGGAGCCGCCGTGCGGATCGATCGTGTCATCCCGATGCAGCCCGTCGCCGCGCTGGCCGCGGCGATCGATTTCTACGAGCGCCTCGGCTTCGTCGTGGTCGACCGCAACGACGACTGGCGCTGGGCACTGCTGTCGTGCGGCGATTGCCGCATCATGCTGGACCAGTCGATCAACACCGGCTCACCCGCGTATCGCGCCGCGGTGCTGTACCTGTATCCCGACGACATCGTTGCCTACCACCGCGCGGTGCGGGAACGCGGCCTCGATGTGCCGGACATGCACACCACCTTCTACGGCATGACCGAATTCCGCATCGACGATCCCGACGGCAACCGGCTGTGGATCGGCCAGGACACCGGCGCCGCGCCCTGAAGCGACGCGACGTGGTGTCGATGGCGTTCGCGGCTCAGCCCGCCAGCGCGGCGAGCGCCGGCGCGTTCTCGGCCAGCCAGTCCTCGAACGGCCGCGGATCCTGCCCGGTCAGCGCGCGGTAGTCGCCGGTAACGGTCGCCACGCGGCCGGCGGCGGTGTTGGTGTCGAACGAGGCGAAGACCTGTGCCAGCGGTTCCGGCAGGCCGGCGCCGACCATGCCCTGCACCAGCGCTTCGACCGGCACGTGGACCACGGCCAGCGGTTTGCCGGTGGCCTGCGCGACCGCGGCGGCGATCTCGTCCGTGGTCCATGCACGCGCGCCGCTCAGGGTGAAGACGCGCTTGCCGTCCTGGCCATCGGCGAGTGCGGTCGCCGCCGCCCGGGCGAGGTCGTCGCGGGCGATGTGGGCGATCCCGCCCTGGGCCGCGGCGCTGTACCACTGCCCGCCGGGCAGGGCCGACGGCAGCCACAGGAACAGGTTCTCGAAGTACCAGTGGTTGCGCAGCACGGTCCAGCCGGGCAGGGCGCTGGCGGCCAGCGCCTGTTCGGTGCCGAGGTGGTCGGGGGCGATCAGCAGCGGCGAACCTTCCGGTTCGGGCATCGAGGTGTAGACGAGGTGGCGCACGCCGGCGGCCTCGGCCGCGGCGACGGCCGCGCGGTGCTGTTCGAGGCGGCGTCCGGGGCGGTCGAGGGCGTCGGTGCTGATCAGCAGCAGGCGGTCGCCGCCGGCGAAGGCCGTGGCCAGCGAGGTCGTGTCGTCGAAATCGGCGGCGCGGACGGTGACGCCGCGCGCGGCCCAGTCGGCCAGGCTGTCGGGCTTGCGGGTGGTGGCGATGATTTCCCCGGCCGGGACGTGCAGGGTGTCGAGGAGGTGCGAGAGGACGCGCTGGCCGAGATGGCCGCCGGCGCCGGTGACGATGAGCTTGGACATGGAGTTGCTTCGAGAGTAAGTCTCGAATCGAGACCATGTGCATAATAGGAACCGGAATCGCCGCGACAAGCAGGCACTTCCGCTGCCGCTGGTCACTTCGAGGTAACCACCCCATGTCGTCCGAAACCCTCCCTGCCGTCTCCGCGCCCGATCCCCGCGCCGTGGCCGATGCCCTCGTCGGCGGTTGGGACGCCTGGCGCGAAGGCGGTCAGCCGAACGAAGCCTGCCCGGTCCGCGGCGTGCTCGACCGCATCGGCGACAAGTGGAGCGTGCTGATCGTGCTGACGCTGGCCGCTGCGCCGCACCGCTTCGGCGCGCTGCGGCGCGCGGTGCCCGACATCTCGCAGCGCATGCTCACCCAGACCCTGCGCGATCTGGAGCGCGACGGGCTGCTGTCGCGCACCGTGTTCCCGACCAAGCCGCCCAGCGTGGAATACGCGCTCACGCCGCTGGGCGAGTCGCTGCTGGTGCCGCTGTTGGGCCTGGTGCGCTGGGCCGACGAACACCAGGCCGAAATCCTCGCCGCACGGGCGCGGATGGACTGAGTCGCCGCTGGCCGCGATCCGCCGATCGCGGGCGAAAAAAAGGCCCCTCCCAGTCCAGGAGGGGCCCGTCCACTTCCTTGCGGGGCATGTGCGCGGGGGATGTCACCCGGAGGGTCAGAGGCTTCCGTTGCCGCCGAACTTCCAGCTGAAATCGAGGTACACGGTGCGGCCGATCGAGTCGAACCACGACACGTCGTAGTAGGGATAGGCGGTGTAGGTGCGGTCCTTCGGCGGCATCTTGTCGAACACGTTGTCGATCGCGAGACCGATGCGCATCGCGTCGTTGATGCGGTAGCCGGCGGTGAGGTTCCAGCGCCAGGTCGCGCCGACCCAGGCGCTGTTGCCGTCGGCGGGGTCGTAGACCTGGTCGTAGGAATCCGAGGTCGGCAGCTTGCCCAGGCGCTGGCCGTGCACGCCGGCGGACCACTGCGCGCGGTTCCAGGCGACCGACAGGCTGGTCTTGGTGCGCGGGATGTCGAAACCGCTGTTCACCGCCAGCTCGTCTTCCACCGGGTCGCCGCTGTAGCGCTGGAAGTCGTGGCTGCGCACCCAGCTGTGGTCGAGGCCGAAGCGGAAGTCGCCGGCCGCGGTCTCGAGCTTGTAGTGGGCGCTCAGGTCGACGCCGCTGGTGTTCTCGCGGGCGACGTTGATCGGGTTGACGTAGATGCCGTACAGGTCGCCGTTGACGCGGGTGATGCGGCTGAGCGCGTCGACGCAGGTGGGCGAGGCTGGATCGAGGTCGCCGAGGCGGCAGCTGGCCTCGTTGCGCAGGATCTCGCCGACGCTCATGTCCTGCACCTGGTCGCGCATGCGGATGTCGAAGTAGTCCAGCGACACGTCGAATGCGGGCGAGGGCGACCACACCAGACCGGCCGTCCACGACGTGCTGGTCTCGGGATCGAGCGAGCGGTTGCCCTGGCGGGTGCGGATCAGGTGGGCGTCGTAGTCGGAGCAGTCGGTCGCGCCCGGGTCGTCGCTGAGGCAGGTGTAGTAGTCGATGCCCGAGGTCTCGTCGTTGCCGATGCCGGCATAGACGTAGTGCAGGTCGGCGGCGCGGAACGCGGTGCCGTACGAGCCGCGGACGAGCAGCGACTCGACCGGGCGCCATTCCAGACCGGTGCTCCAGGTCAGCTTGCCGACGCTGTGGCCGGAGTAGCGGTACTGGTCGTAACGGGCGGCGAGGCTGGCGTTCACCGTCTCGTGCAGCGGCGCGCGCAGTTCGCCCGCCAGCGCCCAGCGGTTGCGGCTGCCGTGGCCGTCGGAGTCCTTCCAGCTGTAGTAGTAGTACTCGGTGGCGCGGGTGTCGGGATGCAGGTCGTAGGCCTGGTTGCCGAACTCGACGATGCCGGCGAATCCGACCGGGCCGGCCGGCAACTGGAACAGGTCGGCGTTGGTCAGGGTCAGCGAGACCGTGTCGGTGCGCGAGGTCGGGTGGTAGGTGCTGCGGCCGGAGATCGCGTCGTACTGCGCGCGGGTCAGCGGCGTGTACAGGCGTGCCGGGTCGGCGTCGAAGATCGGGAAGCCGTCCGGATCCGTGCCCAGCTGCGGGCCGAGGAACAGGTCGTTCGCGGCGGCCGCCACGATCTGCGGCCAGCCGATGGTGGCGTGGTACTGCGAGTGGCTGAGCGTGGCCTCGTAGTCCCAGTTGCCGCCCAGCGGGCCGGTGAAGCCGGTGGCGATGCCGAAGGTCTTCTGCGTGCTGCGGATCATGCCGCGGTTCAGGCCGCCCATTTCCTCGGGGCTGAACTGGCGCTGCCAGTATTCGACCTGGCCGGTGGCCTGGTTGAAGAAGTAGCCGTCCTCGTTGCCGTCCGGCGCCTGGTAGCTCCACGACGTCACGTCGCGGAACAGGCCGATCTTGTGGTAGCCCAGCTGCACGTCGGCGAACCACTGGTGGCCGTTCGCGAGCGTGTAGTTGAAGGCGCCGTAGGCGTTGAGGCCCTTGCGCTCGCTCAGGATGGTGCCGTAGCCGATCGCCTTGTCGCTGCCGCAGTAGTAGCCGGGGCCGTAGTCGTCGATCACCGGGTCGTACGGGCCGAAACCGGGGCGGGAGGCGTAGTAGGTCGAGCCGCGGTTGAGCGAGGACACCGCGTCGCAGGCGGCCTGGCCCGGATCGAGATATTCGTCGTCGTAGTTGGTGCGCAGGAACGCACGGCGGGCCGCCTGCGAGCGCGCCGTCGGGCCATCGAGGGTGGAATCCTGGATCGCGCGGTCGTAGGCCCACAGCGGGCGCTGCACCTGCAGCTCGGCGCCGATCACCGCGTTCAGGCCGCCGCGGTCGAAGCCGGTGGCCAGCGACACGTCGTAGGATTCGCCGCCGCCGCGGGTGGTGTCGCCGTAGCGCACGTCGACGGTGGTGCCGTCGGCCTGCTTCTTCAGGATGAAGTTGACCACGCCGGAGATGGCGTCGGAGCCGTACACCGCGGACGCGCTGCCGGTCAGCACCTCGACCCGGTCGACCATGCCCAGCGGGATGCTGGAGATGTCGGTGAAGTTGCTGCGGCCCTGGAACGGCATCGGGAAGTCGGCGATGCGGCGGCCGTTGACCAGCACCAGGGTGTGGTTCGGGCCGAGGCCGCGGAGGTCGACCTGCTGCGCGCCCGGCGAGAAGTCGGCACCGCTGGCGGACTGCTGGCTCTGGGTCTCACCGCTGTTCTGGGTCAGGCTGCGCAGCACTTCCGGGACGGAGGTGAAGCCGCCGGCGCGAATGTCGCGGGCGTTCAGCACCGTCACCGGCGCCGGCCCCTCGATCCGGGCGCGCGGGATGCGCGAACCGGTGACCTGCACGCTTTCCAGTTGGGCCGGCGGCGGGGGCGTCGTCGCGGCGGCGCCCCCGCTGGAAGGTTCCGACTGCGGAGCCGGCTCCGGGGCGCGCTTGGGGGTGTCGTTGCGGACGATCACCACGGCGCCGGAGGTGGCGTCGCGTCGCGACACGAAGCCGCTGTCGTGCAGCAGGCGCTGCAGGGCCGCATCGGCGTCCGGGGCGGAGCGCACGCCCGAGGTGCGGGCGCCGCGCAGTTGGTCGGTGCGGTAAACCAATTGGGTGCCCGACTGCCGGGCCAAGGTGTCCAGCGCGGAGGCGAGATCGCCGGCCGGGATCGAAATCGGCGCACTGGGGCCGGTCGAGCCCTGGGCATGGGCCTGCAGCGCGAGGCTGCAGGCTGCGGACAGCAGCAACAGTCGGAACGGTCTGGACATGGTCTCCCCTTGGTCCCCGGAATGCATATGGCGGCGCGGCATGCGCCAGCCCGAATTGTCGTGACGAACGGGCGCGGTGAATCCCTCCGCCGGGCGGACTTCGACCAAGGTCTGATGTCGCGTGGCCCGGCGGGGCGTCAGCGGTCGTGCAGCACGATCAGGTCGCCGCGGGTCTCCGCGCGCACGCCGAAGCCTTGTTCCAGCAGGCGGACGAAGCCCTCGGGGTTGGACCAGCGGAAATTGCCGCCGATCCGCAGCGCTGCCACGTCGGCGTCGCCCATCACCAGCTTCTGCGTGTTGTAGCGGTTGAATTCCTCGGCCGCGACCGACAGCGGGGTGTCGTCGAAATACAGCCGGCCGCCGCGCCATTCCACGGCCCGCTCGGCCTCGGCCAGGGTGCCGCGGTGGACGGTGACGCCGCTGCGGGTGGCGATCGCGACGCTGCCCGCCGGCAGCAGCACCGGTTCGGCGCCGATCCGGCCCGGTTGCGCCGGTGCTTCCAGCCGCACCACGCCTTCGGTCACGACCACGCGCAGGGCCTCGCCGTCGCGGCGCACCGAGAACCGGGTGCCGACGGCGATCGCGCGGCGGCCGTCGGCGGCGACCACGAACGGCCGCGTCTTGTCCTTCGCCACTTCGAAGAACGCCTCGCCGCCGAGCAGGTCGATGTGCCGCTCGCCGGGCGACATCGCCAGTGCGATGCGGCTGTCGCTGCTCAGCGTCGCGTGCGAGCCGTCGCTCAGCAGCACCGTGTCCAGCCGGCCGACGGCGGTGGCGTACTGGACGGGCGCATGGTCGTTGCCCCACTGACGCCAGCCGAAGAACGCCGCCGTGCCCAACGCCAGGACGAGGACGGCGGCGGTCGCGTAGGTGCGCAGGCGCGACCGCGGCGGCCGTGCGCGTACGGCGCGACGGCGCACCGCCTGCCAGTGCGCGTCGGCCGGGTCGCCCCCGGGCGCGTCGATGTCGCGGGCCGCCTCGACCGGCGCCGGCCAGAAGGCCCGCCCGGGCGGGCCGGCTGCGTCGCGGCCCGCGGCCAGCGCCTTCAGCCGGCCGCTTTCCTCCCAGGCCGCCTCCAGCCGCAGGAACGCCACGCGGTGCGCGGTCGAAGCCGACAGCCAGTCCGCCAGGCGCACGTCGTCGTCGGCGGTCCAGCCATCGCCGTCCCGCTGCGCCAGCCACTCCGCGGCGACGCGCTCAATCTGCCTGTTGTCGGTCGCGGACACCGCGCGCTCCCGCAGGCCAGGCGGCGCCGTCGGCGTCCGCATGCGGACGTTCGCTGCCGAAGTAATGCCCGGCGATCAATCGCACGCCGTGGGCCAGATGCTTTTCCACCGTCTTCTCGCTGATTCCCAGTTGGGCGGCCACGACCTTCTGGGGGAGTTCCTCCACCCGGCGCAGCCACACCACTTCCCGGCAGCGGTCCGGCAGCCGGTCGAACGCCTCCGCCAGACGGCGGAGGGCCTGGCGCCCGCCGAACCGTCGTTCCGGGGACACCTCGTCGATCAAGACGTTCAAGGTGTCCGGATCACCCAGTGTCTCGATCGACACCACCCGTCCGCGGCGCAGGCGGTCGGTGATCAGGTTGCGGGCGCTGGTGAACAGGAAGGACTTCGGCGAGGCCGGCAGCGCCCGGCCGGCGGCCTCGTAGACGCGGACGTAGACCTCCTGGCGCAGGTCGAGGAGGTCCTCGCCGGCGGGCGCGCAGCGGCGCAGGTAGCGCGCCAGCGCCTCCTCGTGGACGAGGATCTCGCGGACGAACCAGTCGTCGAGGGGAGTGCGCATCGCCGCACGATAGCCGATGATCGGCGGCCCCGGACATGCGCCTGTGCCGGCCGGGGCGCCGGGAGGGAAGATCGGCGTCCGTTCGTCTGAATGCGGATCGGCCCCGTGCGTCACGCACGGACCGCTCGCACTGCCCCTTGCCGGAGACCGCCATGCCCCGTTCCGCTCCCCGTGCCGCCGCGCCGTTGCGCCACCTGTTTCGCGCGCTGTGCCTGGCCTCGCTGCTGTGCCTGGTCGCGCTGCCGGCGTTCGCCCGCGACTACCAGCGCCTGATCATCGGCGACCGCGGCCTGCCGACGCCGGGCCGGGTCCAGCCGGGCCTGCTGCTGGCCGGCGGCGGCGACCGCAACCGCGACGCGGTGCGCTGGTTCCTCGGTCGCGCCGGCAACGGCCACATCGTCGTGCTCAGCGCCTCGTACACCCACGAGATCGCCGACGAGTTCTACAAGGACGTCGGCGGCGCGGCCTCGGTGGAGACCTTCGTCTTCGCCAACGGCAAGCCCGCGACCGATCCGAATATCCTCGACGCGCTGGCCCGTGCCGACGGCATCTTCATCGCCGGCGGCGACCAGGCCCGCTACGTCCGCTACTGGAAGGGCACGCCCGTCGCCGCCGCGCTGGATGCCCACGTCCGCGCCGGCAAGCCGCTGGGCGGCACCAGCGCCGGTCTCGCCATCCTCGGCGAGTACCTGTATGGCGCGATGGACGGCGGCAGCATCGTCAGCCCCGAGGCGCTGGCCGACCCGCTGGGTCCCGCAGTGACGATCGAGCAGGATTTCCTGCACATCGCGACGCTTCACGGCGTGGTCACCGACACCCACTTCAAGGAGCGCGACCGCCTCGGCCGCCTGTTCGCCTTCGTCGCCAAGGCCGAGACCCTGACCGGCACGCCGCGCCGGCCGCTGGTCGGCGTGGGCGTCGACGAGAGCGCCGCGCTGGCGGTGGACGGCGAGGGCAACGCCCGCATCTTTGCCACCGACCCGCACGGCAGCGCCTGGGTGGTCCGCGGTGGCTTCCCCGAGACCCAGGTTGCCGGCAAGCCCCTGCAACTGGCCCGGGTCGACGTGACCGGCGTCGGCGCGGGCTCGACCCTGCATCTGCCGGCCGGCACGGTCGACGCCCCGACGTTCCGCAAGGCCTATCGGGTGGACAATGGCCGCCTGCAGGAGGTGGCACCCATGATCCTCGTGGTCCATGGCGGCGCCGGCGTCGAGCGCGCCGACCTCACCGCCGACGAAGAGCGCGACGCCCGCGCCGCACTGGAACTGGCTCTGCGTCGCGGCTACGAGGCGCTGCACGCCGGCAAGCCGGCGCTGGACGCCGTCACCGCTGCGATCACCGTGCTCGAGGACGACCCGCACTTCAATGCCGGCCGCGGCGCCGTGTTCACCCATGACGGCCGCAACGAGCTGGATGCCTCGCTGATGGACGGCGCCACCCGCCGCGCCGGCGCGGTCGCCGGCGTGCATCGCGTGAAGAACCCGATCCTGCTGGCCCGCGCGGTCATGGAGCGCTCGCCCCACGTGATGATGGTCGGCGACGGCGCCGAGGCCTTCGCGAAGGAGCAGGGCGTCGAACTGGTCGATCCGGCCTGGTTCCGCACCGAGAAGCGCTGGCAGCAGCTCCAGCAGCGCTTGCGCGAGGACGCCGCGAAGCAGGCCGCCCTCGATCCGCATCCCGGTCGTCGCTATACCGGCACCGTCGGCGCGGTGGCGCTGGACGGGCAGGGCAGGCTGGCGGCCGGCACCTCCACCGGCGGCATGACCGACAAGCGCTACGGCCGGGTCGGCGATTCGCCGATCATCGGCGCCGGCACCTACGCCAACGCGATCTGCGCGGTCTCGGGCACGGGCTGGGGCGAGTTCTACATCCGCACCGCTGCCGCCCACGAGATCTGCGCGCGCATGACCTACCTCCACGAATCCGCGGCCGACGCCGGCCAGGCGGTCATCAACCGCGACGTCCCCGCGCTGGGCGGCGACGGTGGCGCGATCGTGCTGGCCGCCGACGGCAGCATCGGCCTGCCGTTCAACACCGAAGGCATGTATCGGGGCTGGATCGGTGCGGATGGCGTGCCGCATGTTGCCGTTTTCGCCAACGAAACGATTACAATGCCCACCCCGCCGGCGCCCTGACCCGGGACGTCGCGGAACTCGTCATCAGGCATTGCATCAAGCGTTGACACCTGCCCGCATAGCCGTCAGAATTGCGGGCTGTTTCGCCGAGTACTGTTTTTCCGGAGTTGTTCAGCTGGAGGGATACCCAAGCGGCCAACGGGGGCAGACTGTAAATCTGCTGGCTTACGCCTTCGGTGGTTCGAATCCACCTCCCTCCACCACGCTGGCCACGCCGTTCCGCACGAAGCGGGAGTAGTTCAATGGTAGAACCTCAGCCTTCCAAGCTGATGGTGCGGGTTCGATTCCCGTCTCCCGCTCCAGGGTGGCACCATGGACACCCCGGTCGACGCGGATCGTCCCGGACAGGTTGCCCGGTTACCACATCGTTGCTCACGTAGCTCAGTCGGTAGAGCACCTCCTTGGTAAGGAGGAGGTCGAAGGTTCGATTCCTTTCGTGAGCACCACCCCATCGTCAACCCAGTTGAGTTCAAAGAGAAGCAATCATGGCCAAGGGTAAGTTCGAGCGCACCAAGCCTCACGTGAACGTGGGGACGATCGGTCACGTGGACCACGGCAAGACGACGCTGACGGCGGCGCTGACGAAGATCGGCGCGGAGCGTTTCGGCGGCGAGTTCAAGGCATACGACGCGATCGACGCGGCGCCGGAAGAGAAGGCGCGCGGGATCACGATTTCGACGGCGCACGTGGAATACGAAAGCCCGATCCGTCACTACGCGCACGTGGACTGCCCGGGCCACGCCGACTACGTGAAGAACATGATCACGGGTGCGGCGCAGATGGACGGTGCGATCCTGGTGTGCTCGGCCGCGGACGGCCCGATGCCGCAGACGCGCGAACACATCCTGCTGTCGCGCCAGGTGGGCGTGCCGTACATCGTGGTCTTCCTGAACAAGGCGGACATGGTGGACGACGCCGAGCTGCTCGAGCTGGTCGAGATGGAAGTGCGCGAGCTGCTGTCGAAGTACGACTTCCCGGGCGACGACACCCCGATCATCAAGGGCTCGGCGCGACTGGCGCTGGAAGGCGACCAGTCGGAGATCGGCGTGCCTGCGATCATCAAGCTGGTGGACGCGCTGGACACGTTCATTCCGGAGCCGCAGCGTGACATCGACAAGACGTTCCTGATGCCGGTGGAAGACGTGTTCTCGATCTCGGGCCGCGGCACGGTGGTGACGGGCCGCATCGAGCGTGGCGTGATCAAGGTGGGTGACGAAATCGAGATCGNGGGCATTCGTCCGACGACGAAGACGACGGTCACGGGCGTTGAAATGTTCCGCAAGCTGCTGGACCAGGGCCAGGCGGGTGACAACGCGGGCCTGCTGCTGCGCGGCACGAAGCGTGACGACGTGGAGCGCGGCCAGGTGCTGTGCAAGCCGGGCACGATCACGCCGCACACGGACTTCGAGGCCGAGGTGTACGTGCTGTCGAAGGACGAGGGTGGCCGTCACACGCCGTTCTTCAAGGGCTACCGTCCGCAGTTCTACTTCCGCACGACGGACATCACCGGCGCGGTGACGCTGCCGGAAGGCGTGGAGATGGTCATGCCGGGCGACAACATCAAGATGGTGGTGTCGCTGATCAACCCGGTGGCGATGGACGAAGGCCTGCGCTTCGCGATCCGCGAAGGCGGTCGTACGGTCGGCGCCGGCGTCGTCGCCAAGATCATCAAGTAAGGATTCGCCCGCAGGGGCGGGCCTTCGCCCCGGCGAGCGCCGGGGCATGAGGCCCACTTCCCCGGAACTTGTTTTTGGGTGTGGCAGTCCAAACTTGAAAGGCAGGCGACAGGCGAGTCGGAAACGGCTCGCCGTCGCCGTATCAGAACACCGGTCAACACAACTACACGCCAGTAGCTCAATTGGCAGAGCAGCGGTCTCCAAAACCGCAGGTTGGGGGTTCGAGTCCCTCCTGGCGTGCCACTCAGGCGGATCGTTCCGCGTCCGGGCCCCTCGCGGCCCCGCCTCCGGGCGAGCTGGCGCGATGACGCCCCGCGATGCAGGCGACACGTACTTGAACAGCAGAGTCGAACAACCCAAGGCCGGCGCTTCTTCCGCAGCCGACATCGTCAAGTACGCCCTGGCCCTGCTGCTGGTGGTCGGTGGCGTGTTCGCCTTCTACTGGTTCGACGGCCAATGGCCGACCGTGGCCCGGGTCATGTCGGTGATCGGCGGCCTGATCGCCGGCGCGCTCGTGTTCATGGCCACGCCCAAGGGCGCCCAGACCCGCGAATACCTCGGTGAATCGCGGTTCGAGCTGCGCAAGGTGGTGTGGCCGACCCGTCAGGAAGCCACGCGCACGACCTGGGTGGTCATCATCGCCGTCATCCTGATGAGTCTCATCCTCGCGTTGTTCGATCTGATCGTGCAGTTCGGCGTGGAAAAGCTGCTGGCCGCATGATGGAGAACACCGTGAGCAATACCGAGATCCCCAAGCGCTGGTACGTCGTCCACGCCTATTCCGGCTTCGAGAAGTCCGTGGCCCAGGCGCTGCGCGATCGTATCGCGCGCACCGGCATGCAGGACAAGTTCGGCGAGGTGCTGGTCCCGACCGAAGAGGTCGTGGAGATGCGTTCCGGCCAGAAGCGCCGTTCCGAGCGCAAGTTCTTCCCCGGTTACGTGCTGGTCCAGATCGCGACCCATGACGAAGCGGGCATCCCGCGCATGGACAACGAGAGCTGGCATCTGGTCAAGGAAACCCCCAAGGTGATGGGCTTCATCGGCGGCACTGCCGATCGTCCGTTGCCGATCCGCGATTCCGAGGCTGATGCGATCCTGCAGCGCGTGCAGGAAGGCGTCGAGAAGCCGCGTCCCAAGGTGCTGTTCGAGCCGGGCCAGATGGTCCGCGTCACCGACGGCCCGTTCAACGACTTCAACGGCGTGGTCGAGGAAGTCAACTACGAAAAGAGCCGCCTGCGCGTCTCGGTGCTGATCTTCGGTCGCGCCACGCCGGTCGAGCTGGAATTCGGCCAGGTCGAGAAGGCATAAGCCGCTCCGACCCGGCCTCATCCGCCCGTCGCATCCCGCGGCGGGCCGCAACGATGGAGGAGCCCCGCAGCCGCAAGGCGTGCAGGCGCTAACACTCCGGGAGATCCCCAATGGCAAAGAAAGTCGTCGGTTACATCAAGCTGCAGGTGAAGGCCGGTCAGGCCAACCCCTCGCCGCCGGTCGGTCCCGCGCTCGGTCAGCGCGGCCTGAACATCATGGAGTTCTGCAAGCAGTTCAATGCGGCGACCTCCAAGTTGGAGCCGGGCCTGCCGACTCCGGTCATCATCACCGCCTACTCGGACCGTACCTTCACCTTCGTCACCAAGTCGACCCCGGCGTCGGTGCTGCTGAAGAAGGCCGCGGGCATCCAGTCCGGCTCGAAGCGCCCGAACACCGAGAAGGTGGGCAAGGTCACGCGCAAGCAGCTGGAAGACATCGCGAAGATGAAGGAAGCGGATCTGACCGCGGCCGATCTCGACGCGGCAGTGAAGACCATCGCGGGCTCGGCCCGTTCGATGGGTCTCGTGGTGGAGGGCTGATCCCATGGCGATGAACAAGCGACAGAAAGCGATCCTCAACGCGGTCGAGCCGGGCAAGGCCTACGCCTTCGACGACGCGATCAAGATCATCAAGACCGCGACCAAGGCCAAGTTCGTCGAGTCCGTCGACGTGGCCGTGCGCCTCGGCGTCGATGCCAAGAAGTCCGACCAGCAGGTGCGCGGCTCGACCGTGCTGCCCGCCGGCACCGGCAAGACCGTGCGCGTCGCGGTGTTCGTGCCCGCGGGCGCCAAGGCCGATGAAGCCCTGGCCGCCGGCGCCGACATCGTCGGCATGGACGACCTCGCTGAGAAGATGCTCGGCGGTGACCTGAACTACGACGTCGTGATCGCGACGCCGGACGCCATGCGCGTCGTCGGCAAGCTCGGCCAGGTGCTGGGCCCGCGCGGCCTGATGCCGAACCCGAAGGTCGGCACCGTCTCGCCGAACCCGGCGGAAGCGGTGAAGAACGCGAAGGGCGGCCAGGTCCGCTACCGCACCGACAAGGCCGGCATCATCCACTGCACCATCGGCAAGGCGAACTTCCAGGACGCCGATCTGAAGGGCAACCTCGAAGCGCTGCTGCACGACCTGATCAAGGCGAAGCCGGCCACCGCGAAGGGCACGTACCTGCAGAAGGTGTCGATCAGCTCGACGATGGGCCCGGGCGTGACCGTCGACCAGTCGTCGCTCGCGCTGAAGTGATGCAACGGCGCGTTCGCGCATCGCGCGAACGCGTTTGTCGCTGCGTCATCCCGTCGCATGTCGGGATCCAGCTTCCAGCCAGTGCCAACCTGCGCTGGAAGCCGGAAAAGAATTGAGGAGCGGGGTCCCGGCTTTCGCCGGGATGACGCTTCAGCGGTGCCGGGCTCGCGCCCGGCATCGTGCAACGAGTTTTGAGGGCATCGCGAAGAAGCCTCGCTTCGACGCGATCGCCGTCAAAGACCGCAGGTGCGGTTCGCGCGCGACGCGCACGGGCACGGAAGCGTCCGGTACGGCAGGGAGTCGTCACGTCGCAAGCGGGATCGCTTAATCGCATCCGCAAGGGTGCTGCCTGCGCAGATGGTGCCGCCCCCTCTGGAATTTTCTGGATGGGCCGCCACCGGGACGCCTCCGCGTCCCCGATGTTCAGGATGAACGTCGTCCGGGACCGCAAGCGGCAGGAGCCGCGAGCGGAGTTCACAAGAGGAGTGCACATGGCTCTGAATCTCACCCAGAAGCAAGACGTCGTGGCCGAAGTGGCGGAAATCGCCGCGAAGGCCCACTCCCTGGTCGCTGCCGAATACGCAGGCACCACGGTCTCCCAGATGACCGAGATGCGCAAGAAGGCCCGCGAAACCGGCGTGTACTTGAAAGTCGTCAAGAACACGCTGGCCTCGCGCGCCGTGGCGGGTACCGAATACGAAGCTGTCCAGGACAAGCTCGTCGGTCCGCTGCTGTACGCATTCTCGCTGGAAGAACCGGGCGCCGCCGGCCGCCTGATCAAGGAATTCTCGAAGGGCAATGACAAGCTGCAGCCGAAGGTCGTCTCCGTCGGTGGCCAGGTCTATCCGGCCAGCCACGTCGACGTCCTGGCCTCGCTGCCGACCCGCGATCAGGCGCTGGCCATGCTGGCCCGCGTGCTGGCCGAGCCGGCTTCGATGTTCGCCCGCGCCATCAAGGCCGTGGCCGACAAGCAGGGTGGCGGCGACGCCGCGCCTGCCGAGGCCGCCCCGGCGGAAGCCTGAGTCCACAACGTCTTTGACGATCGCACGGCGCCTGCCGCGTGATCGCTAACCAATCAATCCAGAGGTCAACACAATGTCCCTTACCAACGAACAGATCGTCGAAGCCGTTGCCGGCAAGACCCTGATGGAAGTGATGGAGCTGGTCAAGGCCATCGAAGAGAAGTTCGGCGTCACCGCCGCTGCCCCGGTCGCCGTGGCCGTCGCCGCTGGCCCGGCTGCCGTGGTCGAAGAGCAGACCGAGTTCAACGTCATCCTGAAGGCCGCCGGCGAGAAGAAGGTCGAGGTCATCAAGGCCGTCCGCGCCATCACCGGCCTGGGCCTGAAGGAAGCGAAGGACCTGGTCGAAGGCGCTCCGCAGACCGTGAAGGAAGCGGTCTCGAAGGAAGACGCCGAGAAGTTCAAGAAGGATCTGGAAGCCGCCGGCGCTCAGGTCGAGCTCAAGTAAGCGGCTCCACGTCGCCCCCGGGTCGGCAAAACCGACTCAAGGCGACACACCAAGGCTGGGGGCGGAAGCCCCCGGCCTTTGGCCGTTCTGGCGGACCGTCGTTTTCCGAGGTCCGGACGTCGCCGGAAACGGTGCAGTCGAAGCATGCGGTACAGCAGTACGCAGCAGTGAAGCAAGTCGACAATCGGAAGTAGCGGGAGAGGGCGTGCTGGTGCCGGCAATACCAGCGACTTCCGACTGTCGATTCCCCGGGGCACCGGTTCCGCCGGAGCCGCCCCAACCGGCCGCAGCCGACACACAGGCGCGCCGGCGACAACGCAATCCAAGCTGAGAGGCCTTTCTCCCATGACCACAGCTCATTCGACGAACTATTCGTTCACCGAGAAGAAGCGCATCCGCAAGAACTTCGGCAAGCGCCGTTCGATTCTCGAGGTGCCCTTCCTGCTCGCGATCCAGGTCGATTCCTACCGTGAATTCCTCCAGGCCGACGCCGATCCCGCCAAGCGCGATGATCGCGGCCTGCATGCCGCGCTGAAGTCGGTGTTCCCGATCACCAGCTACAACGGCTACGCCGCCCTCGAATACGTCGGCTACAAGCTCGGCGACCCGGTGTTCGACGAGCGCGAGTGCCGCAACCGCGGCCTCAGCTACGGCGCCCCGCTGCGCGTGACCGTGCGCCTGGTGATCTACGACAAGGAATCGTCGAGCAAGGCCGTGAAGTACGTGAAGGAGCAGGAGGTCTACATGGGCGAGATCCCGCTCATGACCGACAACGGCACCTTCATCGTCAACGGCACCGAGCGCGTCATCGTCTCGCAGCTGCACCGTTCGCCGGGCGTGTTCTTCGACCACGACCGCGGCAAGACCCACAGCTCGGGCAAGCTGCTGTACAGCGCGCGCATCATCCCCTACCGCGGCTCCTGGCTGGACTTCGAGTTCGACCCGAAGGACGCGGTGTTCACCCGCATCGACCGTCGCCGCAAGCTGCCGGTGACGATCCTGCTGCGCGCCCTCGGCTACAACAACGAGGAGATCCTGGCGCAGTTCTTCGAGGTCAACACCTTCCACATCCTGCCGGAAGGCGTGCAGCTCGAACTGATCCCCGAGCGCCTGCGCGGCGAGACGCTGGACTTCGACCTCGCCGACGGCGACCGCGTCATCGTCGAGGCCGGCAAGCGCATCACCGCGCGCCACATCAAGCAGCTGGAACAGTCGGGCATCGCCGCGCTGGCCGTGCCGGACAGCTACCTCGTGGGCCGCATCCTGTCGCACGACGTCATCGACGGGAACACCGGCGAACTGATCGCCAGCGCCAACGACGAGCTGGGCGACGACCACCTGCAGAAGTTCCGCAAGCACGGCATCGACAGCGTCGGCACCCTGTGGGTGAACGACCTCGACCGCGGTCCGTACATCTCCAACACCCTGCGCATCGACCCGACCCGCACCCAGCTGGAAGCGCTGGTCGAGATCTACCGCATGATGCGTCCTGGCGAGCCGCCGACCAAGGACGCCGCGCAGAACCTGTTCCACAACCTGTTCTTCACCTTCGAGCGCTACGACCTCTCGGCCGTGGGCCGCATGAAGTTCAACCGCCGCATCGGCCGCAAGGAAGTGGAAGGCAGCCCCGTGCTGTACGACTACAAGTACTTCGCCGACCGCAAGGACGACGAGTCCGTGCGCCTGCGCGAAGCCTGCGGCCCGGAGATGTCGGACATCCTCGACGTGATCCGCGTGCTGTGCCAGATCCGCAACGAAGGCACCGGCGTGGACGACATCGACCACCTCGGCAACCGTCGCGTGCGTTCGGTCGGCGAAATGGCCGAGAACGTGTTCCGCGTGGGCCTGGTCCGCGTCGAGCGCGCCGTGAAGGAACGCCTGACGATGGCCGAGTCCGAAGGCCTGACGCCGCAGGAACTCATCAACGCCAAGCCGGTCGCGGCCGCCATCAAGGAGTTCTTCGGCTCCTCGCAGCTGTCGCAGTTCATGGACCAGAACAACCCGCTGTCGGAAGTGACGCACAAGCGTCGCGTTTCGGCGCTGGGCCCGGGCGGCCTGACCCGCGAGCGCGCCGGCTTCGAAGTGCGCGACGTGCACCCGACCCACTACGGCCGCGTCTGCACCATCGAGACGCCGGAAGGCCCGAACATCGGCCTGATCAACTCGCTCGCCGTGTTCGCGCGCACCAACCAGTACGGCTTCCTCGAGACGCCGTACCGCAAGGTCGTGGACGGCCGCGTCACCGACGACATCGAATACCTGTCGGCGATCGAGGAAAACGAGTACGTCATCGCCCAGGCCAACGCCCAGCGCGACGACAAGGGCCTGATCACCGCCCCGTTCGTGGCCTGCCGCTTCCAGGGCGAGTCGATGCTGCGTCCGCCGAGCGAAATCCACTTCATGGACGTCTCGCCGATGCAGACCGTGTCGGTCGCGGCGGCGCTGGTGCCGTTCCTCGAGCACGACGACGCGAACCGCGCGCTGATGGGCGCGAACATGCAGCGCCAGGCCGTGCCGACGCTGCGTTCGCAGAAGCCGCTCGTGGGCACGGGCATCGAGCGCGCCGTGGCGCGCGACTCGGGCGTGACCGTGAACGCCCGCCGCGGCGGCGTGATCGAGCAGATCGACGCCGGCCGCATCGTGGTCAAGGTCAACGAAGTCGAGATCACCGAGGCCACCGACGCCGGCGTCGACATCTACACGCTCATCAAGTACACCCGTTCCAACCAGAACACCTGCATCAACCAGCGTCCGCTGGTGAACGTGGGCGACGTGGTCGCGAAGGGCGACGTGCTGGCCGACGGTCCCTCGACCGACATCGGCGAGCTGGCGCTCGGCCAGAACATGCTGGTCGCGTTCATGCCGTGGAACGGCTACAACTTCGAAGACTCGATCCTGCTGTCCGAGCGCGTGGTGAAGGAAGACCGTTACACCACGATCCACATCGAAGAGCTGACCTGCCAGGCCCGCGACACCAAGCTGGGTCCGGAAGAGATCACCGCCGACATCCCGAACGTCTCCGAGCAGGCGCTGTCGCGCCTCGACGAGTCGGGCGTGGTGTACATCGGCGCCGAGGTCCGCGCCGGCGACATCCTGGTCGGCAAGGTCACGCCGAAGGGCGAGAGCCAGCTGACGCCGGAAGAGAAGCTGCTGCGCGCAATCTTCGGCGAGAAGGCCTCGGACGTGAAGGACAGCTCGCTGCGCGTGCCCCCGGGCATGGACGGCGTGGTCATCGACGTGCAGGTCTTCACCCGCGACGGCATCGAGAAGGACAAGCGTGCCCGCCAGATCGAGGAAGAGGAAATCCGTCGGGTCAAGAAGGACTTCGACGACCAGTTCCGCATCCTCGAATCGGCGATCTACGCGCGCCTGCGTGACCAGATCCTCGGCAAGATCGCCAACGGCGGTCCCGGCCTGAAGAAGGGCGACACGGTCAGCAGCCTCGTCCTCGACGGCCTGAGCAAGAAGGACTGGTTCTCGATCCGCATGAAGGACGACGACGCGGCCGACGCGATCGAACGCGCCCAGAAGCAGATCGACGCGCACCAGAAGGAATTCGAGCGCCGCTTCGCCGACAAGCGCGGCAAGATCACCCAGGGCGACGACCTCGCCCCGGGCGTGCTGAAGATGGTGAAGGTGTTCCTGGCGGTGAAGCGCCGCATCCAGCCGGGCGACAAGATGGCCGGCCGCCACGGCAACAAGGGCGTGGTGTCCAACATCGTGCCGATCCAGGACATGCCGTACATGGCCGATGGCCAGACCGTCGACATCGTGCTGAACCCGCTGGGCGTGCCGAGCCGAATGAACATCGGCCAGATCCTCGAAGTGCACCTGGGCTGGGCCGCGAAGGGCCTGGGCCAGAAGATCGGCCGCATGCTCGAGGCCCAGGCCAAGCTCGCCGACCTGCGCAAGTTCCTCGACGAGATCTACAACCACGACAACAAGCTGCATGGCCAGCGCGTCGACCTGACGCAGTTCTCCGACGAGGAACTGCTGCGCCTGGCCCACAACCTGGTGGACGGCGTGCCGATGGCGACGCCGGTGTTCGACGGCGCGGCGGAATCCGAGATCAAGCGCATGCTCGAACTCGCCGACCTGCCGCAGAGCGGCCAGACCCAGCTGTTCGACGGTCGCACCGGCGAAGCCTTCGACCGCAAGACCACCGTCGGCTACATGCACATGCTGAAGCTGAACCACCTCGTCGACGACAAGATGCACGCGCGTTCGACCGGTCCGTACTCGCTCGTCACCCAGCAGCCGCTGGGCGGCAAGGCGCAGTTCGGCGGCCAGCGCTTCGGCGAAATGGAAGTCTGGGCGCTGGAAGCCTACGGCGCGGCCTACACCCTGCAGGAAATGCTGACGGTGAAGTCCGACGACGTGCAGGGCCGCAACCAGATGTACAAGAACATCGTCGACGGCGAGTACGAGATGGTCGCCGGCATGCCGGAATCCTTCAACGTCCTGGTGAAGGAAATCCGCTCGCTGGCCATCAACATGGAGCTGGAAGAGAACTGAGCCGATCGCGGGCCGCCCGGCGGCCCGCCACCGCACAGCCCCCGCTTCCAGATTCCCGGAGAAATCAAATGAAAGATTTGCTCAACCTCTTCAACCAGCAGCGCCAGACCCTCGACTTCGACGCGATCAAGATCGCGCTGGCGTCGCCGGACATGATCCGTTCGTGGTCGTACGGCGAAGTGAAGAAGCCCGAGACCATCAACTACCGTACCTTCAAGCCGGAACGCGACGGCCTGTTCTGCGCCGCGATCTTCGGCCCGATCAAGGACTACGAGTGCCTGTGCGGCAAGTACAAGCGCATGAAGCACCGCGGCGTGGTCTGCGAGAAGTGCGGCACCGAAGTCACGCTCGCGCGCGTCCGCCGCGAGCGCATGGGCCACATCGACCTGGCCTCGCCGGTCGCGCACATCTGGTTCCTGAAGTCGCTGCCGTCGCGCATCGGCCTGATGCTCGACATGACCCTGCGCGACATCGAGCGCATCCTGTACTTCGAAGCGTACGTCGTGACCGAGCCGGGCCTGACCCCGCTCGAGCGCGGCTCGCTGCTGACCGAAGAGCAGTTCATGACCGCGCGCCAGGAGCACGGCGACGACTTCGAGGCCGCGATGGGCGCCGAAGCCGTGTACGAGCTGCTGCGCACGATCGACCTGCAGTCGGAGATGGTGACCCTGCGCGAGGAGATCGCCAGCACCGGTTCCGAGACCAAGCTCAAGCGCCTCACCAAGCGCATCAAGCTGGTCGAGGCCTTCCTGGAATCCGGCAACCGTCCGGAGTGGATGGTCATGACCGTGCTGCCGGTGCTGCCGCCGGACCTGCGTCCGCTGGTCCCGCTGGACGGCGGCCGCTTCGCGACCTCCGACCTCAATGACCTGTACCGCCGTGTCATCAACCGCAACAACCGCCTCAAGCGCCTGCTCGAACTCAACGCGCCCGACATCATCGTGCGCAACGAGAAGCGCATGCTGCAGGAGTCGGTGGACGCGCTGATGGACAACGGCCGTCGCGGCCGCGCGATCACCGGCACCAACAAGCGCCCGCTCAAGTCGCTCGCCGACATGATCAAGGGCAAGCAGGGCCGCTTCCGCCAGAACCTGCTCGGCAAGCGCGTCGACTACTCGGGCCGTTCGGTCATCGTGGTCGGCCCGTACCTCAAGCTGCACCAGTGCGGCCTGCCGAAGAAGATGGCGCTGGAACTGTTCAAGCCCTTCATCTTCGCCAAGCTGCAGCGCCGCGGCCTCGCCACCACCATCAAGGCGGCGAAGAAGCTGGTCGAGCGCGAAGAGCCGATCGTGTGGGACATCCTCGAAGAGGTGATCCGCGAGCATCCGGTGCTGCTGAACCGCGCTCCGACCCTGCACCGCCTCGGCATCCAGGCGTTCGAGCCGGTGCTGATCGAAGGCAAGGCGATCCAGCTGCACCCGCTGGTCTGCACCGCGTTCAACGCGGACTTCGACGGTGACCAGATGGCCGTCCACGTGCCGCTGTCGCTGGAAGCCCAGCTCGAAGCGCGCGCGCTGATGATGTCGTCGAACAACATCCTCTCGCCGGCGAACGGCGAGCCGATCATCGTGCCGTCGCAGGACGTGGTGCTCGGCCTGTACTACATGACCCGCGCCCTGGAGAACAAGGCGGGCGAGGGCATGGTGTTCGCCAACATCGCCGAGGTGAAGCGCGCGTACGACAACCGCGTCGTCGAGCTGCACGCCAAGGTCAAGGTGCGCATCACCGAAACCGTGATCGCCGAGGACGGTACCCGCGAGCGCAAGACCGCGATCGTCGACACCACCGTCGGCCGCGCCCTGCTGCAGGAAATCCTGCCGGACGGCCTGCCGTTCGCGCTGGTGAACACCGAGCTGACCAAGAAGGCGATCAGCCGCCTGATCAACAGCTGCTACCGCCAGCTCGGCCTGAAGGACACGGTCGTGTTCGCCGACAAGCTGATGTACACCGGCTTCGGGTTCGCGACCCGCGCCGGCATCTCGGTCGGCATCAACGACATGACCATCCCGGACGAGAAGAAGGCGATCCTCGCCGAGGCCGAAGCCGAGGTGCTGGAAATCCAGCAGCAGTACCAGGGTGGTCTGGTCACGGCCGGCGAGCGCTACAACAAGGTGGTCGACATCTGGTCGCGCACCAACGAACGCGTCGCGAAGGCGATGATGGACGCGATCGGCATCGACACCGTGACCAACGCCAAGGGCGAGCGGGTCGCGCAGAAGTCGATGAACTCGATCTACATCATGGCCGACTCCGGTGCGCGTGGTTCGCAGGCGCAGATCCGCCAGCTGGCCGGCATGCGCGGCCTGATGGCCAAGCCGGACGGCTCGATCATCGAAACGCCGATCACGGCGAACTTCCGCGAAGGCCTGAACGTCCTCCAGTACTTCATCTCGACCCACGGCGCGCGAAAGGGTCTCGCGGATACCGCGCTGAAGACCGCGAACTCCGGTTACCTGACCCGCCGCCTCGTCGACGTGGCCCAGGACGTGGTGATCACCGAGGTCGACTGCGGCACGACCGAAGGCCTGATGATGACCCCGATCGTCGAAGGCGGCGACGTGGTCGAACCGCTGCGCGACCGCGTGCTCGGCCGCATCGTGGTCGACGACGTGTTCCTGCCGGGCAACGACGAGGATCCGTTCGTCACCCGCAACACGCTGCTCGACGAAGCCTGGGTGCAGAAGCTCGAGGACGCCGGCGTGCAGTCGGTGAAGGTCCGTTCGACCATCACCTGCGAATCGTCGTTCGGCGTCTGCAGCTTCTGCTACGGCCGCGACCTCGCGCGTGGCCACGTCGTCAACATCGGCGAAGCGGTCGGCGTCATCGCCGCGCAGTCGATCGGCGAGCCGGGCACCCAGCTGACCATGCGTACCTTCCACATCGGCGGCACGTTCTCCGGTGCGGCGTCGATCGACAACGTGACGGTGAAGACCACCGGTACGGTGAAGTTCAACAACCTCAAGCACGTCGAGCACGCCGCCGGCCACCTGGTCGCGGTGTCGCGCTCGGGCGCGATCTCGGTGCTGGACGCCCACGGCCGCGAGCGCGAGCGCTACAAGCTGCCGTACGGCGCCACCATCCTGGTGCAGGACGGCGGCGAGGTGAAGGCCGGCCAGACCGTCGCGAACTGGGATCCGCACAGCCATCCGATCATGTCCGAAGTCGCCGGCTTCGTCCGCTTCATCGACTTCGTCGACGGCGTGACGGTGGTCGAGAAGATGGACGACCAGACCGGCCTGTCGTCGCGCGAGATCACCGATCCGAAGCGTCGCGGCTCGCAGGGCAAGGACCTGCGTCCGCTGGTGCGCATCGTCGACGCCAACGGCAAGGACCTGACCATCCCGGGCACCGATCTCCCCGCCCAGTACATGCTGCCGCCGAAGTCGAACGTCAACCTGCAGGACGGCGCCCCGGTGGGCGTGGGCGACGTGATCGCCAAGATCCCGCAGGAAGCCTCGAAGACCCGCGACATCACCGGCGGTCTGCCGCGCGTGGCCGACCTGTTCGAAGCGCGCAAGCCCAAGGATCCGGCGATCCTCGCGGAGCGTTCGGGCATCGTCTCGTTCGGCAAGGACACCAAGGGCAAGCAGCGCCTGATCATCAAGGACACCGACGGCAACGAGCACGAAGAGCTGATCCCGAAGTACCGCCAGGTCATCGTGTTCGAAGGCGAGCACGTCCAGAAGGGCGAAACCATCGTCGACGGCGAGCCCAGCCCGCAGGACATCCTGCGCCTGCTCGGCGTCGAGCCGCTGGCCTCGTACCTGACCAAGGAAATCCAGGACGTCTACCGCCTGCAGGGCGTGAAGATCAACGACAAGCACATCGAGGTGATCGTTCGCCAGATGCTGCGCAAGGTCGAGATCACCGACCAGGGCGACAGCAAGTTCCTGAACGGCGAGCAGGTCGAGCGCCAGCGCCTGATCGAGGAGAACGCGCGTCTCGCCAGCAAGGGCGAGATCGTGGCCGGTTACGACCCGGTGCTGCTCGGCATCACCAAGGCGTCGCTGGCGACCGAGTCGTTCATCTCGGCGGCTTCGTTCCAGGAAACCACCCGCGTGCTCACCGAGGCCGCCGTCCGCGGCACCCGCGACACGCTGCGCGGCCTGAAGGAGAACGTGATCGTCGGTCGCCTGATCCCGGCCGGTACCGGTCTGGCGTACCACAGCCAGCGCCGTCGCGGCGGTGGCCTGACCGACTCGGAGTTCGAGGCCCTGTCGGCCCCGACGCCGGCGCCGGTCGCGGCCGCCGAGCCGGTCATGCTGGAAGACGTCCCGCCGCCGGCCGCCGGCAACCCCGTCCCCGACATGATCGAGGGCGATTCCGCCGAGTGACGTCGGCGACTCCTCGGCCGGCCCGCGTGGCCGGCCAGGGGCGTCACACGGGGCAGGGTGGCACGGGCGCGTCGGCTGCTGTATGATGCGCCCCTCTTTCGGCGACCTTGGTCGCCCAGATCACGAAATGAGGTCACAGGACGTGCCTCGTATTCGGCCCACGGCAGGGCGGGAAAGTCCGGAACACCGGAGCAGTTGCGCCTGAACGGGCAGCGGCGGCGGGGTCCCGGGACCGCATCGGTCCACCAGACCGGGGCGGGCGAAGAATACGCGTGTCGGCAGAGCGGAGCGATCCGGTCTGCCGGCGTTTTTTGTCGTCGTGATGCGCTCGCGCGTCCCGGCGTTGTCCAGGCCCAATCAAGCAGACCCAGACGGATGGCAACGATCAATCAGCTCGTGCGCAAACCGCGCAGCCCCGAGACCTACAAGAGCGCTTCCCCGGCGCTGAACAAGTGCCCGCAGCGTCGCGGCGTGTGCACCCGCGTGTACACCACGACCCCGAAGAAGCCGAACTCGGCCCTCCGCAAGGTCGCCAAGGTGCGCCTGACCAACGGTTACGAAGTCATTTCGTACATCGGTGGCGAAGGCCACAACCTGCAGGAGCACTCGGTCGTGCTCATCCGCGGCGGTCGCGTCAAGGACCTGCCGGGCGTGCGCTACCACACCGTTCGCGGCTCGCTCGACGCCGCCGGCGTGGCCAAGCGTCGCCAGAGCCGTTCGAAGTACGGCGCGAAGCGTCCGAAGAAGTCGTAAGGCGGATCCCGGCCCGCGCTGGCGCGGGTCGATGTTCGTCTCCGGCGGGGGAATTCCCCGCCGCCCGATCCATGCGGCGGGCCCTGGCCCGTCCAACAGACTCCGGTAATCAACATGTCCCGTAAAGGTTCCGCACCCCAGCGCACCGTCCTGCCTGATCCCAAGCACGGCAGCGAGACCATCGCCCGCTTCATCAACATGGTGATGCAGAGCGGCAAGAAGTCCATCGCCGAAAAGATCGTCTACGGCGCGATGGACGTCATCAACGAGAAGAACGGCAACTCGCTCGAGCTGGTCGAAAAGGCCCTCGGCAACGTCGCCCCCGCGGTCGAGGTGAAGTCCCGTCGCGTCGGCGGCGCCACCTACCAGGTGCCGGTCGAAGTCCGCGCCTCGCGCCGCATGGCGCTGGCGATGCGCTGGATCATCGAGTCGGCCCGCAAGCGCGGCGAGAACTCGATGCCGCGCAAGCTCGCCGCCGAACTGATGGATGCCTCGGAAAACCGCGGCGGCGCCATCAAGAAGCGCGAAGAGACGCACCGCATGGCCGAGGCCAACAAGGCCTTCGCGCACTACCGCTGGTAAGCGATCCACGCATGGGTGCGCGCCCAGGCGCGCACCACCAGCGATCTGCACCGGAAGCCGCCTCAGGGCGGCGTTCGGTCAATTGAACTTCGAGAAACGAGAGGTTTCCAGTGGCCCGTACCACTCCCATCGAGCGTTACCGCAACTTCGGCATCATGGCGCACATCGATGCCGGCAAGACGACGACGACCGAACGCATCCTGTTCTACACCGGCGTCAACCACAAGATCGGCGAAGTGCACGAAGGTGCCGCGACGATGGACTGGATGGAGCAGGA
This sequence comes from Lysobacter sp. DMC104, assembly GCF_056313665.1. Classification (NCBI taxonomy): domain Bacteria; kingdom Pseudomonadati; phylum Pseudomonadota; class Gammaproteobacteria; order Lysobacterales; family Lysobacteraceae; genus Lysobacter; species Lysobacter sp. DMC104. Next base: position 44,570 of record NZ_JBQUZW010000002.1, on the reverse strand, counting down.
GCAGGAACGCGGCATCACCATCACTTCCGCCGCCACCACGGCGTTCTGGAAGGGCATGGACAAGTCGTTCCCCGAGCACCGCTTCAACATCATCGACACCCCCGGGCACGTCGACTTCACCATCGAAGTCGAGCGTTCGCTGCGTGTGCTCGACGGCGCGGTGTTCGTGCTGTGCGCCGTGGGCGGCGTGCAGCCGCAGTCGGAGACCGTGTGGCGCCAGGCCAACAAGTACCAGGTCCCGCGCATGGCGTTCGTCAACAAGATGGACCGCACCGGTGCGAACTTCGACAAGGTCGTGGACCAGCTGAAGGCGCGCCTCGGCGCGTACGCGGTCCCGATGCAGGTGCCGATCGGCGCCGAGGAAGGCTTCGAGGGCGTGGTCGACCTGCTCAAGATGAAGTCCATCATCTGGAACATGGAAGACAAGGGCGCGACCTTCGTCTACGGCGACATCCCGGCCGACCTGGTCGAGAAGTCCAAGGAAGCCCGCAACTTCATGGTCGAGGCCGCCGCCGAAGCCAGCGAAGACCTCATGGACAAGTACCTCAACGAGGGCGAGCTGTCCGAGGAAGAGATCATCGCCGGCATCCGCGCGCGCACCCTCAAGACCGAGATCGTCCCGGTCTTCTGCGGCACCGCGTTCAAGAACAAGGGCGTGCAGGCCATGCTCGACGCCGTCGTCCAGCTGCTGCCGTCGCCGGCCGATCGTCCGCCGGTGAAGGGCATCGACGAAAACGACAAGGAAGACAGCCGTACCGCCGACGACAACGCGCCGTTCTCGGCGCTGGCGTTCAAGATCATGACCGATCCGTTCGTGGGCTCGCTCACGTTCTTCCGCGTCTACTCGGGCACGCTCAACTCCGGCGACCAGGTCTACAACCCGGTCAAGTCGAAGAAGGAGCGCATCGGCCGCATCCTGCAGATGCACGCGAACAACCGCGAAGAGATCAAGGAAGTCCGCGCCGGCGACATCGCCGCGGCGGTCGGCCTGAAGGACGTCACCACCGGCGACACGCTGTGCGCGCAGGATCACCTGATCACGCTCGAGCGCATGACGTTCCCGGAGCCCGTGATCTCGATGGCGGTCGAGCCGAAGACCAAGTCCGACCAGGAAAAGATGGGCATCGCCCTGGGCCGCCTGGCGCAGGAAGATCCCTCGTTCCGCGTCCGCACCGACGAGGAATCGGGCCAGACCATCATCGCCGGCATGGGCGAGCTGCACCTCGACATCATCGTCGACCGCATGCGCCGCGAGTTCAACGTCGAGGCGAACGTCGGCAAGCCGCAGGTGGCGTACCGCGAGACCATCCGCAAGTCGGACGTGAAGTCGGACTACAAGCACGCCAAGCAGTCCGGTGGTAAGGGTCAGTACGGTCATGTCGTGATCGAGCTGTCGCCGATGAACGACGCCGACCGCGCCAACGAGGACGTCGAGAACGATTTCCTGTTCATCAACGACATCACCGGCGGCGTGATTCCGAAGGAATTCATCCCGGCGGTCGAGAAGGGCCTGCGCGAGACCATCACCAGCGGTCCGCTGGCCGGCTTCCCGGTCGTGGGCGTGAAGGTCAAGCTCGTGTTCGGTTCGTACCACGACGTCGACTCGTCGGAAATGGCGTTCAAGCTCGCCGCGTCGATGGCCTTCAAGGAAGGCTTCCGCAAGGCCGATCCGGTCCTGCTGGAGCCGATGATGAAGGTCGAGGTCGTGACGCCGGAAGAGTACGTCGGCGACGTGATGGGCGACCTGAGCCGTCGTCGCGGCCTGTTGCAGGGCCAGGACGACACGCCGTCGGGCAAGACCATCAATGCGATGGTGCCGCTGGGCGAAATGTTCGGTTACGCCACCACGATCCGCTCGCTGACTCAGGGTCGCGCGACGTTCACGATGGAATTCGACCATTACGCCGAAGCGCCGACCAACATCGCCGAAGCGGTCATCAAGAAGAACTGATGCGTGGCCGGCCCAGGCCGGCCCGCACCATCGTTTCACGCATTCAATCCAAGAGAGATACAGATCATGGCCAAGGGTAAGTTCGAGCGCACCAAGCCTCACGTGAACGTGGGGACGATCGGTCACGTGGACCACGGCAAGACGACGCTGACGGCGGCGCTGACGAAGATCGGCGCGGAGCGTTTCGGCGGCGAGTTCAAGGCATACGACGCGATCGACGCGGCGCCGGAAGAGAAGGCGCGCGGGATCACGATTTCGACGGCGCACGTGGAATACGAAAGCCCGATCCGTCACTACGCGCACGTGGACTGCCCGGGCCACGCCGACTACGTGAAGAACATGATCACGGGTGCGGCGCAGATGGACGGTGCGATCCTGGTGTGCTCGGCCGCGGACGGCCCGATGCCGCAGACGCGCGAACACATCCTGCTGTCGCGCCAGGTGGGCGTGCCGTACATCGTGGTCTTCCTGAACAAGGCGGACATGGTGGACGACGCCGAGCTGCTCGAGCTGGTCGAGATGGAAGTGCGCGAGCTGCTGTCGAAGTACGACTTCCCGGGCGACGACACCCCGATCATCAAGGGCTCGGCGCGACTGGCGCTGGAAGGCGACCAGTCGGAGATCGGCGTGCCTGCGATCATCAAGCTGGTGGACGCGCTGGACACGTTCATTCCGGAGCCGCAGCGTGACATCGACAAGACGTTCCTGATGCCGGTGGAAGACGTGTTCTCGATCTCGGGCCGCGGCACGGTGGTGACGGGCCGCATCGAGCGTGGCGTGATCAAGGTGGGTGACGAAATCGAGATCGTGGGCATTCGTCCGACGACGAAGACGACGGTCACGGGCGTTGAAATGTTCCGCAAGCTGCTGGACCAGGGCCAGGCGGGTGACAACGCGGGCCTGCTGCTGCGCGGCACGAAGCGTGACGACGTGGAGCGCGGCCAGGTGCTGTGCAAGCCGGGCACGATCACGCCGCACACGGACTTCGAGGCCGAGGTGTACGTGCTGTCGAAGGACGAGGGTGGCCGTCACACGCCGTTCTTCAAGGGCTACCGTCCGCAGTTCTACTTCCGCACGACGGACATCACCGGCGCGGTGACGCTGCCGGAAGGCGTGGAGATGGTCATGCCGGGCGACAACATCAAGATGGTGGTGTCGCTGATCAACCCGGTGGCGATGGACGAAGGCCTGCGCTTCGCGATCCGCGAAGGCGGTCGTACGGTCGGCGCCGGCGTCGTCGCCAAGATCATCAAGTGATCGACCGCCCTCGGGCGATCGATCATCCCGGTGCACGCTGGGATCCCGCTTGACGTTTGACGTTCCGGGATCGCCTCGCCTGCGAGGCGATCCGGACGGGGAGGGCAGGCCGCGGTTGCGCGGCCCGGAATCACTCCCTATAATGCACGACCTTCGCTGCCCTTCGGGGCGGCGAGACAAGCGAAATGAGGCACAGGATGCGCCTCGTCTTCGCCGGACAGGGATCTGTCGCGACGGCTTCGCCCCGCCCGCTCCGAAATGCTTCGGGGCACTCATGGCAGGGGCGGATTGCCACGTTCGCGCATCTCAGTCTGGCGGGCCGGGCAACCGGCCTGCCTTTGTCTTTGGGGTTTATTTGCCCTTCGGGGCGTCTTTCCGGGGTCTGACTCTTTCCGGAAGGCCATTGGCAGCACGGAGTTAGGTGTCACCAGCAATACAAAAGGGGGTTCGGCGCACCCAGCCGTCGAGCCTGTCGCTCTTTCTACGAGGAATTTCCGTCATGGCGGATCAGAAAATCCGGATCCGGCTGAAAGCGTTCGATCATCGACTGATCGACCGCTCGGCCAGCGAGATCGTCGAGACGGCTAAGCGGACGGGCGCCCAGGTGCGCGGCCCGATCCCGCTGCCGACCAAGATCGAACGCTACACCGTCCTGGTGTCGCCGCACGTCGACAAGGACGCGCGCGACCAGTACGAGACCCGCACGCACAAGCGCGTGCTCGACATCGTCGACCCCAACGACAAGACCGTGGACGCGCTGATGAAGCTCGAACTCGCGGCTGGCGTCGACGTCCAGATCAAGCTGACCTGAGGCTTCGGACCATGACCGCGAAGAAATATTCGTTGGGCATCGTCGGCCGCAAGGCCGGCATGAGCCGCATGTTCACCGAGGACGGCAAGTCGATCCCGGTGACCCTGATCGAGGCGACGCCGAACCGCATCGTCCAGATCAAGACCCCGGATACCGACGGCTACAGCGCCGTGCAGGTCACCGCGGGCGTCAAGCGCGCGTCGCTGATCAACAAGCCGGAAGCCGGTCACCTCGCCAAGGCGAAGGTCGAAGCCGGTCGCGGCCTGTGGGAGCTGCGCGTGGAAGCCGACCAGATCGGCGGTTTCGAAGTGGGCGGCGAGATCAAGGCCGACATCTTCAGCGCCGGCCAGATCGTCGACGTCCAGGGCGTGACCAAGGGCAAGGGCTTCCAGGGCACGATCAAGCGCTGGAACTTCACCATGGGCGATGCCACGCACGGCAACTCGCTGTCGCACCGCTCGCCGGGTTCGATCGGGCAGCGCCAGACGCCGGGCCGCGTGTTCCCGGGCAAGAAGATGTCCGGCCACATGGGCGCCGAGACGCAGACGACGCAGCGCCTGGAAGTGGTCAAGGTCGACGCCGAGCGCGGCCTGATCGCGATCAAGGGCGCGGTCCCCGGCGCGCCGGGCGGCGACGTCATTGTCCGTCCGACCACGAAGTAAGGGAGACGACAATGGAACTCGCCATTACCGGTAGCAACAACAAGCTGAACGTCTCCGACGCGATCTTCGGCCGCGATTTCAACGAGGATCTGGTCCACCAGGTCGTCGTCGCCTATCGCAACGCCGGTCGCGCCGGCACCAAGGCGCAGAAGACCCGCGCCGAAGTCAACGGCACCACCAAGAAGTCGAAGAAGCAGAAGGGCGGTGGCGCTCGCCACGGCGCCCTGACCGCGCCGATCTTCGTCGGCGGTGGCCGCGCCTTCGCCGCGAAGCCGCGCAGCTTCGCCCAGAAGGTCAACCGCAAGATGTACCGCGCCGCGATCGCCGCGATCCTGTCGGAACTGAACCGCCAGGGCCGCATCAAGATCGTCGAGGCCTTCGAAGTCGATGCGCCGAAGACCAGCGGTCTCGTCGCCAAGCTCGCCGGCTACGAACTCGGTCAGCGTCCGCTGATCGTCACCGAGGACGCCTCGGAGAACCTGTTCCTGTCGGCCCGCAACCTGCCCTACGTGCAGGTCCGCGACGTCCAGGGCCTGGACCCGGTCGCCCTCGTCGGTGCCGACAGCGTGCTCATGACCGCCGATGCGGTGAAGAAGATCGAGGAGTGGCTGGCATGAACGACGCCAAGCTCTACAGCGTGATCCGTGCGCCGCGCGTGTCCGAAAAGACCGTCCGCGCCCAGGAAATGAACCAGTACGCCTTCGAAGTCGCCACCGACGCCACCAAGGCCGACATCAAGACCGCCATCGAGAAGCTGTTCGACGTGCAGGTCAAGTCGGTCAACGTGGTGAACGTGAAAGGCAAGACCAAGGCCTTCCGCTACCGCAACGGTCGCCGCGCCGACTCGCGCAAGGCGTACGTGACGCTGGCCGATGGCCAGTCGATCGACGTCACCGCGGTCAAGCTCTGAGGAACCGACGATGCCATTGATGACTTTCAAGCCCACCTCCGCCGGCCGCCGCAGCGCGGTCCGCGTGGTGACGCCGGGCCTCCACAAGGGTGCCCCGCACGCCGCGCTGGTCGAGAAGCAGGGCAAGACCGGCGGCCGCAACCACCACGGCCGCATCACCACCCGCCACATCGGCGGTGGCCACAAGCAGCACTACCGCATCATCGACTTCAAGCGCGACAAGGAAGGCATTCCGGCGAAGGTCGAGCGGATCGAATACGATCCGAATCGCACCGCGCACATCGCGCTGCTGTGCTACGTCGACGGTGAGCGCCGCTACATCATCGCGCCGAAGGGCCTGAAGGCCGGCGACCAGGTGATCGCGGGCAACGATGCGCCGATCAAGGCCGGCAACACCCTGCCGCTGCGCAACATCCCGGTCGGCTCGACCGTGCATTGCATCGAGATGAAGCCGGGCAAGGGTGCCCAGATCGCCCGCGCCGCCGGCGCCGGCGTGCAGCTGGTTGCCCGCGAAGGCACCTACGCGATGCTCCGCCTGCGTTCGGGCGAAATGCGCAAGGTCCCGTCCGAGTGCCGCGCCACCATCGGCGAAGTCGGCAACGACGAGCACAACCTCGAGAAGCTGGGCAAGGCCGGTGCTTCCCGCTGGCGCGGCGTCAAGCCGACCGTCCGCGGCGCCGCCATGAACCCGGTCGACCACCCGCACGGCGGTGGCGAGGCGAAGGCCGGCCAGGGCAACCCGCATCCGGTCACCCCGTGGGGCGTCCCGACCAAGGGTTACAAGACGCGCAAGAACAAGCGCACCCAGAAGTTCATCGTGCGCGATCGCAGGAGCTAACCGACCATGGCACGTTCACTCAAGAAGGGTCCGTTCGTCGACCACCACCTGCTCAAGAAGGTGGAGACGGCCGGCTCCAGCAAGAAGCCGATCAAGACCTGGTCGCGTCGTTCCACCATCCTGCCGGAAATGATCGGGTTCACGATCGCCGTGCACAACGGGAAGAACCACATCCCGGTGCTCGTCAACGAGAACATGGTCGGCCACAAGCTCGGCGAGTTCGCTCTGACCCGGACGTTCAAGGGTCACGGCGGCGACAAGAAGGGCAAGTAAGGAGATCATGATGGAAGCGAAAGCAATCCTGCGCACCGCGCGCATCTCCCCGCAGAAGGCCCGTCTGGTCGCTGACCAGGTGCGCGGCCTGCCGCTCGCCCGGGCGCTGAACCTGCTCAAGTTCTCGGACAAGAAGGCCGCGGCCATGATCTACAAGGTCGTGTACTCCGCCGCCTCCAACGCCGAGAACAACCTCGGCGCCGATGCCGACGAGCTCAAGGTCAAGGCCATCACGGTCGACGAAGGTCCGGCGCTGAAGCGCTTCATGGCGCGCGCCAAGGGCCGCGGCACCCGTATTCTGAAGCGTACCAGCCACATCACCGTGGTCGTGGGCGAGGGCAAATAAGATGGGTCACAAAGTTCATCCCACCGGTATCCGCCTCGGCATCGCCAAGGACTGGAACTCCAAGTGGTACGCCGGCAAGAAGGAATACGCCGAGTACCTCGCCGCCGACCTCAAGGTCCGCGAGATGCTGCGCAAGAAGCTGGCGGCGGCCGGGATCAGCAAGATCCTGATCGAGCGCCCGGCGAAGACCGCCCGCGTCACCGTCCACACCGCCCGCCCGGGCGTCGTGATCGGCAAGCGCGGCGAGGACATCGAGAAGCTGCGCAAGGAGATCAGCGATGTGATGGGCGTTCCCGCGCACATCAACGTCACCGAAGTCCGCAAGCCGGAACTCGACGCCCAGCTCGTCGCCGAGTCGATCGCCCAGCAGCTCGAGCGCCGCATCATGTTCCGCCGCGCCATGAAGCGCGCGGTCGGCAACGCGATGCGCCTCGGCGCCCTCGGCATCAAGGTCAACGTCGCCGGCCGCCTCAACGGCGCCGAAATCGCCCGCTCGGAGTGGTACCGCGAAGGTCGCGTGCCGCTGCACACCCTGCGTGCGGACGTCGACTACGGCTTCGCCGAAGCCCACACCACCTACGGCGTCATCGGCATCAAGACCTGGATCTACAAGGGCGAGATCTTCGATTTCTCCCTGGTGGGCCAGGAGAAGCAGGACGATTCCCCGCGCAACGAGCGCGGTGACCGTGGCGACCGTAACGATCGCGCCGACCGTCCGCGTGGCCCGCGCCGCGAGCGCGGTGACCGCGGCGAAGCGAGGGACTAAATCATGTTGCAACCCAAGCGAACCAAATACCGCAAGGTCTTCAAGGGCCGCAACGAAGGCCTGAGCTGGAACGCCAATCAGGTCAGCTTCGGCGAGTACGGCCTGAAGGCGACCATGACCGGCCGCCTGACCGCCCGCCAGATCGAGGCCGCGCGCCGCACGATCAGCCGCTACGTGAAGCGCGGCGGCAAGATGTGGATCCGCGTGTTCCCCGACAAGCCGATCACGCAGAAGCCGATCGAAGTCCGAATGGGCTCCGGCAAGGGCAACGTCGAATACTGGGTCGCCCAGATCCAGCCCGGCCGCATGATCTATGAAATCGAGGGCGTCGACGAGGCGACCGCGCGCGAGGCGTTCCGCCTGGCCGCCGCCAAGCTCTCGGTCACCACCACTTTCGTGACCCGGACGGTGCGCTGATGGAACTCAAGCAACTCAAAGCCAAGTCGGCCGACGAGCTGAAGGCCCATCTGACCGACCTGCACAAGGAGCAGTTCTCGCTCCGCATGCAGAAGGCCACCGGCCAGCTCGCCAAGACCCACGACATCCGTCGCGTGCGCCGTGAAATCGCCCGCGTCAACATGTTGCTCGGTCAGCAGAAGTAAGGAACCGACGCCATGAACACCAACGAAAAGAAGCAGCGCACGGTCCAGGGCCGCGTCGTCAGCAACAAGATGGACAAGACGGTCACCGTGCTGGTGGAGCGTCAGGTCAAGCACGAGCTGTACGGCAAGTACATCCGCCGCTCGACCAAGCTGCACGCGCACGACGCGGACAACAGCTGCAACGAAGGCGACATCGTGCGGGTGGCCGAGTGCGCCCCGCTTTCCAAGACCAAGAACTGGCGCGTCGTCGAAATCGTCGAACGCGCGGCCGAATAACCGAGGAGGCTGAATCATGATCCAGATGCAGAGCCACCTCGAAGTGGCCGACAATTCCGGTGCGAAGGAAGTGATGTGCATCAAGGTGCTGGGCGGCTCGAAGCGCCGTTACGCCGGCATCGGCGACATCATCAAGGTGTCCATCAAGGACGCCATTCCCCGCGGCAAGGTCAAGAAGGGCGAGGTCTACAACGCCGTCGTGGTGCGTACCCGCAAGGGTGTGCGTCGCGCCGACGGTTCGCTGATCCGCTTTGACGCCAATGCCGCCGTGCTGTTGAACAACAAGCATGAGCCGATCGGCACCCGTATCTTCGGGCCGGTCACTCGCGAGCTCCGCTCCGAGAAGTTCATGAAGATCGTTTCGCTCGCGCCTGAAGTGCTCTGAGCGGAGGAGCCCACATGAATCGCATCAAGAAGGGCGACCGCGTGGTCGTCATCGCCGGCAAGGACAAGGGCAAGCAGGGCGACGTGGTGAGCATCCACGGCGACCGCGTGGTGGTGGCCAACATCAACATGGTCAAGCGCCACACCAAGCCCAATCCTCAGGCCGGCCAGCCCGGCGGTGTGATCGAGCGCGAAGGCGCGATCCACATTTCCAACGTCATGCTGTTCAACCCTGCCTCCGGCAAGGGCGAGCGCATCGGTATCAAGAAGCTGGAGGATGGACGCAAACTGCGTGTGTTCCGCTCCAGCGGTGAGGCGGTTGACGCCTGAGGAATGCAGAAATGACGACTCGTCTGGAACAGTTCTACAAGGATGAAGTGGTGCCGAAGCTGATGAAGCAGTTCGGCTACACCAATCCGATGGAAGTGCCGAAGCTGGTGAAGATCACGCTGAACATGGGCGTGGGCGAAGCCGCGGCGAACAAGAAGGTGCTCGAGAACGCCGTGGCCGACATGGCCAAGATCTCCGGCCAGAAGCCGGTGGTCACCAAGGCGCGCGTTTCGGTGGCCTCGTTCAAGATCCGCGACGGCTGGCCGATCGGCTGCAAGGTCACCCTGCGTCGCGCCAAGATGTTCGAGTTTCTCGATCGCCTGGTGAACATCTCGCTGCCCCGCGTCCGCGACTTCCGCGGCGTCTCGGGCCGCGCGTTCGACGGTCGCGGCAACTACAACATGGGCGTGAAGGAACAGATCATCTTCCCGGAAATCGACTTCGACCAGGTCGATGCGCTCCGCGGCATGGACATCGCCATCACGACCACGGCCAAGACCGATGCCGAGGCCAAGGCGCTCCTCGAAGCCTTCCGCTTCCCCTTCCGCAACTGATCCCGGGACACGACGCAATGGCCAAGACCTCGATGGTGAACCGCGAAACGAAGCGGGCCAAGCTGGCGAAGAAGTTCGCCGCCAAGCGCGAAGCGCTGAAGAAGATCATCAACAGCCAGGACGGCGACTTCGACGAGAAGATGGCGGCCGCCGCCAAGCTCCAGAAGCTGCCGCGCGACTCCTCGCCGAGCCGCCAGACCCTGCGCTGCGCCCTGACCGGCCGTCCGCGCGGTGTCTACCGCAAGTTCGGTCTGGGCCGCAACAAGCTGCGCGAAGCCACCATGCGCGGCGACGTGCCGGGCCTGCGCAAGGCCAGCTGGTAAGCAGCCCCTTCGGGCTGCTAGACTAGGCGGCTGCTGAAAGGCAACGCCACCGCAGGCCGGCTCGTCCGGCCTGCTGCCGTCTCCGACGGCATGCTCCGACGCGACATGTCCCGCAAGGGACGCCCGCCGGGTCCCCGGGCCCGACGTCACAACCCAAGACAGATTTCGCGAAAGCGGATATCGGTGCTACTCATAGGTGAATTGCAATGAGCATGACTGATCCCATCGCCGACATGCTGGTCCGCATCAAGAATGCGGCCGCGGTCGGCAAGCAGACGGTGAAGATGCCGTCGTCCAAGATCAAGGTCGCCATCGCCAAGGTCCTGAAGGACGAAGGCTACATCGGCGACGTGCGCGTGACCGAGAACGGCGCCAAGGCCGAACTCGAGATCGTCCTGAAGTATTTCGAAGGCAAGCCCGTCATCGAGCGCCTGCATCGCGTGTCGCGTTCCGGCTTGCGCCAGTACCGCGGCAAGGACGCGCTGCCCAAGGTCCTCGGTGGCCTCGGTGTCGCCATCATTTCCACCTCCAAGGGCATCATGACCGATGCGCAGGCGCGGCAACAGGGCGTCGGCGGCGAGGTCCTGTGCTTCGTGGCGTAAGGAGAACAGACCCATGTCCCGCGTCGCCAAGAAGCCCATCGCCCTGCCCAAGGGCGTCGAATTCACCGTCAATGCCGACAACGTGAGCGTCAAGGGCCCGAAGGGCACCCTGTCGATCGCCAAGCCGGCCGGCATCGAAATCTCCGTCGAGAACGGCACCGCCCAGCTCTCGGCCAACGATGCGATGCTGGTCCCGCTGACCGGCACCCTCCGCGCCATCCTCTCGAACATGGTCCACGGCGTCAGCCAGGGCTTCGAGCGCAAGCTCGAGCTCGTCGGCGTCGGTTACCGCGCCTCGATGCAGGGCAAGGACCTGAGCCTCGCGCTCGGTTTCTCGCACCCGGTCGTGTTCCCCGCGCCGGAAGGCATCACCATCGCCACGCCGACCCAGACCGAGATCCTGGTCTCGGGTGCGGACAAGCAGCGCGTCGGTGAAGTCGCCGCCAAGATCCGCGCGTTCCGTCCGCCGGAACCCTACAAGGGCAAGGGCGTGAAGTACTCCGACGAAACCATCATTCGCAAGGAAGCCAAGAAGGCCTAATGCCCGGCGGCGCCGATGGCGCCTCCGTCGCACCCTTCAGCTTCCGAGGACACCGCAATGGAAAAGAAAATCGCCCGCCTGCGTCGCGCCAAGTCGACCCGTGCGCACATCCGCGAACTCGGCGTGCCGCGCCTGTCAGTGCTGCGCACCGGCCAGCACATCTACGCCCAGGTCTTCACCGCCGATGGTTCGAAGGTGCTGGCTGCGGCCAACACCCAGCAGGCCGACGTGCGCGACGGCCTGAAGAACGGCAAGAACGCCGATGCCGCCGCCAAGGTCGGTCGCCTGATCGCCGAGAAGGCCAAGGCCGCCGGCGTCGAGAAGGTCGCGTTCGACCGCTCGGGCTACCGCTACCACGGTCGCATCAAGGCGCTTGCTGAAGCGGCCCGCGAAGGCGGTCTGCAGTTCTGATCTTCATCGGGCGGGCCTCGTCCCGCCCCGCGGAACTCCGTCCGGGCCGCATGGTCTAGACGGGTTCCCGGCTGCCGGCACGGTCTGTGCCGGGCGCGCCCTCCGGTTCCGGTTCGCGCGATCCACCCGAGTCGCATCACAACCATAAGCGGCGCAGCCGCAAATCCCATACACAACCGAGAACCGAAATGGCAGAACAACGTGAACCGCGGGGCCGCGATCGCGATCGCAACCGCGAAGAAGTCGACGATGGCATGATCGAGAAGCTGATCGCGGTCAACCGCGTCAGCAAGACCGTCAAGGGCGGTCGCCAGTTCACCTTCACCGCGCTGACGGTGGTGGGCGACGGCAACGGCAAGGTCGGCTTCGGCTACGGCAAGGCGCGCGAAGTGCCGGTCGCCATCCAGAAGTCGATGGAATACGCCCGCAAGAACATGAGCAACGTCGATTTGAACAACGGCACGCTCTGGCACGCGGTGAAGTCGGGCCACGGCGCGGCGCATGTGTTCATGCAGCCGGCCTCCGAAGGTACCGGCGTGATCGCCGGCGGCGCGATGCGCGCCGTGCTCGAAGCGGTCGGCGTGAAGAACGTGCTGGCCAAGGCCACCGGTTCGCGCAACCCGATCAACCTGGTCCGCGCCACCGTGAAGGGCCTGGAAGCCATGCAGTCGCCGGCCCGCATCGCGGCCAAGCGCGGCAAGAAGGCGGAGGAGATCCTCAATGGCTAATGGCACCATCAAGGTCCGCCTGGTCAAGGGCCTCCGCGGGACCCAGTCGCGTCACCGCCTGTCGGTGAAGGCGCTCGGTCTGAACAAGCTCAATGACGTGCGCGAATTGAAGGACAGCCCGCAGGTGCGCGGTCTGATCACCCAGCTGCACTATCTGGTTCGCGTCGAGGAGTAATCACATGCGTCTCAACACTCTCAAGCCCGCCGACGGCGCCCGCAAGGAGCGCGTCCGCGTCGGTCGCGGCATCGGTTCCGGCCTCGGCAAGACCGCGGGTCGCGGCCACAAGGGTTCGTTCGCGCGCGCCGGCAAGGGCAAGATCAAGGCCGGCTTCGAAGGCGGCCAGATGCCGATGCAGCGTCGTCTGCCGAAGATCGGCTTCCGTTCGCCGATCGCGAAGGACACCGCTGAAGTGCTGCTGTACCAGCTGGACAAGCTGGACGGCACGATCGACTTCGCCGCGCTCCGCGCCGCCAAGCTGGTGCCGACCACCGCGAAGAAGGCCAAGATCGTGAAGAAGGGCGAGCTGACCAAGAAGCTCGTGATCAAGGGCATCGCGGCCACCGCGGGCGCCAAGGCGGCGATCGAAGCCGCCGGCGGCTCCGTCGAGGAGTGATCGAAGCATGGCGCGCAGCGCGAGTGCGATGAGCGGGATCGGTGGCGGCCTCGGCAAGTTCACCGAGCTGAGGCAGCGTCTGCTGTTCGTGCTCGGGGCCCTGCTGGTGTACCGGATCGGGTGCTACATCCCGGTTCCGGGCGTCAACCCCGAGGCGATGCTGAAGCTGATGGAGTCCCAGAAGGGCACCATCGTCGACATGTTCAACATGTTCTCGGGCGGCGCGCTGCACCGCTTCAGCCTGTTCGCGCTGAACGTCGTGCCGTACATCTCGGCTTCGATCATCGTCCAGTTGCTGGTGCAGATCGTGCCCAGCCTGAAGGCGATCCAGAAGGAAGGCGAGTCCGGTCGCCGCCGCATCAACCAGTGGTCGCGCATCGGCGCGATCCCGCTGGCGGTGTTCCAGGCGGCCGGCATCGCCAGCGGCCTGCAGGCCATGGGTGCCAGCAACGGCATCCCGGTCGTCTACGCCGGCGGCATCGGCTTCACGCTGACCGCCGTCGTCTCGCTGACCGCAGGCACCATGTTCCTGATGTGGCTCGGCGAGCAGATCACCGAGCGTGGCGTCGGCAACGGCGTGTCGCTGATCATCTTCTCCGGCATCGTCGCCGGTCTGCCGAGCGCGACGTACCGCACGCTCGAACAGGCCAGCAATGGTGACATGAGCCCACTGGCGGTCATCGCGATCCTCGCGATCGTCATGGTCTTCACGTACTTCGTGGTGTTCGTCGAACGCGGCCAGCGCCGCATCACGGTGAACTACGCGCGTCGCCAGGGCGGCCGCAACGCGTACATGAACCAGACGTCGTTCCTGCCGCTCAAGCTCAACATGTCGGGTGTGATCCCGGCGATCTTCGCGTCGTCGATCATCATGTTCCCGGCCACGGCATCGACGTGGTTCAGTGCCACCGGCAACGTCAGTGCCCTGCAGAAAGTGGCGCAGATGCTGTCGCCGGGCGAGCCGCTGTACATGATCCTCTACGCGGCCCTGATCATCGGTTTCTCCTTCTTCTACACCGCGCTGGTCTTCAATTCCCAGGAGACCGCGGACAACCTGAAGAAGTCCGGCGCGCTGATCCCGGGCATCCGTCCCGGCAAGGCCACTGCCGATTACATCGACGGCGTGCTGACTCGCCTCACCGGCGCCGGTGCGCTCTACCTCGTGATCGTCTGCCTCTTGCCGACGTTCATGCAGCAGGAACTCAAGGCCTCCTTCTACTTCGGCGGCACCTCGCTGCTGATCGTGGTGGTGGTCGTGATGGATTTCATCGCCCAGATCCAGGCTCATCTGATGTCGCATCAGTACGAGAGCCTGCTGAAAAAGGCGAATCTGAAGGGCGGCAACCGGGGTCTCACCCGGTAAGTCGCGCTGGGGCGGTCCGCCGCTCCGCATCGATGTCGACGGCCTTCTTGGCTCCGACATCACCCGCCATGGCCTTCGGTCATGGCGTTTCCCCGGTCGGAAACCGGGGCATGGGCGACCCGCGCGGCGGTCTCGAGCGTGGGTGGGCCGGAGCCGGTGCCGACACCTGAGGAGTGTCGGACGGCGGGGCAGGGCGTCGATAGACGGACTGCATCGCCAGCTTCGGGTCCATCGCCGGAGCATGGGCACTCTCCCCATGCCGGAAGGGTCGCCACGGTCCGCAAGGGCCGAGGCGATGCATGGCTTTGGCTGCGCGCCCCTTCCCTGTAGATCGAGGCCCTGCTAGAATTTCGAGTTCACTTAGTCAAGTGTCCAATCCGCTGGGGAAACCCGGCCGCCAATCAGTTGGAGATCCGCGCATGGCGCGTATTGCAGGTGTCAACCTGCCTGCCCAGAAGCACGTCTGGGTCGGGCTGCAAAGCATCTACGGCATCGGCCGTACCCGTTCGAAGCTGGTCTGCCAGGCTGCCGCCGTGGCTTCGAACACCAAGATCCGCGACCTGTCCGAAGCCGAGGTCGAGCGCCTCCGTGCCGAAGTGGGCAAGTACACGGTGGAGGGTGACCTCCGCCGCGAGGTCGGCATCGCCATCAAGCGCCTGATGGACCTCGGTTGCTACCGCGGCCTCCGCCATCGCCGCGGCCTGCCGCTGCGCGGCCAGCGCACCCGGACCAATGCCCGTACCCGCAAGGGTCCGCGCAAGGCCATCAAGAAGTAAGGGGCATAGACCATGGCCAAGCCGGCTGCCACCAAGACCAAGAAGAAGATCAAGCGCGTCGTCACCGACGGCATCGCCCACGTGCACGCGTCCTTCAACAACACCATCGTGACCATCACCGACCGCCAGGGCAACGCGCTGTCGTGGGCGACCTCGGGCGGCGCGGGCTTCCGCGGCTCGCGCAAGTCGACCCCGTTCGCCGCGCAGGTCGCCGCCGAGAAAGCGGGCAAGGCTGCGCTGGACTACGGCCTGAAGGCGCTCGAAGTGCGCATCAAGGGCCCGGGTCCGGGTCGCGAATCGGCCGTGCGTTCGCTGAACGCCGTCGGCTACAAGATCACCAACATCATCGACGTGACGCCCATCCCGCACAACGGGTGCCGTCCGCCGAAGAAGCGCCGCGTCTGACGCGGCGGCCTGAGGAGCAGACAACACCATGGCTCGTTATATCGGTCCCACCTGCAAACTGGCTCGTCGCGAAGGCGCCGATCTCAGTCTCAAGTCGCCCGCCCGCGCGCTGGACTCGAAGTGCAAGCTCGAGCAGAAGCCCGGCCAGCACGGCGCCGCCCGCAAGGGCAAGCTGTCCGACTACGCCACCCAGCTGCGCGAGAAGCAGAAGGTCAAGCGCATCTACGGCCTGCTGGAGCGCCAGTTCCGCAACTACTACAAGAAGGCCTCGACCAAGAAGGGCAACACCGGCGAGAACCTGCTGCAGATGCTCGAGACCCGTCTCGACAACGTCATCTACCGCATGGGCTTCGCGGTGACCCGTCCGGCCGCCCGCCAGCTGGTCTCGCACCGTGGCGTGCTGGTCAACGGCAAGTCGGTGAACCTGCCGTCGTACCAGGTCAAGGCCGGCGACGCGATCACGCTGTCCGAAAAGGCCCAGAAGCAGCTCCGCGTCCAGGAAGCGCTCAACGTCGCTTCGACGATGGACCTGACCCCGGGCTGGATCGAAGTCAACAGCAAGACCTTCAGCGGCGTGTTCAAGGCCGTGCCGGATCGTGGCGACCTGCCCGCCGACATCAACGAAGCGCTGATCGTCGAGCTGTACTCGAAGTAAGACTAGGCGATGCGCCTCCGGGCCTCCCGGTGGCGCGGTTTTCCGCCCCCCACGGCCGTCGTGCTCTGCATGGCGGCCGCCTCCCATGTCAGGGAGGCCCACAGAAACACCGCCGTCGCCGCGAGGCGTCGGCTGGCTCCAGGAGACACCACAAGATGACGGTATCCGCCAACCAGGTTCTGCGTCCGCGCGCTCCGCAGATCGAGCGCCTTGCCGGCAACCGCGCCAAGGTTGTGATCGAACCGCTGGAGCGCGGTTACGGCCATACGCTGGGCAACGCGCTGCGCCGCGTGTTGCTGTCCTCGATCCCCGGCTACGCCATCACCGAGGTCGAGATCGACGGCGTGCTGCATGAGTACACCACGGTCGAAGGCCTGCAGGAAGACGTGCTGGAAGTGCTGTTGAACCTCAAGGACGTCGCGATCCGCATGGGCACCGGCGAATCCGCCACGCTGAGCCTGGCCAAGCAGGGCCCGGGCACCGTGACTGCCGCCGACATCAAGACCGACCACAACGTCGAGATCCTCAATCCCGGCCACGTGATCGCCCACCTCACCAAGGATGCGGCGCTGAACATGCGCCTGAAGATCGAGCGTGGTTTCGGCTACCAGCCGGCCGCTGCCCGCCGTCGCCCCGACGAGGAAACCCGCGCCATCGGCCGCCTGATGCTGGATGCCAGCTTCTCGCCGGTCCGTCGCGTGGCGTATGAAGTCGAAGCCGCGCGCGTCGAACAGCGCACCGACCTCGACAAGCTCGTCCTCGACATCGAGACCAACGGCACGATCGACGCCGAAGAAGCCGTCCGCACCGCGGCCGACATCCTCACCGACCAGCTGTCCGTGTTCGGCGACTTCACGCACCGCGACCGCGGTGCCGCCAAGCCGGCCGCCACGGGCGTGGACCCGATCCTGCTGCGTCCGATCGACGATCTGGAACTCACGGTGCGTTCGGCCAATTGCCTCAAGGCCGAGAGCATCTACTACGTCGGCGATCTGATCCAGAAGACCGAGGTCGAGCTGCTGAAGACCCCCAACCTCGGCAAGAAGTCGCTGACCGAGATCAAGGAAGTCCTCGCCCAGCGCGGTCTCTCGCTCGGCATGAAGCTCGAGAACTGGCCGCCGGCCGGCATTGCCGCGCACGGCATGCTGGGCTGAGCGATCCCCGTACCGAATTGAATCGACGCCGGCACGCGATGTCGGCCTGAACCAGGAACCACGACCATGCGTCACCAGAAGTCCGGCCGCAAATTCAGCCGCACCAGCGCCCACCGCGAAGCGATGTTCCGCAACATGGCGGCGTCGCTCATCAAGCACGGCCTGATCCGTACCACCCTGCCGAAGGCGAAGGAACTCCGTCGCGTCGCCGAGCCGCTCATCACGCTCGCCAAGACCGATGGCGTCGCCAACCGCCGCCTCGCCTTCTCGCGTCTGCGCGACAAGGAAGCCGTCGGCACGCTGTTCACCATGCTGGGCCCGCGTTACCGCGAGCGTCCGGGCGGCTATCTGCGCATCCTCAAGTGCGGCTTCCGCGACGGCGACAATGCGCCGATGGCGTACGTCGAGCTGGTCGATCGCCCCGAAGCCGCGGCCTGATCGCGCCACGCCGGTCGCGCGATCGCACGGCCGGCCGCCGCGTCAGGGCGATGCCCGATGCGTCACCCGAAAACCCCGGCCCGTGCCGGGGTTTTTGCTATCTTCGGACCGATGATCCATGCCGGCGGCGAGCGTGATGCCGCGTCCCGCGGAACCCGCGCCGCCGTCTCCGGTCCTTCCTGAACACCCCTCTGCCCGAATCCTTCGCATGCGCCCGAATCCTTTCGCCTGGTCCTTCCGCCTGCAGTTCCTGTTCGGGTTCCTGCTGTGCGCGTCGTTCATCGGCTTCGCGATCTTCTCCCAGTTCCAGTGGGGCCTGAATCCCTGCCCGCTGTGCATCTTCCAGCGCATCGCCTACGCAGGGCTGGGCGTGGCCTTCCTCCTGGGCGGCCTGCATGCGCCCAAGGGCAGGCTTGGCCGCCGGCTCTACGGTCTGCTGGCGCTGATTCCCGGGGGTATCGGCATCGCGATCGGCGCCAGGCATGTCTGGCTGACCCATCTGCCGGCCGACCAGGTGCCGGAATGCGGCCCGCCGCTGCAGTTCATGATGGAAACGAACCCGCTGACGGACGTCATCCGCAAGGTGTTGACCGGGTCCGGCGAATGCGCGAAGGTCGACTGGACCTTCCTCGGCCTGTCGATGCCGGCGTGGAGCCTGCTGTGGTTCATCGTGCTCACGTTGTGGGCGCTGTACGCCGCATTCCGCCCGCGCCAGGCCTGACCATCGCGCCGTTTCGTCGCTTCTTCTTGCCGTTCCTCCCACGATCACCCCACGGATCGCCCCCATGACCCGCCCCGAACCGCTCCAGGCCGTCCCGGCTCCGCCGCCCGGATGGTCACCATCGGCCTGGCGACAACGCCAGGCCCTGCAGCAACCCCGGTACACCGATGCGGACGCCCTCGAAGGCGTCCTCAACGAGTTGCACGCGCTGCCGCCGCTCGTCACCTCACGCGAGGTGATGAACCTCCGCCAGCAGATCGCCGAGGCGCAGGAGGGCAAGCGCTTCCTGCTGCAGGGCGGCGACTGCGCCGAGATCTTCAGCGACTGCACGCCCGAGGTGATCTCCAATCGCCTCAAGGTGCTGCTGCAGATGAGCCTGGTGCTGGTCCACGGCCTGCGCCTG
Organism: Lysobacter sp. DMC104; assembly: GCF_056313665.1. Classification (NCBI taxonomy): domain Bacteria; kingdom Pseudomonadati; phylum Pseudomonadota; class Gammaproteobacteria; order Lysobacterales; family Lysobacteraceae; genus Lysobacter; species Lysobacter sp. DMC104. Next base: position 25,476 of record NZ_JBQUZW010000002.1, on the reverse strand, counting down.
CCGGTGGTCCGCGTCGGCCGTTTCGCCGGCCAGTACGCCAAACCGCGTTCGGCCGACACCGAGACCAAGGACGGCGCCACGCTGCCGAGCTACCGCGGCGACCTGGTCAACGGCCCCGAATTCACCGCCGACGCCCGCGAGCCCGACCCGCGCCGCATGATCAAGGGCCATGCGCGTTCGGCGATGACGATGAACTTCATCCGCGCGCTGATCGACGACGGCTTCGCCGACCTGCACCACCCCGAATACTGGAACCTCAGCTGGGTCGGCCATTCGCCGCTGGCCGCGGAGTACCAGACGATGGTCGCCGGCATCGGCGACGCCGTGCGCTTCATGGAGACGCTGTCCGGCGAATCCATCCACAACCTGCGCAGCGTCGAGTTCTACACCTCGCACGAAGCGCTGCTGCTGCCGTACGAAGAGGGCGTGACCCGTCAGGTGCCGCGCCAGCCGGGTTGGTTCAACCTCGGCACCCACTTCCCGTGGATCGGCATGCGCACGGCCGCGGTCGACGGCGCCCACGTCGAATACTTCCGCGGCATCCGCAACCCGATCGCGATCAAGCTCGGCCCGTCGGTCACGCCGGACCAGTTGCTGCGCCTGATCGATGTGCTGAACCCGAACGACGAACCGGGCCGCCTCAGTCTGATCCATCGCATGAGTGCTGCGTCGATCGGCGAGAAGCTGCCTCCGCTGCTGGAGGCGATGAAGCGCGACGGCCGCCGCGTGCTGTGGATCTGCGATCCGATGCACGGCAACACCGAGTCGACCGCGAACGGCTACAAGACCCGCCGCTTCGAGAACATCCGCAGCGAACTGGAGCAGGCGTTCGAGATCCACGCCGCGGTCGGCACCCGCCTCGGCGGCGCGCACCTGGAGCTGACCGGCGAGGACGTCACCGAATGCACCGGCGGTGCGCGCGAGCTGACCGAGACCGACCTGGAACGCGCCTACCGCACCACGGTCGATCCGCGCCTGAACTACGAGCAGGCGCTGGAGATCGCGATGCTGATCGTGCGCAAGCAGGCGCAGTTGAACGCACCCGCGAAGCTCTGACGCCCGACGTCCGACACGCGCCGCCGCCTGCCGGCGGTGCGTGCGCTCAGGCTGGTGCGGAGCAGGCCGCGCAGGCGCAGTCGTTCGACCAGATGCCGGCCCAGCGCCGCGTCATGGCGCATGTCTCAGCAATCACACGCATGTCCCGGTCTGCCTGAGCGGTCAGGACGGCGACATCGCGTGCCAGGTCGGGATCACGGCGCGGGCCGTGCTGCGGATCCCGGGCAAACTGGACGCGGGCGGGGTGCTCACCCGTGAACGGGAAGGGCGACGCAATCGCGATCGCGTGCATGCCGAGGTGCTGCTGCAGCCACCTCTGGAGGCGCGCATTGCCGGGTCGGGGGCAGGAATCTGCCGGCGATGGTCGGCGGCGCCACGATGCCATCGCCGGCCGCCGAAGACGCGTGACGGCCGGGGAGGGCCGCGGTCACGTGCTCAGTCCGCGGGGCGTTCCTCGATGCGATATGTCGCATGGCAGGCGGTGCACTGCGCTATCACTGAGGACAGGTGCCGGAGCGCGGCGTCCTTGCGCCGCTCGCCGCGGGCCTCCTCGGCGATGGTGCCGTAGCTCTGGTGCATCGGCCGCGCCAGATCGAACCAGGTCGGCGGCAGATGCGCGCGGAACCCCGGCGGGCCGGCAGGGTGGCGTTGCGGGCCCGGGCGCTGCGTGTCGGCCAGCCCGGCCACCGCGTTCCAGTCGTCCGCGGCCAGCGCGGACACCAGCCCCTGCACGGTGATGAGCTGGCCACGCATCTCGGTGCGCAAGGCCGCGGCGTCGGCCGGCGACAGCGGGATGGCGATGCGTGCGTCGGCCGCCGCCGGCGATTCGGTTGGGGCGGCAGCGGCCAAGCCGACCGCCGTCAGGCAGGACAGGACGATCGAAACCGGCACTTGCGAACGCATCTCGTGACTCCTTTTCGATGGATGACGGGCGTTGCGCGTGCGACCGCAATGTCACGCGGCCCAACGTAGCGCCGCGTACGACACCAGGCCGATCGCGCAGGCCCAGCCCGACAACAGCCAACGCGGCACGGGATGCCGCGGCACGAATCCCACGCCGCGCACGAAACCCGCAGCCATCGCCCACAGCAGCAGCGTGGCCAGGCCGTGGTCGGCCTTGCCTGCGGCGTTCGCCATCACCGCGGGCAGAGCGGTGCCGACGAGCATGATGGCCAGCGCGACCAGCAGCGCCGGCACGTGCATGCGCGCCGGCGCCGGCGCGGCATCAGTCCTGGACGTCGTGTCCATGATGGTCTGCATGATCTGTCTCCGGTTGCTGGCGGTTCTCCTCGTGCTCGCCCCACATGGCGTTGAGGATGGACAGCAGCACGGCGAAGCCGACGCCGAGAATCCACGCGAAATACCACATCGGTTCTCTCCTTCAGGGTTCGTGCGACGCGCCGCCGCAGCGGCCGCGCCCGCAGCCGCAGGCGTGCGCGCCGGCGTGCGATTCGCGGGGCGCGACGACGGGCAGGGTGCCCGTCATCCACGCGGCGATGGCCTGGTCCGGCAGCAGTACGTCGGTGATGACGAGCTGCACGCCGTGCCGCGCCAGCCGGGACACCAGCCCCGGGCCGGCGCCGGCGGTGATGAGGACATCGACGTCCTGCAAGGCGGGCGGCAGGGCGTCGGCGGAGGCGTGCAGGGTGTCCTCGCGGCCGAGCGAACGGTGTTCCCACTCGCCGACGGTGCCGCCATCCAGCCGCCGCACCATGAAGTGCCGGCATCGCCCGGCATGCGAGGTGATCTGGCTGCGGTTCTGCGTGGTGAAGGCGATCGTGACCATGGCCGCCTCAGTACGCCGAATGTTCGTTGGCGCGGATCTGCGCGACGGTGACCTTGCCGCGCATCACCCGGTAGGCCCAGCTGGTGTAGAAGACGATGATCGGCATGAAGATCACCACGGCCCAGAACATCAGCCCGAGGGTCAGGTGGCTGGAGGTGCTGTCCCAGACCGTCAGGCTGGCGCCGGGATGGGTGGAGGACGGCATCACGAACGGGAACAGCGCCGCGCCCGCGGTGCCGATCACGCCGACGATCGACAGCGACGACAGCACGAACGCGGTCAGCGTCCGCCCTGTGCGCACCTGCCAGACCGCGAGCAGCGCGCCGACGATGCCCAGCACCGGCAGCAGCCAGATCAGCGGCTGGCGATCGTAGTTCGCCCACCACGCGTCGGCGCTGCGGACCACGGTCTTGGCCAGCGGGTCGGGCAGGGCGTCGGTCGCAGGCATCGACGTGATCGCGTAGCCCTCGATCCCGCCGAAGCGCAGCCACAGCCCGGCGCCGACGAACGCGGCCACCATCACCAGCGCCGCGATGGACGCCGCGCGGAGGGTGCGACGCTGCACGTCGCCTTCCGTGCGGTGGGCGAGGTACATGCCGCCGTGCATCGTGATCATCGCGCTGGACACCACGCCGACCAGCAGCGCGAACGGATTGAGCAGCGCCCAGAAGCTGCCGGTGTAGGTCGAGACCAGGGCATCGTCGAAGCCGAACGGCACGCCCTGGAACAGGTTGCCGAAGGCCACGCCGAAGATCAGCGGCGGCACCGCGCCGCCGACGAACAGGCCCCAGTCCCAGGTGCTCCGCCACGTGGCGTTGTGGATCTTGCTGCGGTAGTCGAAGCCCACCGGCCGGAAGAACAGCGCCCACAGCACCGCCAGCATCGCCCAGTAGAAGCCGCTGAAGGCGGTGGCGTAGACCAGCGGCCACGCGGCGAAGATCGCGCCGCCGCCGGTGATGAACCACACCTGGTTGCCGTCCCAGTGCGGGCCGACGGTGTTGATGACGACACGGCGTTCGTCGTCGTTTTTGCCCACGAACGGCAGCAGCGTGCCGACGCCCATGTCGTGGCCGTCCATGATGGCGAAGCCCACCAGGAGCACGCCGACCAGCAGCCACCAGATCAGTTTCAGGGTCGTGTAGTCGAGCATGACGCGATCTCCTCAGGCGTGGGCCGCGACGGGCGCGACGTCTTGGTCGTAGCGCCCCGTGCCGAGGCTGCCGGGCCCCTGTCGCGCGAAGCGCACCATCAGGTACATCTCGACGATCAACAGCAGGGTGTAGAAACCGATGAAGCCGGCGAGCGAGCCGTACAGGCTTTCCACGCTCAGCGTCGACACCGACAGGTGCGTCGGCAGCACGCCGTAGATGGTCCACGGCTGGCGGCCGTACTCGGCGACGAACCAGCCCAGCTCGCTCGCGATCCACGGCACCGGCAGCATCCACAGCGCCCAGCGCAGCAGCCAGCGCTTCCCGCCGCAGCGACCGCGCACGGTCTCGACGAACGCCAGCACGAACAGCGCGAGCATCGCGAAGCCGGCGGCGACCATCGCCCGGAACGCCCAGAACATCGGCGTGACCCGCGGCACGGTGTCGTCGACCGCGCGCTGGATCATCGCTGGCGTGGCCTGGCGTACATCCACCACGTATTTCTTCAGCAGCAGGCCGAAGCCGAGGTCGGCCTTGTGCGCCTCGAACCGCGCCTTCGCGTCGGCGTCGTCGCGATGCTTGCGCAACTGTTCGAGCGCGGTCACGGCCTCGATGCCGCTCAGGATCCGCTCGCGGTTCTTTTCCTTGATCTCGACGATGCCCGGGATCGTTTTCGTCACCGAGCGTGTGCCGATCAGGCCCAGCACCCACGGCACCTGCATCTCCCAGGTGTTGCGGCCGGCGCGTTCGTCGATGCCCGCCGCCAGCGCGAGGCCGGCCGGCGCGGGCTGCGTTTCCCACATCGCCTCGATCGCCGCCATCTTGGTCTGCTGCGCTTCGCCGACGGTGTAACCGGACTCGTCGCCCAGCACGATCACCGACAGCGCCGAGGCCAGGCCGAACGCCGAGGCGACGCGGAAGCTGCGCTTGGCGAATTCCACGTTGCGGCCCTTCAGCAGGTACCACGCCGAGATCGACAGCACGAACATCGCGCCGGTGACATAGCCGGCCGACACCGTGTGCACGAATTTCGCCTGCGCATCCGGGTTGAAGACCACGGCCCAGAAGTCGGTCATCTCCATGCGCATCGTGGTGTAGCTGAACTCGGCGCCGACCGGGTTCTGCATCCAGCCGTTGGCGATGAGGATCCACAGCGCCGACAGGTTGGTGCCGATCGCCATCAGCAGCGTCACCAGCAGGTGCATCGGCCGCGTCAGGCGGTCCCAGCCGAAGAAGAACAGGCCGATGAAGGTCGATTCGAGGAAGAACGCCATCAGCCCCTCGATCGCCAGCGGCGCGCCGAAGATGTCGCCGACGTAGTGCGAGTAGTACGCCCAGTTCGTGCCGAACTGGAATTCCAGGGTGATGCCGGTGGTCACGCCCAGCGCGAAGTTGATGCCGAAGAGCTTGCCCCAGAAGCGGGTCATGTCCTTCCAGACGACCTTGCCGGTCATCACGTACACGCTTTCCATGATCACCAGCAGCCACGTCATGCCGAGCGTCAGCGGCACGAACAGGAAGTGGTACATGGCCGTCGCCGCGAACTGCAGCCGCGACAGGTCGACGAGGTGCTCGGAAATCATTCGGGTCGTTCCTGCTGGGTCGAAAGGAGATGCGAAGCGGCGTCCTCCGCCGTGATGGCGGGCCGCGCCTCGCGGAAGAAGCACCACCAGAGGGCGGCGAGGAGGACGCACTTCACTGCGAGCACGACGCCCAGGTGGCGTCGGAGCCATGCGGTCGTCATCGGATGCGGGCCTGCGTGGGGGAGCGGAGGGTGTGCCGGGTGCTTCGCCTGCGCGGAGGCTCGGTCGGTCGTCGGATGGCCATGCTAGGCGGGCCTCCCCATCGTCTCGATTGGGCATATCGCCCCAGCCGAAGCGGTCGTTCGGGGCCTCCGGTCGCGAGGGGCGTGCGGCAGTCCCCGCTTCGCCACGACGATCGCGACGAGATGGCGCACCAGACGGGCGGTGGGCGAGGCGGGTTTCACGCCTTCTTCAATGCAGCATCCGTGCCATCGCGAATCCGTCGCGGCAGATCTTTGAAATCAAAGGGTTGCTCGCAACCGGCTGGCGCGTCCGCCACGGAAACTGTCGAAAATGGCAGTCGCTACTGCCAGAGTGGCATGATGGCCGCCTCGCCCGCGGAGCCGCCCCCATGGCTGGTGAACACAGTCCCGACGCTCCGCCGCTGCTGGTCTCGCTGATCGACAGCCTGCCCGAGCCGCACATCCTGTTCGATCGCGACTACCGGATCCTCGCGGCCAATGCCGCCTACCGGGCGCAGTTCGCGCACGGCGCCGTCGTCGGCCGCACCTGCCACGCGGTGTCGCACCACGTCGACGTGCCCTGCGACCGCGCCGGCGAGTCGTGTCCGCTGGCGGCCGCGCTCGCCAGCGGGCAGCGCGAGAAGGTGCTGCACCTGCACCAGTTGCCCATCGGGCAGGAATACATCGAAGTGGAGCTGACGCCGCTGGCGGATGGCGACGGCCGTTTCGTCTACTTCCTGGAGAAGATGCTGCCGCTGCGCGCCGTGCGCGATGCCGGCCGCGGCCAGCGTCTGGTCGGACGGGCGCCGGCGTTCCGGCGGATGCTGGAATCCGTGGCCCGCGCGGGGCCATCGCAGGCCAGCGTGCTGCTGCTGGGCGAATCCGGCACGGGCAAGGAACTCGTCGCACAGGCGCTGCACGAGATGAGCCCGCGCCGCGCGCGGCCGTTCGTGGTGGTGGAATGCGCCAGCCTGCCCGAGAGCCTGTTCGAGAGCGAACTGTTCGGCCACGAGAAGGGCGCCTTCACCGGCGCGAGCAGCGCCAAGCCCGGGCTGGTCGAATCCGCCGACGGCGGCACCCTGTTCCTCGACGAAGTGGGCGACATCCCGCTGTCGATGCAGGTGAAGCTGCTGCGCCTGCTGGAGTCCGGCTGCTATCGGCGCGTGGGCGGCAACGACCTGCGCCACACCGACCTGCGCGTGGTGTCGGCCACGCATCGCGACCTGCGGCGCATGGTGGCCGAGGGCGGGTTCCGCCAGGACCTGTTCTTCCGGCTGGCGACCTACCCGGTGCGCATTCCGTCGCTGCGCGATCGGCTGGAGGACATCGAGCTGCTGGCGCGCGCGCTGCTGCAGCGCATCCCGGAAGGACGCGAGCGCACGCTGACCGCCGGCGCGCTCGAACGCCTCCGCCGGCATGCGTATCCCGGCAACATCCGCGAACTGCGCAACATCCTCGAGCGCGCGGTGCTGATGGCCGACGGCGACCGCATCGGCGAAAGCCACGTGCGGCGCGCGATGGACGATGCGGTGTGGAGCGGCGCCGCGATGCCCGACGCGCCGTCGACGGACGACGACATCACCGGCGATGCGCCGCGTCCCGGGTCACTGAAGGCGCTGGAAGCGGACGCGTTGCGCACCGCATTCGCGACGCATCGCGGCGATCGGCGCAGCCTGGCCGCGAGCCTCGGCATCAGCGAACGCACGCTCTACCGCAGGCTGCGGACGCTGCAACTGATCTGAGGGCGGGCGAAGAAAGGGCGACCCGGCGATGGCCGCGCGGCGCCGCGCTCAGGCGGCCGGTGCGGCGTGCGGACCGCGCCGCTTGTACAGATCGCGCGCCAGCACCCAGACGATGGCGACGTTGATCGTCACCACGGCGAGCGCGATCCAGCCGGGGCTGCGGATCAGTTCGTAGAGTTCGAACGGCACGTAGATGGCGGCGGCCAGACAGCCCAGCCACGAGGCCCAGGCCTTGGCGCGCCACAGGCCCCAGGCTTCGATCAGGTGCAGCACGCCGTACGCGGCGACCACGCCCGCGGCCCAGTGCACGGCGCCGGGGCTGACCTTCTGTGCGAGCACCGACAGGGCGCTGTGCTGGGCATCGAACTGGAACATCTCGACCAGCCGATGCAGGAAGGCCCGGATCGAGACCGGGCCGAAGAGTTCGAGACCGCTGGCCGCGAGCAGGGCCAGCAGGCTCTTGCCGAGTTCGATCAGCGCGATGGCATGCAGCCCCGGATGCGCATTGGGGCTCGGGTTGTAAGGCGCATCCGGTCGCATGGGCGGGATTATGCCGCGCGCGAGGCCCGTTTGCGATCCACCTCGGTGCGCATCTTCTTGCGCAGGCGGATCTGCTTGGGGGTGACTTCGACCAGTTCGTCGTCGTCGATGAACTCCAGCGCCTGTTCCAGCGAGAACTTGATCGGCGGGATCAGGCCTTCGTCGTCGTCCTTGCCGGAGGCGCGGAAGTTGGTCAGCTGCTTGCCGCGCAGGGCATTGACCGTGAGGTCGTTGTCCTTGGCGTGGATGCCGACGATCTGGCCTTCGTAGATCTCCTCGCCCGGCTCGATGAAGAGGCGGCCGCGTTCCTGCATCGCCGCCTGCGCGTACGCGGGCGAGCTGCCGGTGCCGTTGGAGATCAGCACGCCGTTCTGGCGCTGGCCGATCGCGCCGTCGGTCTTCGGGCCGTAATGGTCGAAGACGTGGAACAGCAGGCCGGTGCCGGCGGTGAGCGTGCGGAATTCGGTCTGGAAGCCGATCAGGCCGCGCGCCGGGATCAGGTAGTCGAGGCGCACACGGCCCTTGCCGTCGGGTTCCATGTTCTGCAGCAGCGCCTTGCGCTCGCCGAGACGGCCCATCACGCCGCCCTGGAACTGTTCTTCCATGTCGACGACCAGCGCTTCGTACGGCTCCTGCAGCACGCCGTCGATCTCGCGGATGATCACTTCCGGACGCGACACGGCCAACTCGTAGCCTTCGCGGCGCATGGTTTCGATCAGGATCGACAGGTGCAGTTCGCCGCGGCCGCTGACCTTGAACTTGTCGGCGTCGGCGGTGTCCTCGACCTTCAGTGCGACGTTGTGCTGCGTTTCGCGGGTGAGGCGATCGCGCAGCTGGCGCGAGGTGAGGAACTTGCCGCCCGAACGTTCCTTCACGCCGGCGAACGGCGAATCGTTCACCTGGAAGGTCATCGAGATGGTGGGCTCGTCCACCGCCAGCACCGGCAGCTGCTCGACGGCGTCGGGCGCGCACAGCGTGTCGGAAATGCCCACGCCCTCGATGCCGCTGAACGCGATGATGTCGCCGGCCTGCGCCTCGGGCACTTCCACGCGCTCCAGGCCCATGAAGCCCAGCACCTGCAGCACGCGACCGTTGCGGGTCTTGCCTTCGCGATCGACGATCGTGACGTTCTGGTTGGTCTTCACCTTGCCGCGCTGGATGCGGCCGACGCCGATGATGCCGACGTAGTTGTTGTAGTCCAGCGAGGTGACGCGCATCTGGAACGGGCCATCCGGATCCACCGGCGGCGCCGGCACGTGCTCGCAGATCGCCTCGAACAGCGGGGTCATGTCGCCGCCGCGCACGTCTTCGGTCATGCCGGCGAAGCCCTGCAGGCCCGAGGCGTAGACGGTGGTGAAGTCGAGCTGGTCGTCGGTGGCGCCGAGACGGTCGAACAGATCGAACGTCTGGTCCAGCACCCAGCTCGGGCGCGCGCCGGGGCGGTCGACCTTGTTCACGACGACGATCGGCTTGAAGCCCATCGCGAACGCCTTCTGGGTGACGAAGCGCGTCTGCGGCATCGGGCCGTCCATCGCGTCGACCAGGATCAGCACCGAGTCCACCATCGACAGCACGCGCTCGACTTCGCCGCCGAAGTCGGCGTGGCCGGGGGTGTCGACGATGTTGATGCGCCACTGCTCGCCGGTCTTCGGGTTCGTCCAGCGGATCGCGGTGTTCTTGGAGAGGATCGTGATGCCGCGTTCCTTTTCCAGATCGTTGCTGTCCATCACGCGGTCGGGGACCACGGCGCGCTCGTTCAGGGTGCCGGACTGCTTCAGCAGCTGATCGACGAGGGTGGTCTTGCCATGGTCGACGTGGGCGACGATGGCGATGTTGCGAAGGCGTTCGACGGAATTCTGTGCGGACATGGCGAATGGCGCCGCGGGTGGGCCGGGCGCGGATTGTCGTGAAGGAAGCCGACTATTATAGGCTGCCCGGTCGAGCAATGGCTCGATCGGCGACGATCGTCTCGTTCATCAAGGACCCGCGCATGGCCCCGACCCCCTGGAAACCGCCGCTGTGGGCCATGGCCCTGGACATTCTGGGGATACTGGTGCTGGCCCTCGGGCTGCTGATGCAGTACTCGCCGGCGTCGGCGGTGGCGCAGGCCCTGCCGGCCGATCTGCGGGTGCCATTGCTGGCGCTGGGCGGGGTGATGGTGCTGCTCGGCTGGGCCGGCCTGGCGATGTCGATGATCGCCCACCACCGGCGCTGAGCCGCGACGCCATGGTCTGCGGAAGTACGGTGGCGAATCAGCGATTCTAGCGGTTTTTGCGTCATGCGCGCCTGCCCGGAGGCAAGGCGATGCGGGCGTGGGCGTGGGAGGCTGGCGCCATCCCATTTCCACCCCAAGGAAGCCCCATGCTTCAGGAAACCACCGGCGACATCCTCAAGACGCGTGCCCAGGCCATCGCCCACGGCGTGGCTCCGAACGACGATTTCCATACCGGCCTGGCGCTCTCGCTGCGCGAGTACGCCCCGGCGCTCTACAAGGACTTCCGGCATTACTGCCAGTCCACCCATCCCAAGCCCGGCACCCTGTGGACCTGGGCGGGCGCCGACGGCCGCCGTATCGTCAACCTGTTCACCCAGGACGGCGCCGAAGGCCACCACGGCGGCAAGCCCGGCAAGGCCAGCCTCCAGCACGTCCGCCATGCGCTGAAGGCGCTGCGGGCGGAGATCGAGGAACAGGGCCTGACCAGCATCGCGCTGCCGCGGCTGGCGACCGGCGTCGGCGGTCTGGCGTGGGACGACGTGCGTCCGCTGATCCTCGAACATCTGGCCGATGCCGGCATCCCGGTCTACGTCTACTCGACCTACCGCCCGGGCCAACTGGCCGACGAAGTGTTCTGAATGACGGGGGCCACCGCCACGCCCGCCGGGGAGGGCGGGCGTGGTACGGTGTGCGCCCTTTTTCGTCGCCCGGAGACACCCGCATGTCCCTGATCGCCCATTTCGACACCGACCGCGGCCCGATCCGCATCGAACTGTTCGCCGACAAGGCGCCGCTGACCGTCGCCAACTTCGTGAACCTGGTGCAGCGCGGCTTCTACAACGGCCTGGTCTTCCACCGCGTGATCGCCGACTTCATGGTCCAGGGCGGCTGCCCGCAGGGCCGCGGCACCGGCGGCCCCGGCTACCGCTTCGAGGACGAGACCAGCAACGGTGTCCGCCACGAGCGCGGCGTGCTGTCGATGGCCAACGCCGGCCCGAACACCAACGGCAGCCAGTTCTTCATCACCCACGTGGCGACCCCGTGGCTGGACGGCAAGCACACCGTGTTCGGCAAGGTGCTGGAAGGTCTTGACGTGGTCGACGCCATCCGCCAGGGCGACGTCATCAAGTCGGTGAAGATCGAAGGCGACGCCCAGGCCGCGCTCGACGCGAAGGCCGACCGCGTGGCGGAATGGAACAAGATCCTCGCCGCCTGATCCGGGCTGCGGCATCGCATGGAAAACGCGCCTCCGGGCGCGTTTTTCGTTTCCGCGCTCAGTGCGCCAGCGCAGACAGCCAGACAGTGGGCGACGTGCCCGCATGCCGTGCCGCGAACACGCGCGCGAACGCCGATGCATTCGCGTAGCCGACGTCGAGCGCGACGGTCTTCACGGGTTGTCCGCGCTTGAGCAGTGTCTTCGCGACGCTGAGGCGCCAGTCGGTCAGGTAGTCGCCCGGCGGCGTGCCGACGACGCGGTGGAAGTGCGCCGCGAACCGGGCGCGCGACATGCCGCAGACCCGCGCCAGGCCGTCGAGCGTCCACGCCTCGCCCGGGGCGCCGTGCATCGCGTTGAGCGCTTTCGCCAGACGCGGGTCGGCGAGGCCGGCGAGCACGCCCTGTGCGACCACGCCGGCGGTCATGCAGTGGCGCAGCAGTTGCAGGATCATCAGTTCGCTGAGGCGATCGAGCGCCGCCTGCCGCCCGCAGTACTGGGCGAACGCTTCTTCGAACAGCAGTTCGAGCGTGCCGCGCAGCAGCGCGTTGTCGCGCAGCGGCAGCACCAGTCGCGCGGGCAGGCTGCGGGTCAGCGGGTTGCCGGCATCCGCACCCAGTTCGATCGACGAGCACACCAGCTCCGCGCCGTGCGCGCCTTCGCCGCGGATCCAGTGCGGGGCCGGCCGTGGATAGAAGATCAGGCTGGGCTCGGCGATCACGGTCTCGCCGGCGACGCCGTCGCCGATCCGCAGCGTGCCGCCGCGCAGCACGTGCAGGTGGCCGACGCCTTCGCGGGCGTCGAAATCGGCGGTGTCGCACAGGCTGCCGGTGTGGAAGACCCGGGCCCGCAGGCGGAAGCAGTCGAGCAGTGCGCTGAGGCGATCCTGCATGGTGAGACGATCCGTGGCTTTTCGTGGACGAAATGATGCCATGTGTATCGATCGAGCCGCCACAGTGACGCTTCCTTCCACGGCTTCCCAGGAGCCCGCCATGAACGCCTCGTCCCCCCGCATCGCCCCGCTCGACCCGGCCTCGGCCGATCCCGCCGTCGCCGCCACCCTCGCCGCGGTGAAGGCGAAGCTCGGCGTCGTCCCCAACCTGTTCCGCACCTTTGCCCGCGCGCCGGCCACGCTCAACGGCTATCTGGCGTTCTCGGACGCGCTGGCGGGCGGCCGCCTCGACGCGGGCCGTCGCGAGATCGTCGCCCTCGCCGTCGCGCAGGCGAACAGCTGCGGCTACTGTCTTGCGGCGCACACGCTGATCGGCAAGGGCGCGGGCCTGTCGGAAGCCGACATCCGCGCGGCGCGCTCGGGCGCCAGCTCCGATGCCGGCGATGCCGCGCTGGCGGACTTCGCCCGGCGGCTGACCACGTCACGCGGCGTGATCGACGATGCCGAACTGGCGGCGTTCAAACTGGCCGGCTTCGACGATGGCCACGTGCTGGAAGTGGTGGCGCTGGTCGCGCTGAACACGCTGACCAACTACGTCAACCACGTCGCCGGCACGGTCGTGGATTTCCCGGCGGTGCCGCTGGAGATCGCGGCCTGAGGGCTGCGGCACCGACCGGAAACGCCGCGCGCCTCCGGGTGCGCGGCGTGGCGGTGCGGCGTGCGATTACTTGAACCGCATCCCGTCCAGCATCGCGTCCACGGCGGCGACATCGCGGCCGTGGTAGTACTCCTTCGGGGCGACCCACACGATCAGGTTGAGCAGGCCGTTGCGTTCGGCGGCGGCGACGGTGCCGCGGTAGATCAGGCCGTCCGGATCGGCCATCTCGACGTCGAAGCGGATGCCGTCCACGCCGCCGAAGCTGTGCGGGCGCAGGTTGGTCGCCTGCACACCCACCCACTGGCCGTCGACCAGACCGTCGGTGATCAGCTTCTGCACTTCGTCCAGACGCATGCCGCTGCGGTACCACGGGCCATCCGGGCGCGACTTCCGCTCGCGGGCCTGCTGGAACACGTGCTCGCCCGGCTTGATCTTCGAGAAGATCAGCAGGCGGTTCAGCAGCACGCCGTCGATCGTCCAGATCTCGCGCCGGTTGGCCTTGATGCGGCTCCAGTCGAGCGTGGTGTCGAAGGTCATGTCGAAGGCCGACGCCTTGCCGGCGGTCTGCAGCGACTGGCTGGCGCAGGCCGCCAGCAGCAGCGCCAGCAGCGCAGGCAGCAGGAAGCGCATCGTGCGCAGGGTCATGGCGTCTTCTCCCATCGTTCGAGGGTATGCCGCATCAGCGCGGCGTCGCCGGCCTCCGGGGCCGCGTCGAGGTAACGGCGCAGCGCCGCGATCGCGCCGGGCTGGTCGCCGTGCGCCTGCAGGTACAGGCCCTGCTCGCGCCACGCGGCGGCGGGCGGATCGGGCAGGGCCAGGGCTTCGGCGTACAGTTTGCCGGCCTGCGCCATGTCGTCGCCCTTGTTGCGGCGGCGATGCGCTTCGGCGAGGTAGAACGTGGCCAGCGCCGCGGTGTCGGGCGTGGCGTCCTGCCTGAACTCGGACAGCACCTGCAGGCTGGTGTCGTAGGTGCGTCGCGACAGCTCGCCTTCCATCCAGCGCTGGAGGAACGGGCGGATCGCCGCGCGGTAGGCCTCGGCGTTGGTGACCGGATGCTCGGTCGACACCTGCGCCGCGGCGGCGCGCATGTCGGTCAGGCGTTCCTCGGTCTTCGGGTGGCTGGCGAACACGCCGCCGCTGTGGTGGTGCTTGTCGGCCTGTTCCTCGCGACGCATGCGCTCCCACACGCGCACGCCGCCCTGCGGGTCGTAGCCGAGCGCGATGGTCGCGGCGTAGCCGAGCCGGTCGGCCTCGCGTTCGTTGTCGCGCGACTGCTTGGACAGCCCGCCGATGCCGCCGAGATAGGCGATCTCGCCCGCCAGCGGGATCCCGCCGACCCAACTCACCAGCCCGAACGTGCTGAGGAAGGCGCTGGCGCGCTTGGTGGTTTCCCAGCTTTCCAGCGAGTGCCGCGCCTTGTAGTGCGCGAATTCGTGGCCCAGCACCACCGCCAGTTCGGATTCGTCGCGCATGCGCAGCAGCGCGCCGGTGAACACCAGCGTCGCGCCGTTGGGCGCCATCGAGGCGTTGAACACGGGGTAGTCGACGATGTAGACGCGCAGGTCCTTGCAGTAGTCGCCGGTGACGCGGCAGACCACGCCCTCGACGTAGCGCTGCAGATCGGGGTCGTGGACCACGATCGGCGCCTGGCGCAGGTATTTCTCGGCCTGGTCGGTGCCGTACCACAGCTCGGATTCGGTCGACCCCGGCGCGGGGCGCTCGCCCGGCTTCAGGTGCGGCAGCGGCGGCGCGGCGGCGCTGCCGGCCACGGTGCCCGCCAGCGCGGTGGCGAGCAGGGCGGTGGCGAAGGGGCGGGATACGCGCATGGGCGTCACTCCACCGGCAGTTTGCTGAGCATCTGCCGGACCGTGGTCGCCGCGCCTGCCTGGTCGCGCAGGTCGCCGGTCTGCTTGGCCAGCAGGTTGTACCAGACCACCTGGCCGGTACGCAGGTCGACCAAGGTCGCGACGCCGACCTGGGCGCCACCGCCGATGTCGCCGCCCAGCAGCAGGATGCCGACCACGCGCAGCGCGGCGCGGCCGCTGCTGGTGTAGCTGTCTCGGAGGTACGTGAACAGGGCGTAGTCGGCGCCGGTCTGTTCGCGCAGTGCCTGCACGCCGGGGCCGAGGCTCCAGTCCATCCGCGCGCGGCCCTTGGCGTCCTTCTTGGTCGCCAGCACGTTGCCGGGGGTGGTGTACTGCAGGATGCTCATCGCCACCGCCTGGTGCAGGCGGATGATCTGGCCCAGCTGCGAGGCCGGGTCCAGACCGTCGGGGATGTCGTAGTCGGGGGCCATCACCACGCGCCGGCCTTCGAGCTGCTGGCGCACTTCGGCCGGATACAGCCGGCGTGCGGTCTCGGACCATTCGCGCCGGGGCTCCAGCATGCCGCCGGCGGTGACCAGCGACAGCTCGATGTCGGGTTCGATCACCGCGATGCTGCCGTCGACCTTGACCAGGCTGCCGGTGGCGTCGACGGCGGTGCGGGAGCGGGTGGCGGCCGCGGCACCGGCGGTCGCCAGCACGCAGGCGACGAGCAGGGCGCAGGCGGGGAACATCAACCGGGCGTACGGACGCATCTTCACGCGATTCCCCCTCTTTCCGGGTCTCCAGGGCGGGCATGCACCCGGTCGTGCCGGGTGGCGATCACGGTTCCGTCGCACCGCGAATGCTGCGACGCGGGATCGCCGGGGCTACAATAGTGCATACCTTCCCCAGGTCAAACCCTCATGCCACAGCTCGCCCGGCGCATCGGTCGCGCCAAGCCCAGCGCGATCATGGTCGTCGCCGAAAAGGCCAAGAAGCTCAAGGCCGAAGGCCGCGACATCATCAGCTTCTCGATCGGCGTCCCGAACTTCCTCCCCGGCCCGCACGTGTACGAAGCGGTGCGCGAGGCCCTCGCGAAGGACAGCGGCCAGTACGGCAGCAATCGCGGCGCGGACGCGCTGCTCGATGCCTTCCTGCGCCACATCGAAGCGCTCGGCATGACCGGCTACGCCCGCGCCAACGTGGTCACGGCGATCGGCGCCAAGCACATGATCTACAACCTGGCCGAGGCGCTGCTGGACGAAGGCGACACCATCGCTTTCCCGACGCCGTACTGGACCAGCTACCTCGACATCGCCGAGATCGTCGATGCCAAGGTCGACCTGCTGCCGTGCCCGCCCGAGCAGGACTACAAGCTCACCCCCGCGCAGCTCGACGCCGCGCTGGCGAAGAAGCCGAAGGTGTTCCTGTTCAACAACCCGTCCAACCCGACGGGCATGGCGTACACCAAGGACGAGATCGCCGCGCTGGCCGACGTGGTCGCGAAGCATCCCGACACCTGGATCATCACCGACGACATCTACAACACGATGGTGTTCGACGGCGTCGGCTACCACAACTTCCTGCATTTCCGCCCGGAACTGCGCGACCGCCTGATCTTCCTCGACTCGCTGTCGAAGACCTACGGCATGCCCGGCTGGCGCGTCGGCTTCATGGCCGGCCCCGAGTCCGTCGCGAAGGCCGTGGTCACGCTCAACTCGAACCACATCACCAACATCCCCGAGCTCACCACCGCTGCGGCGATCGCCGCGCTGGACGGCCCGCAGGACGTGCCGGCGCAGAAGTGCGCCGAATTCCAGTCCAAGCGCGATGAGGTGATGGCGGTGCTGGCGCAGATCCCCGGCATCGTCTGCCCGAAGCCGCTGGGTGCGTTCTACGTCTTCCCGGACGTCAGCGCCTACTTCGGCAAGACCCATGGCCCCACCGGCCTGACGATCGCCAACGACGTCGACCTGTGCAACGCGCTGCTCGACGCCAAGGGCGTGGCTTGCGTGCCGGGCTCCGCGTTCGGCGAACCGCGCGCGCTGCGCATCAGCTACACCTGCCCGACGCCGCAGCTGATGCCGGGCATGCAACGTTTCCGCGAGTTCTTCGCCGAGCTGTCCTGAACCACGGGCCGGGTCGCCTCCGCGATCCGGCCTTTTTCGTCGGGGGGCTGCATACGATTTCCCGACGCCTCCGCGGCTTGCGACTGAAGTCGTAGCCGCGGGCGATGGCCTCCCGGCCATGGCGCGTCTACCCTTGCCACCCGTCCCGATCGCGTTTCCTTCCTTCGATCTTTCCTCAAGGCTTTCTGGAGCTACCGCACATGAAGACCCCCGTCCGAGTCGCCGTCACCGGCGCTGCCGGCCAGATCGGTTACGCCCTGCTGTTCCGCATCGCCTCCGGCGAAATGCTGGGCAAGGACCAGCCGGTGATCCTGCAGATGCTGGAGCTGCCGCTGGAGAAGGCCCAGGCCGCGCTCAAGGGCGTGATGATGGAGCTGGAAGACTGCGCGTTCCCGCTGCTCGCCGGCATGGTCGGCACCGATGATCCGAAGGTCGCGTTCAAGGACGCCGACTATGCCCTGCTGGTCGGCGCGATGCCGCGCGGCCCGGGCATGGAGCGCAAGGACCTGCTGCTGAAGAACGCCGAGATCTTCACCGTGCAGGGCAAGGCGCTGAACGACGTCGCCTCGCGCAACGTGAAGGTGCTGGTCGTCGGCAACCCGGCGAACACCAACGCCTACATCGCCATGAAGTCGGCCCCGGACCTGCCGGCGAAGAACTTCACCGCGATGCTGCGCCTCGACCACAACCGCGCGCTGTCGCAGCTCGCGACCAAGGCTGGCGTCGCCGTCGCCGACATCAAGAAGATGGTCGTGTGGGGCAACCACAGCCCGACCATGTACCCCGACTACCGCTTCGCCACCGTCGGCGGCGAGTCGCTGCAGGGCAAGATCAACGACGCCGACTGGAACGCCAATACCTTCATCCCGGTCGTCGGCAAGCGCGGCGCCGCCATCATCGAGGCCCGCGGCCTGTCGTCGGCCGCCTCGGCCGCCAACGCCGCCATCGACCACATGCGCGACTGGGCGCTGGGCACGAATGGCGAGTGGGTGACGATGGGCATTCCGTCCGACGGTAGCTACGGCATCCCCGAAGGCGTGATGTACGGCGTGCCGGTGACCTGCGCCAACGGCGAATACACCCGCGTCGAAGGCCTGCCGGTCGACGACTTCAGCCGCGCCCGCATGGACAAGACCCTGGCCGAGCTGGAAGAGGAACGCGCCGGCGTCGCGCACCTGCTGTAAACGCATCTGTTGCCGATTCGAATGCCAGCCGGCTCACCCCCGGCTGGCATTTTTGTTTGCGATGCGCCCGTCTGCCATCTCGCGCTCGGTAGAGCGGCCTGACCAGCCATTCGGCTGTTGAACACCAGGCCGCTGCTTTTCGAGATGCGCGATGGATCAAGCGCAGCGGCCTGAAGGCCGCTCTACCGAGCCGTAGGCGGCTCGATGATTTGCCACCTCCGACCAAGGTCGGAAGGCCGGCGGCGGCGCGCGGGACTATGCTCCCGGCATCGCGCCACGCCGGGAGGGGCCATGCGCTACGAAGACGAATATCGCCGATCGGTCGAAGAACCGGAGGCATTCTGGGCGGAGCAGGCCAAGGCCATCCACTGGCACGTGCCGCCGCACACGATCCTGCAATACGACGAACCGCCGTTCCGCAAATGGTTCGTCGGCGGCGAGACCAATCTCTGCTACAACGCCGTCGACCGGCACCTCGACGAACGCGGCGACCAGCTCGCGCTCGTCGCGATCTCCACCGAGACCGACACCACCCGCGAGATCACCTATCGCGAGCTGCATCGCGAGGTGAACGCCTTCGCCGCCGTGCTGAAGCGGCTGGACGTGGGCCGCGGCGATCGCGTCGTGATCTACATGCCGAACATGGCCGAAGCCGTGTTCGCGATGCTCGCCTGCGCGCGCATCGGCGCGATCCACTCGGTGGTGTTCGGCGGCTTCGCCGCGCACAACCTCGCGCTGCGCATCGACGACGCGAAACCGAAACTGCTCATCGCCGCCGACGCCGGCATGCGCGGCGGCAAGGTCATCCCGTACAAGGCGCTGGTCGACGCCGCCTGCGCCGAAGCCGAATTCGCGCCGCCGAAGGTGCTGATCGTCTCGCGCGGGCTCGACCCGGCAGAACCGAAGGTCGCCGGCCGCGACGAGGACTACGCCACACTGCGCGCCGCCGTCGGTGATGCGCAGGTGCCGGTCGAATGGCTGGAGTCGAACGAACCCAGCTACCTGCTCTACACCTCCGGCACCACCGGCAAGCCCAAGGGCGTGCAGCGCGACGTCGGTGGCCACGCGGTCGCGATGGCGCTGTCGATGCGCACCGTCTACGACGTCGGCCCCGGGCAGACGATGTTCTCCACCTCCGACGTGGGCTGGGCCGTCGGCCATTCGTACAACGTCTACGGCCCGCTGATCGTCGGCGCGACCTCGCTGCTGTACGAAGGCCTGCCGGTACATCCGGATCCCGGCATCTGGTGGGCGCTGTGCGAGAAGTACCGCGTGCGCACGATGTTCTCCTCGCCGACCGCAGCGCGCGTGCTGAAGAAGCACGATGTCGATTACATCCGCCGCCACGACCTGACGTCGCTGCGCTACCTGTTCCTCGCCGGCGAACCGCTGGACGAACCCACCGCGCACTGGATCACCGACGCGCTCGGCAAACCGGTCATCGACAATTACTGGCAGACCGAGACCGGCTGGCCGGTGCTGTGCCTGCTGCCCGGCCTCGACATGAAGCCGGTGAAGTTCGGCTCGCCCGGTTTCCCGAATCTCGGCTACCGCACGAAGATCATCCACGAATCCACCGGCGAGGAAGTCGGCCCCGGCGAGAAGGGCGTGCTGGTGCTGCAACCGCCGCTGCCGCCCGGCTGCATGAGCACGCTGTGGCACGACGACGCGCGCTTCCTGCGCAGCTACTTCGGCCACTTCAAGGAACTGCTGTACAGCTCGCTCGACTGGGCGATTCGCGACGAGGACGGCTACACCTTCATCCTCGGCCGCACCGACGACGTCATCAACGTCGCCGGCCATCGCTTGGGCACACGCGAGATCGAGGAAGCCGTGTCTAGCTGCCCCGTCGTCGCCGAAGCCGCGGTCGTCGGCGTCGCCGACGAACTGAAAGGGCAGGTGCCCGTCGTCTTCGCCACCCTGCGCCAGGCCACGACCGAACGCGACGCCCGCGTCGCCGCCGCCGACGGCATGCGCAAGCAGGTCGAACACAACCTCGGCGCCGTCGCCCGCCCGGCCCGCATCTACGTCGTCGGCGCGCTGCCGAAGACCCGCTCCGGCAAACTCCTGCGCCGCTCGCTGCTCGCCCTCGCACAGGGCGGCGACCCGGGCGACCTGTCCACCCTCGATGACCCGAACGCATTGGAAGAAGTGAAGCGCGCACTGGCACGCGGGCCGGAGTTCGGGAGCTGAGAGTCTCACGCGGCGCCCGTGAGCCGGCATAGGGCGGGCTCAAGCCCGCCATCGCGGCCCATCACGTCGCTTCGAAGATGATGGCGTAGCGACGCGGGTGTCGCGGGGGCGTGATTGCATGCCCGCGGGCTTGAGCCGGCGGGCTTGAGCCCGCCCTATGGGCTTGGAATCATGGTGTGCAACATCAACAGAGCCGCCATGACCATCCGCGTCCTCATCGCTGAAGTCGCTACCGGCAAGGTCCTGCATCTCGATGGCACGCGCCATCAGGCCGGAGATGCGGAATGCCGGATCGATTTCGACAGCGTCGCATCGGCGTTCGCGTTCTGCGAAGACCATGTTCGGTCGTTCCCGGATCGGGAGTGCGTCGTGTACGGAGAGGACGGCGCTTGTCTGAAAATGTTCAGGCCTGATCGAGCCCGGCTTGCATGATGCTTCGCACAAGTGCCGCGGCGTGCACGCACTCAGCGGCTACTTCCATCCTTCCGAAACGGTCATCGCGGTCACGATCATCTCGGTCGCTTCGTCTTCCGTCCGCGCGATGCCACGCACGTAGGCGCCGGACCACGGTGCTGCCCGCTCCGGCAGCAGCGCTTCGATGTGGTATTCGGACTTGCACAGCGCGGACACGATGACGAACCACGGCGACGCATGCGAATCCTGTGCAAGCAGGACAAGTCGATGATGCGAGGTGAGGACGAATGCCGGCTTGTCGCCGGGCAACGCGCGGAGGCGGGCGAGCAAGTCGAGCATCGTCGCACCAAGTTCGCGACTCATCGCGTCATCGCTCCGTGCGAGTTCCCCGTATGCCCCATCCAGCGTGTCGTGGTCCTGGTCCTTACAGCGGGTCAGTTGCATGGCTGGGCTCACACCAGCGAACAGATGATCTGGAGGGCAGAGTGAGCTTTGTCTGCCCGGGATGAAAGAGATTGCCCGTCTCTGTCGGGCAGAGTGTGCGCCTGTATCCGTTGCGCTCGGGTGATGGCTCTTTGTCGATGGGTCAAATTTCGTCGTCCGAGGGCCATTGAGAGATGTCGTCGACAGGGCGGGGCAGGCGTGAATCAAGCCAGTCTGCAACCGTGCCTGGCTTGAACGCAGGGTCTTTGGATTCGATGATCCAGGACAGGAATTCTTCAGGTCCTCCATTGAGATATGGTGCCGGAGAGATGGGCATGAAGACGGTCGGCAAGCGTTCCGTCAGGGACAGGTAGTTGAGGACGCAGCCCATCTCCTGCACGACATGCCATGCAAGCGGGTGTTCGATGTCGAGCGAGAATTGGACCCGCCAATTGCCGTCGGGGAGCTTGCCGGTTCCGATGGGATCGGAAGAAATGGCAGGAACGCGCCTGAGGTACGCAAGCAATTTGTCGAAATCGCGTTGGTCGCCCATGACGCCTGATGCCCGGGTTGAGTGAATAAAGACCTGCCGCCCTAGTCTACAGCTCGCTCGGTCGGGTGATCCGCGGTGCCGACGCCGGCGTCTTCATCCCGGGCTGTACCGACTGCGTCATCAACATTGTCGGCCATGGCCCCGGCGCAGCCTGGATGCTCAATCGCGCCGAATGATCTTCGCGTAACAGGCTTCGGCGGCCTCCTGCACCAAAGCGCGATCGGGAGCGGAAATTGTCGAGGCAAACCCACGCGCACTTTCGGCAGGCAGGACGAGCGCCATGCGCCCCACGATGCGTTCGTCGTCAGCATCCCGCTCCGCGCGGAAGCGCAGATACCAGCGCGCGTCGTCGGGCGCGATGCCGACGAAGACTGCTTCGTCGTCCGGCGTCGCTTCCAGCATGGCGCGCGGTGTCTCGACCATCGCGGCAAGTTCGCCAAAGGTGATGCTGCCTCGTGCGAAATGCAGGCCGTCATGCTGCCACCAGTCGTCGTAGCGACGGAGCTTCCGCAGCGGCGGCTCCAAGGTGCCGAGAAACGCGACGACATCGTGCAGCAGGACGCAGAGGTCGTCCGCTTCGATGTCTTCCGCGGTGTGGAATGCGATGCCGCCCGGAGGCGGAAAGGGCATGCGGACGCTGTCAGGTGACATGCTGTCCGACGCGATGCTCGCCAGCAGGTAAAGGCCCAGCGCGGCGATGAAGTAGAGCACCGAGCCGGGCACGGCGAAGATCAGGAACGTCGCCATGCGCCCCATCTCGGGTTCCCGTGCGCCGTCATCTGGAATCAGGAATGTCCCGGCGGCGTAGAGAGCGAGCAGCACAGCCCAGACTATCGTGATCCAGCACAGATAGCGGACAAACGGGCGTGGCGATTTCTTCAATGGTCGTTGTCGCCGTGGCGAAGATGCGTACCCGGCGGCCCGGTCGCATCGATCGTGCTGCCGTCGGTCGGCTTGTGCAGCGGGTCGAACGTGCTGCGCACGGTCAGGCTCGCGTGGTCGGACCATGCGATGCCGATGCAGATCAACGCGCCCACCAGCGGCAACAACCAGATGATGGCGAGTTGAAGGACGCGCTGCCTGCCCGTGTACGAGCGGTTGAAGAGGGCCAGCAGCGAAGCGATCAGGTCGAGCGATGCGAGTGCCGTCAATGTCGTCTGTACGGGAGTCATGCGCGTTCCGGCGAGACTGGCGGGGGGCAGGGCTTCAATTCTCGCCGAAGCAAGCCGCCCGGGTACGGCTTGCGGCCTTACCCGGGCTACGCCCTTCGGTCGGCGGCACGCCGACAGGCGAATCCGCGCCGGCTCAGTGCGCGTCTTCCACGCTCGGCTCGAACACCGGGGTGACGCGCCGTTCCACCGCCGCGGTGAAGGCCGGGCCGGCCTGCCACGAAGCCAGTCCGGCCCAGGCGCGCTCGACCACGTCGTTGACGCGGGCCAGATCGGCCAGGTCGCCCTGGATCACCATTGCGTACAGTTCCTTTGCGCCATCGGGCGCCGGCAGCCGCGCGGCTTCTTCCAGCACCGTGCCGAAGGTCGCGTACGGATAGCGCGCGGACAGCCCCGTCACCAGCGCCAGATGCATGGCAAAGGTGCCCGCGATCATCGCGTGTGGCGCCGAGCGGTTGCGCAGCTTGCCGATCAGTTCGTACAGCGTGCCCGAGACGATCCGCGCCATCGAACGCTCCACCGTGTCCGAATCCGGATGGGTGGCGATCTCGCGCAGCTCGGCGAGCAGGTTCTCGTGGCCGGGCGCGGTCCACACCACGTGCGAATAGACGAACTTGCCGCGGCTGATCGGCCAGCTTTCGTCGACCACGCGCGCGAGCGCTTCGGCCGCGGTGCGCGAGAGCAGGTACACCAGCGCCTTGCCGGGGCCGTAGACCCATTCGACCTGTTTCTGGAACTCGGGGCCGTAGACCTCGTCGTCGATCACGCCCCACAGGTCGACATCCGAGTAGGGGCGGGCGGCGCCGCGTGCGGTGGAGCCGTACAGCACCAGATGCTGCAGGTGTTCGCCGAAGCGCTCGCGCATCGCATTGATGATCAGCTCGTACAGGGCGCTGCGCTCGTCGGCGGTGATCGCGCGCGGGCCGGAAAACACGTCTTCGAGTCTGCCTGTGGGAAGTTCGTACTGCATGGCGTGGAATGGGCTCCGTGGATGTGGGACTTGTCCGATGACGCAGGCGACGCACGATGGGCGATCGCGGTCCCAGTATGCCCATGCGGGCAGACGTTGCGGCGGGCCCGGGTCTGGGGGTTCCCCACTTCTTGTCCTGGCGGATCATCGGGGCAGGTGGGGTCGACCCTCTCTCGTGTCATCCCGGGCCGGAGGCGAGGGGGCTGCTTGATCCGGCAGCACCATTCCCCGTCATCCCGTCATCCCGTCATCCCGTCATCCCGTCATCCCGGCGAACGCCGGGATCCCGCTTTGAAGGCTCTGCCGTTGTTTCCGTGTTTCGCTCGCTGCCGCGAGCGAGTCACCTTTCTTTACTTGTGTAAAGAAAGGGTGACCCAAAGAAAGCACACCCCGTCGGTCGCGCCCGACGCTGCGCGCCGGGTGCACGGGCTCCGCGGGGTTTTTCGACAGCACATCCGTGTGCTGGTCGAAAAACGCGCGGCCTCCTGCCGCGCGCCCTTCGGGCCTGATCCGCGAAGCCCGTCGCGACCAGGGGCCCCGGAACGTCAAGACCAGAACGGGCTCACGGATGTCGTTGGGACATGAATGTCCGAGGCTTCCGCGAAAACTTGTGGGGATACCTCAGGCCCGAGCCCACCCTATGGTCGTGATTCCGGTTTCATGCGCCGTCTCCCGCGACCCGTGTAGGCTGCCGCCCGCCCGCAGCACGCGGGTCCAACGCCAATCGGGAACCCCATGAGTCAGAACCTGCTGTCCCTGAGCTTCGACGACCAACAGCTTGCGCGCATCGACAACGCCCTGGCCGCGCTCGAAACCGAGTTGCAGGGGCTGATCTCGCTGACGCCCGACCAGCGCAAGGGCCTGTACCGGATGGGGCCGAAGTCGGAGGCCTTCTGCCGGCAGACGTTGACCGTGCTGGGCGAGAACCCGCAGGTCATCCCGCCGAGTCTGGATCTGGCCGACGCGCAGGCCGACCTGGCGGCGCTGGACCAGCTGCGCCCGCGGCTGGCCCGGCTGCAGCGCCTTTCCGAGCGGTGGGAGGACAGCCAGGACGCCCTCGGCAGCGACGTGATGTCGTTCGCGCTGGAAGGCTATGCGCTGCTGAAGGTGTCCGGCCGCAATCAGGGGCTGGAAGGGCTGCGCAAGGCCCTGTCGACGCGCTTCGCCCGGCCCTCGAAGGCGGCCGCTGCCGCGTCGAAGGACGGCTGAACGCCCCGGGCGGGCGCGATCGGGGCCCGCCCCGTGGCGCATGACAGTCGAAACGCCGTGCGACCCCCGGAAAGCGCCGGCCACCACCTGAAAAGCGTGGCATGCAAGGTAGAAAGCATCATGCGCCACACTTCTAGCGTGGCGCACCAGTGAAAAAGTGTGGCAGATGGTAAAAAAAGCGCCACGCGCGATCCAAAAAGTGTCGCATGTCAGTCTGAAATGGTCACACATGACCAAAAAAGCGTCGCGCGCCAGACGGAAAGTGTGGTGCGTGACCGGAAAAGTGCCACGCCTGCCCCGAAAAGCGGCAAACGCCACCCGCAAAGGGTGGCGCCGGGTGTGTCAGATTTTTTGTGTGCTCGGGGCGGACATCGATTCAGGGCAGTTCACGTGGTCTTGTGAAGCGGTCACC